>NC_010168.1:2700000-3000000 GCF_000018885.1 Renibacterium salmoninarum ATCC 33209 | reverse complement strand
ACCACGCCAAGACGTAAGTGCTCAAAGCCCCGGGCAGTGCACATGTCGTTGAAGCGGACTTCCTCGGAGCGTGGCACGGAAACCAGTGCGCGGGCTTGCGATTCCGAGAACAAGGCTTCAAAGATCGAAATCCCGTCACGGACAGCGAGCTCATCCAGGCCGATTCGAGCGCCCACGCCAAAGCGCAGTGAGGACTCAACCAGTGCGGCAGCTAAACCACCTTCGGAGAGGTCGTGTGCGGCATCGACCATGCCGTCACGCGAAGCGTTGATCAGAATCTCAGCGAGTTCCTTTTCGCGGCCCAGATCAACAACCGGCGGCTGACCGCCAAGGTGTCCACGCAAGTTAGCCCATTCCGAGCCATCCAATTCAGCGCGCGTGGTGCCGAGTAGGTAGATGGCCTGGCCGTCTACCCGCCAGCCGGACGGCGTGCTCCGGGCGACGTCGTCGAACACGCCCAGCACGCCAACTACGGGCGTCGGGTGAATCGCGACCCCGCCCGTCTGGTTGTACAGCGAGACATTGCCACCAGTCACTGGCACGCCAAGTTCCTGGCAAGCATCAGCCAAGCCAGTGACGGACTCAGCGAATTGCCACATCACTTCGGGATCCTCGGGGGAGCCAAAGTTCAAGCAGTCAGTGACCGCCAGCGGACGCGCGCCAGAGGTGGCCACGTTCCGGTATGCCTCAGCAAGGGCCAATTTAGCGCCTTCACGAGGGTTCAGGTAGCAGTAACGGCCATTCGCATCGGTGGACAACGCAACGCCAAGGCCAGTGGTTTCATCCACTCGGATCACTCCGGCGTCGTCGGGCATGGCTTGCGCGGTATTGCCCTGTACATACCGGTCGTACTGATCGGTGACCCACGACTTCGAGGCCATATTCGGCGAGGACATCAGTTCGACGACGGCGGCACCCAAATCGGCGGGTACCTCAGCAACGCCAGAGGCAAGGAACGAGTCAGCCTGCAAGGCGTCGAGCCATTCCGGGCGGTGGAACGGTCGGTTGTATACCGGGCCGTCGTGCGCCACGGTGCGCGGATCGACGTCGACAATCGTCTCGCCGTCCCAATCGATGATCAAGCGGCCGGTGTCCGTCACTTCACCCAACCAGGAATATTCAACGTCCCATTTGGCCATGACGGCCTCAAAAGCAGCCACGTTTTCAGGTGTAACTACCGCCATCATGCGCTCTTGCGACTCGGACATCAGAATTTCGCCCGGGGTCAGCGTTGGGTCGCGCAGCAGTACCGAGGTGAGTTCGACGTGCATGCCGCCTTCACCGTTGGAAGCCAATTCCGAGGTAGCGCAGGAAATACCAGCCGCGCCGAGGTCTTGAATACCGTCCACGATCGAGGCTTTGAACAATTCCAAGCAGCACTCAATGAGTACTTTTTCGGCAAAGGGATCGCCAACCTGCACGGCCGGGCGCTTGGACGGCTTGGTGGAGTCGAAGGATTCGGAGGCCAGTACCGAAGCGCCGCCAATGCCGTCGCCACCGGTCCGGGCGCCAAACAGCACTACGCGATTGCCCACGCCAGAAGCGTTAGCTAGCCGGATGTCTTCGTGCCGCAGTACGCCAACAGCCAAAGCATTGACCAGCGGATTGCCCTGGTAAACCGAGTCGAAGACGACCTCGCCGCCAATGTTCGGCAGGCCCAAAGAGTTACCGTATCCACCGATGCCGGAAACGATGCCGTGCACCAACCGTGCGGTATCCGGGTGGTCAATCGCGCCGAACCGCAACGGATCCATCACGGCAACCGGGCGGGCGCCCATCGAGATAATGTCGCGTACGATGCCACCGATGCCGGTAGCTGCACCTTGATAAGGCTCCACGAAAGAGGGGTGATTATGCGATTCGACTTTGAAGGTCACGGCCCAGCCGTCACCAATATCGACCACGCCAGCATTTTCGCCAATGCCAACCAATAGGTGTTTCTTCATCTCCTCAGTGACCTTTTCGCCGAACTGGCTCAGGTGCACCTTTGAGGATTTGTACGAGCAGTGCTCGCTCCACATCACCGAATACATTGCCAATTCGGCGGCAGTCGGGCGGCGGCCCAAAATCTCATTGATCCGGGCAAACTCATTGTCCTTTAGACCCAGCTCAGCCCAAGGGAGTTCAGTCTCTGGAGTGGTGGCCGCGTTGGCGACCGTATCGATATTGAAGCTGGTCTTTTCGCTGGGAGAAGTGGTCACGCTTTTGCTCCTGCAAGGATCGTGTTCAAAACAGACGAGAAGAATCCAGCACCATCGATGCCGGAGTGGTCCGGACCGAAGCCAGTTTCAACCGCGTGCTCGGGGTGCGGCATGAGCCCCACAACGTTACCCGCCGCGTTCGAGATGCCAGCGATGTCCCGGCGTGAGCCGTTCGGGTTGAAGCCTGAGTAGCGGAACACTACCCGGCCTTCAGCTTCGAGTGCATCAAGTGTCTTTTCATCTGCGATGTACTGGCCATCTTGGTTTTTCAGCGGGACGGTGATGCTTTGCCCAGCTTCAAAAGCATTGGTCCACGCGGTCGATGCGTTTTCAACACGCAGCACCTGGTCACGGCAGATGAACTTCAGGTGGGCATTTTGAACCATTGAGCCAGGAAGTAAATGCGATTCCGTGAGGATCTGGAAACCGTTGCAGATGCCCAGAACCGGCAATCTCGCCTCCGAGTTCGCTGCGTTAATGACCTTTGCCATGAGCGGAGCAAACCGGGAAATCGCGCCAGCGCGCAAGTAATCACCGTAAGAAAAACCGCCAGGAATCACCACGGCGTCCACGTCTTTGAGATAGGCATCGGCGTGCCAAAGCTCGACGGCGGTCGCACCCGAGAGCCGAACGGCGCGCGCAGCGTCGCGATCGTCAAGTGTGCCGGGGAAGGTGACTACCCCCACCCGCGCAGCGGACAGATCAGTAGCGGACAGATCAGTAGCCAGCTCAGTCATTGACAACCTCGACATTGACCACATCTTCAATGACCGGGTTGGACAGTAGTGTTTCAGCAGCTTCACGGGCTTTGGCCAGGACAGCTTCAGTAACCTCGCCGTCGACCGTCAGTTCAAAGCGTTTGCCTTGGCGGACGCCGCTGAACTCGGTGAAGCCCAGTCGGGGCAGCGCCCCAACAATGGCTTTCCCCTGCGGGTCGAGGATTTCGGGTTTGAGCATGACATCGACAACGATCCGGGGCATCCGGTGACTCCTGTTTTTCGTTCTGACAGACGAAAGGGTCGCGGAGGCTGTTGAACAGCCGTAAAACGGTGCCGTCTCACGCTGGTTCTCCGAGCCGGAGGCATCAGCGCTCCGCGAGCTTGCAGAACCATTCTACCGGTGATTTCCACTCAGTATTCACAGCACAAATACTTGCTTCAACCCAGCATGATTGCGTTCTGATCTTCAGGGCTAACGCGCAGTGGAAACATTGCGCCCGGCTGCCAATTGGGTAAGGCAGCTTGCGCGATCACGGTCTGATACTGCGCTTGATACGCAGCGCGGTCTGGCAGCGTGATTTCGAAGTCAACAAGGTAGACCGGTGTACCAGCAATAACCTGCCCAGGTGCGCGCAGCCCGCGCACCGTGCCGGAGCCTTGGATCATGCCAGCATAGGCGGCCATATTGGCAAAAGGATTAGCGCCAGCGGCGCCGTGAGTCACTGGTATCCCATTGCTGAATTGTTCGGCTAAATCCGCAGACTGGCGCAGATTCTCCGCATAGTTGGTTTGTGCGCTCTGTTTGAGTCCCGCTCGCATAAGCCGGAAAACATCGTTAATGACGCCCATAGTGCTATCTAGCTAGTAAAGGCGATGTTGTTCGGGTCTGCTGGATCAACTTTGACGTCGTGATTGGTGCCCGGCGCGTAGCTAGCCAAAAACTGTGGTGCAACCATTTCGCGTTTGCTGACCAGATAGGGTTCAGCGCCGGGAAGCGAAACTTGAACTTCAAGCTGATGCCAAGGGTTTCCAGCGGTTCGTTCGCCGGTGTCCACCGAATTGGTGATGACCGCGCTGCCAGGGTGCCTAATGGCGATGATTCGATTGAGTTCTTGACCATAGGCATTGAGCGCATCGTGATCTGCTTGCGCTGCCTGCGATACTTGGCCAGCGTTCGCCATGGTTACCGGGCTGCCGTCGGTATAGCCAGCGGCCTGGAGGTGCTGGTTTGCTAGATCTTGCGCTGCCTTGGCTTGGGCTGCCCAATCGTTGTCTCCGCCGCCGAAAGCATTTTTTGCCCGGTCGAAAAGTCCCATTTTGTCTCCTTAGATATCTGGCGATGTGGTGCGCAATCAGTTGAGAACCCCAATGGACCATTCACAGCCCTTTGCGACCGATTCTTGCAGCAACGCTGCCGCGCGGCAAGGTCTTTTTGAAAGTGAATTTCTCGGATACGTGTATAGACAACTGTTCATAGAGCTGTGGCACAATGCGCAAGGTGAATCTTCTTGCGCTCGGCTTGGTACTGGCAGCTGCTGTTGCACGCGCCGTCTGGAATCTCGCCGCTAAAAAGGCGGGCACTGGCGGCGTGCCCTTCCTCTGGCTCGCCTCGTTGTGCTCCGCGGTGATTCTGGCCCCGCTGGGAATTTGGGGCATTCTGGCTTTTAGCGGACAGTGATTGCCTTGGCTTTTAGACGGTGTGGTCAGCGGCATACTCCATACCGGCTTCGTGTTGTTGCAGCATGGCTATGCGCAGGGTGATATCTCGGTGGTCTACCCTTTAGCCCGCGGCACCGGACCCGCGCTGAGCGTGCTACTGGCGTTATTGATTTTGGGCGAGCGGCCGGGATGGCTCGCGGTGCTTGGCGCGGCCGTAGTGGTGGGCGGTGTGGTTTTGATTGGGCTGTCAGGCTCGACGCCGACGCCGGGGCGCGGCCGCGGAAAGCTTGGCGCAGGAGTACTTTATGGGGTGCTTACCGGAGTCACTATTGCCGCCTACACACTTTGGGATGCGCATTCAGTGCTTGCCAGCGGCCTAGCTGTCTTCCCAATTGCTCTGATGTGGGGATCCTCAATGACCGAGGTAGTTCTGCTCGCGCCGTTCGCGCTGCAGTTCACGCGCCAAGGTTCATTCGGTTTGGCATCAGCACGGGCGAGAAGTGCTGATTGTCGCCACGATTTCCCCGCTAGCTTATGTTTTGGTGTTGTTCGCGCTACAAATGGCTCCGGTAGCGATGGTTGCGCCAGTGCGCGAGCTATCAGTGGTTTTTGTGACCTTGGAGGGAGCTTTTTTGCTGCACGAGGCCGAGCCGCGCAAACGATTGATTGGTGCTGGCATCGTCGTGGCCGGCGTGGTGATGATAGCTATCGCCTAGCCGAGCTTAGAGAACACCCGATTTGTTACCGAATAGTGCAGAAAGCGCATTCCAATCTGAGATATTGCAACCATTGCTCTGGTCGAAAGCCTTGTCCACGCCTTGACCTTTGAAAATTCCGGTGACCCTAGCTACTTGAGGTCCGCCCATTTGCATCGTGCAATTTCGGTTCTGAACGGTTGGCCAAAAGATTGCCGCGCCATAGCGTTCCAGTGCCTGGCAAGCCGCAGCAGGGTCGGCAACGGAGCTGCCGGCGGAAACGTTGGCACCCTGACACAACACGGTGAAATCGCGGTTTGCTGCTTCGGGGGAGTCCTTGATCGTGATGGCGAGCGAGATATCTGCCCCAGCAGGCAATGGGCTGGCCACGCCGGAAGGCAAGGAAGGGCCAGCTGTGGCGCTGGGCGGGAATGTTGGTGAACTTCCAGTAGATGTGATACCTGGATCAGCGGGCGGGGTCCCTGCGCAACCACTCAGGACAATCGCGGCAGCCACAGCTATCAAGGTGGGGGCTAAAGTTCGTCGGTTCATTCTGCCTCCAATCAGGCTCTTTCAGCCTAGGCCTACTAGCCTGCTAGTTCTAGGCGCTGACTTAGATCGTTCAACAACCGTGACCGCAAAACCGCAGCTTCTGCACTGAATTCGCTTTGACACGTCACGTATTGGGCTTTACCTTGAGCGTTTTCAATCTGGATTGGTTCGTACCCCCAGTCACTGAGCTGATACGGCGCAGCCCGCATATCCATTGCTCGAATCCGCCAGGACAGCTCAAAAGCTTCCATCAATAATTCGCTAGGCAAGATTGGCAACAGTTTGTACGTCCACTTGTACAGATCCATATTTGCGTGCAGGCACCCTGGCTGTTCCATCGAGCGCTGATTTTCCCGGTTTGGCGCGAGCTCGTTGAGTGGCACTGCTTGCGGCGTATAAAACCTGAAGGCATCAAAGTGCGAGCAACGAATTCGGTTCTGTTCCACAACCTCGTCAGTGCCTTCAGCCCCGAGGCGCAATGGTAGATACTCGTGCCGAATGCCGTTCTCGTCGCTTCGGTAGGCCATTGCCCATTCATGCAATCCGAAGCAGCCCAACTGGGCGGGCCGAGCCGCAGTGCCGGCCAGAATGACGACAGCAAAGTCCACCGCGCTGCGTCGCGCGGCCAAAAACTCTGCTGCGTCGACGACTACCGCCGGCTCAGCTGCGCTCAGCCCTAAAGTCGCACGTTCGCCGTCGTGAGCAGCCCGGTAATACTTCCAGCCCAGCCGTTCCAAAGCCGCATCGCCAAGCAAGACCGTGCCGCTGCCCGGGTGCCAGCGCCGTAGCTGGGCAGGTTTGAGCGTGTAATAGGTAAAGAGGAAATCTTCTACCGGATGCTTCTCGCCATGAGAGCGGCGTTGTAAATAAGGCTTCGCATAAACATCCACCTTTGCCCCGTGTGCCTGCGCAAGCGGCAGCCACTCGTCGGGGCTGAGCTTACGGAGCTTATCGGTCACGCATCCATTGTCCCAGGAATTCGATACACCTTTGCTGCGGTGCCTTGGCGAAGATCTGATTTCTCCGCAGCGGAGAGCGTTGCGATCAGCTCCTCGCTCATCGACCAAGTCGACGGGTAGCTGGCAGCTAGCGTGCTTACCGGCCAGTCGGAGCCAAGCATCAGCCGATTGACGCCGAAAAGTTCAAGTAGGCGATCGGCAATTGGCTGCACATCATTGATCGTCCAAGAAGACCAGTTAGCCTCGGTCAGCAGACCAGAGACTTTGCACGTGATATTCGACGCCGAAGCAACCGCCGCGATGTCAGTGAACCAAGCTTCTAGCTCGCCGGCGACGATCGGTGGTTTCCCTGCGTGATCCAGGATGAATGATGCCTCGGGGAAATCGTGTGCAGTTTTTGCCACCGCTGGCAGCTGATCCGAGCGGACGATGAATTCGTAATTCAGGCCCGCCTCGGCAACGGCAATTAAGCCGCGTCGCACCGCTGGGCGCGCTAACCACTCGGGATCGTTTTCGCCTTGCACTTGGTGCCGAATGCCGCGTAAGTATCCGCCGCCCGGGGACTCCTTGAGCGCGGAAATCTGATCAGCAACACTGGGGGCTTCTAGATCGACCCATCCCACTACTGCCTGCACAATTGAGGAGGATGCGGCAATGGCTAGCAGCTCTGGGGTCTCTTCAGATTCGCAGACCGTTTGCACCAGAACGCTCGCGTCCACTTCCGACTCAATCGCGAGTGCTTCAAATTCTTCCAGCAGAAAGCTTCGGTCAATCGCGGCCATACTCGGTCCGGTAATCCAGTCTTGCGGCCGATCATTCAGATTCCAAAGGTGGTGGTGCGCATCAATCCGTCGGATTGGATTTTTGCCGCTCACGTGAGATTGCTCCAGAGTGAGATTCCAGCGAAGTGGACGGGCGCGCGCGATTCTTTGACGGTGATTCGGAACTCTTGCGCAGTCACTGCAGTTGGCAAAACCAGAATCCGCATTTGGCCAATTGCGCCAGCTTCCGCGATGCTCTGCCAACTGCCGTCCACTTTTGCCTCAACACTGACCTTTTCAGCACTTTGACCGTAGTTCAGCACATCTTCGCTGAGTGAAATTCGCTTCACCGATTTGGCTGAACCTAGGTCAATGTTGACTGCGCTTTCCGTCGTCGTGGTGCGGCCTGCGCTGGCCAGATCCGTGCCATAAGCCTTATCTCGTGCGATTTTGAAGTCTTTGAGCGCTTGAATCGAAGCCGCAGAGATACTGCCGTCGGTAGTCGGCGGCACATTCATCAAGAACACTGCATTGCGGCCGACAGTTTCCTCATATTTTTGCAGAAGCTGGTTGCCGCTGAGCGGTTGATCGTTCGGATGCGCAAACCAGCCTTGGGTAAGTTTGAAATCCGCCTCAGCGGGCCACCAGTGCAGCGTATTGGCGCCTTGCCGCACCGCTGAAATTAAGGACGTTCGATCACCAAGATCTTGTGCATCAGTCGGTATGATTTCGGTGAATTTCCCTTTGTCTGCCGGGTCGCCGACCGCCAGCCGGCTCCATTCATTATCCGCGCGGGCTTGGCCTGCTTCATTGCCAACCCAACGGACATCTCGGCCACCAACGGCAACGACGGCATCTGGCTGTAGCTTGCCAATTAGGTCGTAGAAGGCTGGATAGTCATATTTTTCTGACTTAGCCGTGTTACCGCTTGAACCGTCGAACCAAACTTCGCTGATCTTGCCGTACTGGGTCTCTACTTCGTAGAGCGTGTTTAAAAAAATAGGCGCCATAGTCGGTCGCTTGATAGTTGAAGCTGGGTAGTCCCGCTTGGTCTGCGCGAGAATCACCGGGGAGCAGCGTGGGAATCGTTCGAGCACTGGGCGTGCTGCCATTGCCATAAACCCCGCGGACCTCCTGATTGGAGTCTGCCGGTGAGAGGTAAACTCCGACGTCGAGCCCGTATTTGTGTGCCGAATGGGTGAGCTGCCGAAGCACATCACCCTTGCCTGCTAACCATGGCGACGAGGCGACGGAATAGTCCGAATATCTACTCGGGTAGAGCAGGAAGCCAGCGTGGTGCTTCACGGTAAGAATGACGCGTTTGAAGCCCGCCGCAGCCAGGTTACTCACCCACTGATCGGTATCGACGACGCCGGTCGGGTTGAAGCACTGCGGGTCCTCTGTGCCATGACCACACTCTCGGTTGTAAAAGGTATTGATGCCGAAATGAACGAAGGCGCTGAGTCCGTCGTCTTGCCACTGCCATTGTTGCGTCGTTGGCCGAACTAGAGTCGATTTTGTGACAATGTCCTGATCGCAATCATTTGCGCTGACCGGAATGTAGTTGCCAGGGGCGATTCGACTCAGATCGGTGCAATTTCCGCCAGGGTTTGGCCCGGGCCCGTTATCCGAGCGGAAGAGAAAAGCTTTGGGGTCAAAGGTGGCGGGGCCGGTCGCCACCATGGGGGTGCACGTCGTTACCGAACCCGATTGAGTTTTCAGCTCCAGCAGCCAGCGCGAAGCCTTTTGTCCCCGTCACGGTGGGGAGCTGCTTGCCGTCGAGGAGTACATATAACGAGGCATTATGCTCGCCGGGCAAATACTGCAATGACAAAGTGTGCTTTTGGTTGAGTGCTGGGTACGGCGCAGTGGCTGAGTTCTTTGTCCAGCTCTGGCCATCGAATGAGTCGAAGCCGTAGCTGAACTTTCCAGCTTCAGCTCTGACGTAGAAATTTCCGCCGGCAGAAAAGAGCGTGCTTAGGTTTTTTGGTGCTGAGGTTGGTGTGAATTGGAGTTCCGCGATGAAGTTTTTGTTCGCGGTTCCTTGGCCTAAGGACCAATCACTCGGGACGAAAGTTAGCCCTTGACGGGTTCCTTTGAGTTCGACGCAGGTGCCTACGATTTGTTGTTCGTCACCTTGGTTGCGTCGAAGGCTGCCCCGAAGTGATTCATCGCCTGCCGTGGTGTAGGCGGAACTGCCCACAAGGGATCCAGCGAAGCGGACGTTAAGATCGTCCGGCGGTGCCGCGGCGTCGTCGGCAATAGCAGCAGGCACTAACCCTCCAATGAGCAGGGACCCGATCGCAAGGCTGGCGCAAAGCATACGGCCGCGGCGAAACTGCTTTTTGCGCATGAGCACTCCTCGAGCTATACATCGGATCTTTAAAATTCAACGATTATCTACTGTTCATCTGCTGTCAAGCATTTTTGCTTGGTAGGTTGAATATCTCTTGCTGAATTGATCCGATTCATCTGATGTAAAAGCCGTTGAAAGGAACTGCGATGCAACGAATTGCCCTGCACACCAAACTTCAGCCTGGGAAGGAACTCGCCTACGAGCAAGCACATGCGCTGATCCCCGGCGAGCTGGATCAACTGCTCCGCCAGCATGGCGTGACCGAATGGCGAATCTGGCGTTCTGGTACGGATCTTTTCCACGAGGTGGAAGTTGTTGATTGGGTGGCCTTCAAAATGGCCATGGCGCAGGAACCAGTGGATCAAGCTTGGCAGCAGCAAATGAACTTCTTCTTAGACACCTCAGCAGGCCAAAGCTATCAACGCGAGCTGCAGCAAGTCTGGCAGTTGCCCCAGCTCTAGGAACGCATCCGGGACTGCCACGATTTGTCTAAGGCGAATTCTTCGGTGTCGAGTTCCATCAGTACCGTCCGCATCACTTCGTCATCGAGATTGCCCTTATCTCGTTCTTCGATCAGGACTTTTCGGCGAAGTTCGTTCATTTGGCGGCGCATGTCGGTCATGTATTGGGCCATCTCTGGCTTGGCGATGCCACCCTTACCGAATGGCGCTGTTTTCGCAACAGACGCGTCGTCGTTAACGTCCTGCATCGCTGACATTCTGGCCGCCGCCGAGCCTTGAATCCGGGCCATGAGCTTTTCGGCCTTTTCGGGGCCGACCTTTGCGGCAAGCTTTTGCCACGTAGGCTTCATCTGCTCCATCGCGATTTTGAACGTGCGAGACATGAGTGCCTGCTCGGCTTCTTGATCGCGCTGTTCTTGGTTCGGATCAGAAACCTCAAGCTTTTTGATCAGCCAGGGTAGTGTGAGGCCTTGCAGGAGCAGGGTGCCGATGGTGACCACAAAGGCGGTGAGGAAAATGAGATCTTTGGCTTCGACGTCCGAACTGGCGACTACTGAAGCCGCCGCGGCAAGCGTGACTACTCCGCGCATGCCGGTCCAAGAGATCACGGTCAAATCGCGCCAACTCATCTCCGGTTCATCCCGACCGCGGCGTTGGCGACGTCGCTTGAAGACCGGAATCTGGCGTCGGTAGTAGGAGACGAAGACATAAGCGGGCCGGATCAGAATAGTGATCGCGCGCAGGATGTCAGCAATGCCCAAACTCACGCCGAGACCGCGCGGGCTATCGATGGTTTCGAAGAGTACGTTCTTGAATTGCCGACCGATCAGGGCAAAAACAAAAGCTTCCAGAAGCACATCTAGCGAAGCCAAAATAGGTTGTTCCTGCAGCCGCATCACGTAGCTGCCCTTTGGTGCGTTATAGCCCAAGTGAAGTCCAGCCGCGACAACAGCGAGGACGCCAGAGCCGTGCAATTCTTCCGCAATCAGATAGGCGCCGAACGGGACCAGCAGGCCAATAACCGTTTCAATCAGCGGATCCTTGATCCGGGTCCGAACGAATTGCACGATGAAGGCAAGGACCAGCCCGACGCCCACGCCGCCGACGATGTTGATGAGCAGTAGCAGTAGGCCGTCGTTGAAGCCAAAAGAAGAACCTTTAGTCGCGCCGTTGAGGAACAGCGTAAACATGGTCAAGGCTGCTGCGTCATTGATCAGACTTTCGCCGGAGAGCACGGTCATGACACGACGGGGCAGGCCCAGCTTCTTGCCGATTGCCGTTGCGGAAACCGCATCCGGTGGCGCGACAATTGCGCCCAAGAGCAGGGCAGCAGCAAGCGAAATATCGCCAATTAAGATGTTCGCGACGCCGCCGACGACAAGCGCGGTAATGACCACCAGGCCAATGCCGAGCCTTCGGATTTGGCGCAGCGAGGTGCGGAAATCCTGGAACGAAACGTCTAAAGCTGCTGAATAAAGTAGCGGTGGCAGCACGATGGTCAGAATGACTTCAGAGTCGATTTTGACTTCATCCACTAGGAAGAAAGAAACCAGAATGGCCACGCCGGTGACCAAAAGTGGTGCAGGCCAGCCGACTTTGCGGGCAAAGGCGGTCACCGCCAAAGCCGCTACCAGCAGTATCAGAAGTTGCTCGAGGTCCATCGGTGCTCCCAGCTGCCGTCAGAATCGTCTGATAATCAGCTTACTGTTTGCCCAGGACACCAAGTGGCAGGATCACCTGGTGTTCCAGAAGCTTGCGCCCGGGGGCTCCTCCCCAGCCGAGTAGCTTGCTACGTGGGCAGGACTAGCTCCCGCCCAGCTACGACCTCGTAGCGCGGGGGTGAGTACCCAAACCAGACGTTAGCGGCCGGTGCCGGCGTAAACCGTCGCCTCTTCGGTGCCATCCAGATCGAAGGCCTTATGCACAGCACGCACGGCGGTATCTAAAAGGTCTGCCCGGGTAACGACCGAGATTCGGATTTCCGAGGTGGAAATCAAATCAATGTTCACACCGGCATCTGACAATGCTTTGAAGAATTTGAACGAAACTCCGGGGTGTGAACGCATACCAGCGCCGATGAGTGAGAGCTTGCCAATGCTGTCGTCGTAGATTATGTCTTCGAAGCCAACAGTACTTTGTGCGTCTTTGAGCGCCTGCAAAGCGTCAGCACCTTCGACCATTGGCAGCGTGAAGGAAATGTCGGTACGGCCAGATCCGTGCGTGGAAATGTTCTGCACAATCATGTCGATATTTGAGTGTGCGGAGGCAATAATGCCAAAGATTTCTGCGGCCTTGCCGGGAATGTCCGGTACACCGACGACGGTGACCTTACCTTCGGACCGATCGTGTGCAACACCGGAGATGATGGGCTGTTCCAAAGCGACTCCTTCGCCTCTGATGATTTTGTCGTCGGGGCTGGGTAAGACCCAAGTACCTTCGTGGTCGCTAAATGAGGAGCGGACGTGAATCGGAAGCCCAAATCGGCGTGCATACTCAACGCTGCGCAGATGCAGAATCTTTGCGCCAGATGCTGTGAGCTCAAGCATTTCTTCGCTAGAGATCTTGTCGATTTTCCGCGCGCTGGGTACCACTCGCGGGTCTGCCGTGTAGACGCCGTCAACGTCGGTATAGATTTCGCAGACATCAGCATTCAAGGCGGCAGCCAGTGCGACGGCGGTGGTGTCCGAGCCGCCGCGACCCATCGTAGTGATCTCGTTGGTGCTTCGGCTCATACCTTGGAAACCAGCAACAATCGCAATTTGCCCCTTATCCAGGGCGGTGCGCACGCGGTGCGGATCAACGTCAATGATTCGAGCCTTGCCGTGGATACCGTCGGTAATCATGCCGGCTTGGCTGCCGGTGAAGGACTGTGCCACATCGTTTTGGCTGCTAATTGCCATTGCCAGCAGCGCCATCGAAATTCGCTCGCCGGCCGTCATCAACATATCTAGCTCGCGAGCGGGCGGGTGTTCGGCGACCTGTGCGGCAAGATCGAGCAGCTCGTCAGTAGTGTCACCCATCGCGGAAACTACTACGACGACGTCGTGCCCGGCTTGATGCGTGGCAACTACTCGCTTGGCTACGCGTCGGATTCCGGCGGCATCGGCTACTGAGGAGCCGCCGTACTTTTGCACAATGAGGCTCATGATGAGAAACCGGGCATGCTCAAGCGGCGGACTGGCACTGGATGACTCCTGAAGGTGGGGCAAGACTCCCGCCAGTTTATCTGCCGAGGTCATCTTCCTTGAATTCGTGCGTAAAGATTGCGCGGAAATTCATCTTAGGTGTCATTGGTTGTTCCGGCTCTGGGCTCTTTCGGTCTCACCGCATCGCGCTTAGGATGAGCGCAGAAGGGGCCAGCCATTGGTTCCTGTTTACGGAGGAGAATTGCCATGGCTGTGCGCCTGAACCCTTACCTAAGCTTCCAAGACACCGCCAAGCAGGCCATGACCTTTTACCAATCCGTTTTTGGCGGCGAGCTGACCCTGTCTACATTTCGCGAATTCCACGCGAGCGAAGATTGAGGCTGAGCTGGACAAAATCATGCACGGAATGCTCGTCGCAGAAAACGGTTTGGTGTTGATGGGGGCTGATACGCCCAACAGCATGGAGCTGGGCAATAATGGCACAGTTTCACTCAGTGGCGATGACGAAGATGTACTGCGCGGATACTGGGAGAAACTGATTTCCGGTGGCGTTGTTGGGATGCCGCTGGAAAAGGCGCCCTGGGGTGACCACTTCGGCGAATGCAAAGATAAATTTGGCGTTAGCTGGTTGGTCAATATTGCTGGTTCGGCTGCTAGTTAGCTTTCAGTTGGCGTAGGCTCAGCGCGGGCCTACGCCAAGGCGTTGCGGCGACCTTCAAAGGCCCTGCCCAGCGTGATTTCGTCGGCATATTCCAGATCGCCACCAACTGGCAGTCCAGAGGCAAGACGAGTGACTGTGATGCCAATCGACTTGAGCATCCGGGCGAGATAGGTTGCGGTCGCTTCGCCTTCCAGATTGGGATCCGTGGCGATAATGATTTCTTCGATTTGGCTGTCGCTGAGGCGATTGAGTAGCTCACGAATGCGCAGCTGGTCGGGGCCTACGCCGGCGATTGGGTTAATCGCACCGCCCAGCACGTGATAGAGGCCGCGAAAGCTTCGGGTCCGCTCGACGGCGATCACGTCTTTAGATTCTTCGACAACGCAAATGATTGTTGGGTCTCGGCGTGGATCGCGACAAATACTGCAGGTGTCTTGTTCTGCGACGTTGCCACAAATTGAACAGAACTTGACGCGTTCTTTGACCGTGACGATTGAAGTGACCAAGCGCTTCATATCTTCCGGGTCTGCTTCGAGGATATGGAAAGCCAACCGTTGCGCGGATTTGGGACCGATCCCGGGCAGGCGCCCTAATTCGTCGATCAGATCTTGAACTGCGCCTTCATACACGGTCTGTTTTGCTCTTCTCTTCGATGCGTGACTAGGTGAATCTACTCAACAGTGCAGGTTAGGACCTGTTGAGCGGGCGTTCTTCAATCATCCTGCCACCCAAGATCCGTTCCACGGCTGCTCGACCCACCAGACCAGACTCTTCAATAGTCTCATCGTCGGCGCTAGGAATGTCTTCAACATAGGTTTCCGGCGTCGCCACAGGCGGTGGTGCAGACTGTTTAGCCTGTTCACTCAACCGTTGGAACAGGCTGGTCTTTGCCACAACCGGCTCATCAACCGCACTGGCTTTTTCGCGCACGGCCGCTGTCGCGACAGGTACTGCAGATACTGGCTGCTTCGCGACTGGTTCTGAGCTTGCTGGTGCCCGGGCCGCGGACGTTTGCGAATCGTCGCTAGCGCCACTAATCCAATCCGGTGCAGCGGAAATTGAACCCCAGCCAGGTTCCACAACGGCAGCAGGTTGTGCAGAAACTGGGCGCTGCCAGATTTTCTCTCGAGGATCTGGCTCAGTTGAAGGACGGACTTTTTCGGCCGGGTATTGCTCGATCGGGTGTTGCTCGACTGGCTGTTCTTCGCTTGGGCGGGGATCTTCAATAGCCCAGTCTGGTTCGGCTGGCGTCGATTGTTCAGCTGGTCCGGCCCAATCAACTGCTTGGGCCGGTCCTTTTGGGTTTGGCTCAGAGCTCCCAGAATTGTAGTTTGCCGGCGGGGCACCGGACGCCGTTGCCGTGACTTGGCAGTCTAAGCCAAGGGTCGCCTTGATAGCGGCTCTGAGGTTCTCGGCATGCTCACCACGGGAAAACGCGGATGCCAAACCCTCGGTACCGAATCCGAGCACCAAGGCCTTGCCATCGAAACTTTGTGGTGTCGCATTAGGTGCGATCAACGCCCAACTTGAGCGTTTCACTTTGGTCAGCTGCTCAAGAACATCCGGCCAAGCCCGGCGCAACATGTCGATGCCGTCCGCCGAGTTTGCTGGTGCAGAACTCGTCGGCGGAACTGCTCGCTGAGCAGGTGATTGTGCTGCCAGTGTTTGTGGCTCCGGTGCGGCTGGCTGGTGCTCTGGTGCCTGTTGCGCTGGTGTCTGTGGCGCTGGTGCTTGAGTTCTTGCCGGGGGGCTTTGAACCGGGATGCCCCAGTCATCCAATTCAGGGCTAGCGCTGGCCGGTGCTGATTTTTGTAGATTTTCTGGCATATCGGCCGTCTCGGCTGACGCTGCCGATTCCCGAGGCTCCACTGCAGGTGGTGCTGCAGGTGCAGGTTCCGGGGTAGATACCGGAACCACCGGTGCGGGACGTTCAGGCGCACCTTGCTCGGCCGTAGCCGATCCGGCGTACGACAACCGTCGTTCAACCCGATCTAAACGTGCGGCCATGCCGCGCTCAGTCTGCTCGGCACCGGGCAGCAGTAGCCGAGCGCAGAGTAGCTCCAAATGCAGCCTAGGCGAGGTGGCGCCGGTCATTTCTGTCAGCGCGGTATTGCTGACGTCGGCTGCTCGAGACAGTTCGGCACGGCCCAATTGCGTCGACTGAGTCTGCATTCTGGCAATTTGATCCTCGGGCATACCGCGAAGAATCGCTTGCGCACTTTCCGGCATGGCTTGAACAATGATCAAATCGCGGAATCGTTCAAGCAAATCTTCAACAAAGCGGCGCGGATCCAGACCAGTTTGGATAATCCGATCGACGGCCCGGAATACGGTTGCCGCGTCCGAGGCGGCCAGAGCATCCACAACGTCATCTAGTAAGGAGGCGTGGGTGTAACCCAGCAACGAGACAGCTAGTTCGTAGTCAAGACCCTGGGCGCCCGCACCAGCCATCAACTGATCCAAAACTGAGAGCGAATCGCGAACGGAGCCGCCGCCAGCCCGGACAACCAGCGAAAGTACACCCGGGGCAACCGGAACTTTTTCTTGGTCGCAGAGCAACTGGAGGTACGCCATTAGTGGTTCCGGCGGAACGAGCCGGAACGGATAATGATGTGTTCGCGAGCGGATGGTGCCAATGACTTTTTCCGGCTCGGTAGTCGCGAAGATGAACTTGATGTGCTCCGGCGGCTCTTCGACGATTTTCAGCAGTGCGTTGAAGCCCGCGCTGGTGACCATATGTGCTTCGTCGATGATGAAGATTTTGTAGCGATCGCGAACCGGTGCAAAGGTTGCACGTTCGCGGAGATCGCGCGCATCATCCACACCACCGTGACTAGCCGCATCTATTTCGATCACGTCCAAGCTGCCCGGGCCGCCGGTGGCTAATTCCACGCAGCTATCGCAACTCCCACAAGGTGTATCAGTGGGGCTTTGCGCACAGTTGAGGCAGCGAGCCAAGATCCGAGCCGAGGTCGTTTTACCGCAACCACGAGGGCCAGAGAACAAATATGCGTGATTGACGCGATTCTTACGCAGCGCCGTCATAAGCGGTTCGGTGACATGCTCTTGCCCGATCACGTCCGCAAACGTGTCCGGGCGGTATCTGCGGTAGAGAGCTGTGGTCACTGTGAAACCCTATCGTGATGCGCTGACAATTTAACTATGAGCTGGTGGTAGACCTGGTTGTAACAGCGAATCAGAGCACTACCCAAGGCTCCCGCGGTATCGCGGCAGGATCAAAAACGGCAAGCGATTCCGTCAACGAAGGTGGCAGCCCCAAGGAGCCGAAAATCATCTCGAGTGCTTTCTGCGGGCCGACTTCGGCCAAGGTCACCGCGCCGTCGCGTTTAGCCAAACGTTGGCCGGCCGAATTCACCGCGAGTGGCACATGAGCGTATTCCGGCAAAGTGAAGCCCAAAAGCGACGCTAAATAGCCTTGCCGGGGACTAGAAGAGAGTAAATCGTCACCCCGGACTACTTGATCGACGCGTTGTAGCGCATCATCGACGACGACGGCCAAATTATACGCCGGAGCGCCGTCGTTCCTGACCACCACAAAATCGTCTACCGGGCCCTGAAATGGTCCGCTCAAAACATCCAAAATGCCAAAGTCTTGCACTGCGGAACGCAATCGCCAGGCCGCTGGACGATCCGCTCGCCGTCGAACTTTTTCAGCTTCAGAAAGATTGCGACAAATTCCAGGATAGTGACCCGGTAGCGTGTGCGGTGCGCTTGCCGCTTCAGCAATATCTCGCCGGGTGCAGAAGCATTCGTAGAGCAAACCGCGTCCACGCAAGGAATCAATCGCGTTCAAATACAACGCCAAACGCTCGCTTTGCCGCACTGGTTCTTGATCCCAATCCAGGCCGATTACGCGTAAATCACGGATTTGTTCGGCTTCGGAGCCAGCCCGGACCCGATCTAGATCTTCGATTCGCAGCAGAAAGCGTCGGTCAGAGCTGCGCGCAAAAAGCCAAGCCAGAATTGCGGTGCGTAGGTTGCCAAGGTGGAGTTCCCCGGAAGGGCTTGGCGCGAAGCGGCCCGCAGCATTGGCAGCCATAACGCTCCTTAAAATGAAAGGACCCCTCGTGCACCCGCCAGAGCCAGCTTACCCTTGCTACCTTCCGGTCCTGGGGGGACTTCACAGGGTGACGCCACACGAGGGGCTGCCGTCTATTCTACTGGATCAAAGCGGTGGTGACGAACCGAGATGTCCAGGTATGGCGGGAGGCCTAAGACGCCGGGGTTAGCGAGGCGGAAGCGAGCGCTGAGCGCAAGCCGGAACCCAGCTCAGCGTGCCACCAAGCCCAGTCGTGTCCGCCAGAGATTTCGTGACTTTCAGAGTTTGTTTCCAGCTCTGACAACGCTGTGGCTAGCAGCCGGTTCGAATCGGTCAGGGAGCCCTCTAGGGAGCCGAATTGCAAGATCACGCGTGCTTCAAGGCGGGGGCCATTCTGCAATTCAGTCAAGGTTTCGCCGCCGTCTGAGGCGTCAATCTGTGGCCACCAAAACGAGCCCGATTGGCTCAGTACTGAGCCAAACACTTCTGGTCGTAGCCGCGCTGCAAAGAATGCCGCGAGACCGCCAAAGCTCTGACCGCAAATAACTCTTTGAGCCGGGTTGGAGGTAATGTCATGAGGCACCGCGCCGTGCACCATGGGCAAGCAGCGAATCAGCCACATCGTTGATGAAGGCGCTATTTCGAGGCAGTTCAACGGAGCGAGTGCCGCCGTCGAGGGAATCAATCATTAGCACGGCAACTGGTGGCAACATGCCGTTGTCTATCAGCGTGTCTAAGGTATGTTCGACGGGCAAGTCTTGGGCCCAGACTTGCCCGTCAAAGAGAATCACGAGTGGGAGTTTTTCTCCGCTGTTGGGCAGGGAGATAAACCCAGCAACTACGGGCCGGATGAGCGGAGTTCGACGGCGTCCATTGCAGAGTGCGAACGCTACCTTTGCCTGCGTCCCGAGAGTGTTCGGGGGCTGGCGCGGCAGTGCGTCCTTGAGTGATTGAGCGCCTACCGCCGAGCCGGGCAGCGTAGTCACCGTGCGGGTTCAACGGATCAGCAACGGAGCTTTCCAACACTCGTACCCACCACGCGCGAGTTTCTGGATGATTCCGTTCGGCCGGTGCTACCGGAATTTCTTGTAACGGGATGAACGAGTAGCTACCGCGCCAGTCGGAGGGGACTTCGAGTCCGGCCAACCAGGTGCTGGTTTCTGGTGCTCGGTCCATCAGGCCCAGGTACAAGTTGGTCCGATCCGTGATCGAGTTGACATCGACTTAGAGATGTTCGGCGTTCGCGTCGTGATGAACAAAGACCAGAAAGTCGGTGTGATCAGTTGCCCGCAGGCAAATTGGACTAGTGCGCAGTGCGGCCGGGTCTCCCGGGAGCATTCTGAGCACAGTGTCGAGATCCAATCGGCGCACTTCGCCGGCCCTGTCTGAATCGGCTCCGAATGGCATGGGTAGTTCTCCTGAAATTGAGTGATAGCGAAAATGACATACGTCACATAAAGGAAAAGGCAAGCCTTACCTAAGTTAGTCTAGGCTTGCCTAACTGAATTCGCATGTTAGATGCACCACACTCAACGAGAAAGACCCTATGAAGCCTGCACAATAACCTCGCACTGTTCTTCGGCAAGCCAAAGGGGATCGGCGCGCCTGGGGCGTCGTCGCCGTCGCGCTCGCTGCCGTGCTTTCGGTATCTGCCTGTGGTGCCTCGAGCACGCCGGCTGCCGCAGATAACAACTCTTCCAGTTCTGCCGATCAGGGCACCTGGCCGCGCACCGTCAAACACGACGCCGGTGAGACCACTATCCCCAAGAAGCCGCTCAAGATTGTGTCAACGTCGCTTACGTTGACCGGAACTCTGCTGGCAATCGAGGCACCGATCACAGCAACCGCGGCCACCACGCCGTCGTCAATCACCGACGACAAGGGCTTCTTCTCGCAGTGGGCCAAAGTGGCTGATGATCGCAAAGTCCAGGTGCTCTACCCCAAGCTCACCTTGAACATCGAAGACGTTATCAAGGCCGAGACAGACCTGATTGTTGGCTCGACCGTTGGCGCAGATTCAACTAAAGATCAGTATGACCAACTGAGCAAGATTGCCCCCACCGTGATGTTCAATTACGGCAATAAGTCGTGGGAAGACCTAGCCAGTGCGCTGGGCGTTGCTACCGGACATGAAAGTGATGCCAAAAAGACCGTCTCCGAATTCGACACTTTTGTTACCGAGCAGGCCAAAAAGCTGAAGCTTCCTGAGCAACCGGTCAACGCGTTGCTCTATCAACGCTGGCCAGTCCGGCTCGGTCTTCAAGACAAACAGCGCGCAAGGTCGCTTGCTGACCGCTTTGGGCTTCAAAGTCGAGCAGGCTGATGAAAAGTTCGATACTAATAACCCCAAGCGTGACGATATGGCTGCGGTGACGTTGGAGAACCTGCCTACCGCGCTAACCGGTAAGACCATCTTACTCGTTTCCGGCGGAGACAAAGACGTTTCAGACTTCACTGGCACCGCGGTATTGGCAAATCAGCCAGCTGTTGTGGGCAAGCGGGTTTGGGCGCTGGGCGCAGACACCTTCCGGCTGGATTACTTCAGCGCGAAAAATCTGGTGGACAAAGTTGTGAAGGCCTTCAGCTAAAAAGTGCCTACACAGTCCGCAAAATCTCGAGTCATCCTGGTGGCTCGAACCCCGGGTGGGGCCAAGAGCAAGCGCGTTGTCCTCGTGGCGCTCGTGCTCTTGGTCCTAGTCGTCGTCGTTGCCTTGAGCATCGGCTGGGGCTCGCGTTCGATCGATCCCGGGACGGTTTGGCAAGCCCTGACCGCGCCAGATCCGTGAAATAACGATCACCTTTTGGTCAATGAGTTGCGAGTGCCACGCACCTTGCTAGGTCTCATGGTTGGTTCCGCATTGGGTCTGGCGGGTGCACTCGCGCAATCGCTGACTCGTAATCCACTCGCGGACCCCGGGCTACTGGGTATTAGCGCGGGTGCAGCGTTGGCCGTGGCCGCCGTGATTGCCTTTTTTGGCATCACTCATCCCTTGGGCTATGTCTGGTTCGCCTTTGCGGGCGCGCTTGGTGCCGCAGTTTTGGTCTATGCCTTGGGCGCGGCGCGGAAGAACGGCGCGACGCCGGCCAGAATGGCGCTCGCGGGCGCCGCCGTGGCGGTTTGTATCGGTGCGGCAACTCGCGCAATTTTGCTCTCTTACCCGCAGGCGTTCGACAAATTCCGTTACTGGGATGTGGGTTCGCTGCTTGGCCGCGGTTACGAGGTCTTTCGACGCTATTGCCGTTCGCGGTGGTGGGGGTAGTTATTGCTTTGCTGCTGGCTCGCCCGCTGAATGCGCTGGCGTTGGGCGAAGAAGCGGCGCAAGCGCTCGGGGTATCGCTGCGGGCGACTCGGTTTTGGGTTGCCATCGCGGTGGTACTGCTGGCTGGTGCGGCGACGGCGGCTGCGGGTCCGATCGCTTTTATCGGCCTTGCGGTGCCGCACATTGCCCGGATGCTGGTGGGCCCGGACCATCGAGTGCTGCTGCCTACGGTCTTACTGATTTCGCCGGTGATGATGCTGAGCGCAGATGTTTTGGGTCGAGTGATTGTGCCGCCGGACGAGCTGCAGACCGGAATTTTTACCGCGCTGCTTGGCGCGCCAGTATTCATTGCGCTGGTTCGATCCAGAAAGTTGGCTTCGCTATGAGTCTGCGGGCTGCGAGGCCGGTATCCGCACGGGCTGGCGCGCCGCTCCGGCGATGGGTCCGGCCGGTTCGGCTGGGCCGCTGGTCGATGCTGCTGAATTTGCGTGTGCTCCTGGTGGGCTTAGCGCTTTTCTTGGCGGTCGTCGTCGTGAGCGTTGCGCTACTGGGTTTTGGCTCAATCAACATTCCACCGGGCCAAATCGTCGATGTATTACTGGGTCGGGGGACTGGCCGCAATGAACTGGTCATTATGTCCGTGCGGATGCCGCGTCTGGTAACTGCACTCGCGGTGGGTGCGAGCTTGGGTGCTGCCGGTGCAGTTTTTCAAAGCGTTTCCCGCAATGTGCTGGGTTCACCGGACATTATTGGTTTCAGCACTGGCGCGGCCACTGGTGCAGTTGCGCAGATCATCTTGTTTGGCGGTGGTCCGTTTGAAGTTGCTTTGGCGGCCATTGGCGGTGGCCTGATCGCCTCGATGGTGGTCTATGGCATTTCCCGTCGCGGTGGCGTGAGCGGAGGCTACCGGCTGATTCTGACCGGGATTGGCGTTGGCGCTTTGCTTGCCGCGTTGAACTCCTATCTCTTGACCAGGGGCGGCATTGATCAGGCTGCGTCGGCAAACATCTGGCTCTCCGGCTCATTGGTTGGCCGTTCGTGGGGGCAAGCGGGCATGACAGTGCTGTGCCTATTTGTGCTGTTCCCGTTTCTAGCTGGCTTGGGGCGGCGGCTCTCGCTGCTGGAAATGGGCGACGACGCCGCTCGCCAGCTGGGCGTGCGAGTGGAGGGAACGCGTGTGCTGACGCTGATATTTGGCGTGGGCCTGACTGCCGCGGCTGTTGCTGCCGCTGGTCCGATTTCCTTTATTGCCTTGGCGGCTCCGCAATTGGTGCGACCGATGGCCAAGTCAGCAGCGGTGCCGATCGGGCTTTCTGCCCTGATGGGCGCGTTGTTGTTGTGTGCGGCCGACCTGCTTTCGCAGTGGGCCTTTGGTGCGTTAGTGGTGCCGGTGGGTGTGGTGACCGGGCTTATTGGCGGGGTTTATTTGATTATTTTGTTGGCAAAACGGGTGTGATTTCGTGGCACCCTCAGCTTCGGGTATTCTGGAGTCTGCTCTTCTCTGGCCTGGCACTAACTGGCAAGTGAATTGCAATCAAGGAGGATTCGCCTAGCGGCCTATGGCGCACGCCTGGAACGCGTGTTGGGTTAACGCCCTCGGGGGTTCAAATCCCCCATCCTCCGCAGTATGAAACCCGGTCCAGACGAAAGTCTGGGCCGGGTTTTCTGCTTCCTGACCAGCACCGCCTGGCAGGCTTCGCTAGACTGGAACCCTCGACGACGGCGTGGAACGAGTGGTGACGATGCCCAAGAAGGAACTTGACGAGTTCGATAACCCGGCCACTCGAGCGGCCAGATACCAGGAGGCGCAAGAAGCAGCCGCTGAGCCTGAAATTGAGATCCCGCCCTTCCGGCCTGACGACGTTGCCGCTCGGGCAGATGCCGCAGTAGACCTAGCTGTTGCGCGTGGAGATTTCGACAACCTCGCTTATGCGGGCAAGCCGCTGTCGAATTTGGGCACCACTTTGGACCCAGATTGGTGGGTTCAGGGCCTCATCCAGCGCGAAAATCTTACCGGCATTGGCCCGCCCGCAATTATGCTCCGCAAAGAAGACGCCGAGCTCGACGGCGTTTTGGACAAACTTAGTGCCGAGCGTGCGGTGCGGGATGCCCTGGAAGAGTTCAATGCTCGAGTCGTTGAAGCTCGAAGGCAGTTGCTTGGTGGCCCGCCGGTGGTGACCAAATTGCGCGATGTGGACCAGGAAATCCAGCGTTGGCGAGCTCGCCGCTCGGGGCGGGCTATGCCGTCGTCGGCTGAGCAGCCGAAGAAATCGCCAGGATTCTGGCGCGGCTTGTTTCGAGCCAAAACACCCTAGGGTGAAGCGCCCATTGAAACAAAGGTATGCGATGTGTATCTTTGTTACTCACGAGTAATATTTCCGGTTTACCGAACACATGTGAGGTGTTCATGGCTACGGACCATGTGGACGTTTTGATCGTGGGCGCAGGAATTTCCGGGATCGGCGCCGCCTGCCATCTCCGCAGAACGTTACCTGACCGCAGTTATGCCATCTTGGAAGCGCGCGAGGTCAGCGGCGGTACCTGGGACCTCTTTCGTTACCCAGGAATCCGCTCCGATTCAGATATGCAGACCTTCGGCTTTAAACCGTGGAAATCTGAAGATTCGATCGCTGATGGCCCGGCGATCTTGAGTTATCTGCGTGAGACGGCTGAAGAATATGGCGTTGACAAACACCTCCGCTACCGGCACCGGGTCACCGCTGCCTCCTGGTCATCGGAACCCGCCTCCTGGACCGTGGACTTTGAGCGGCTAGACACCGGCGCTACGGAACAGATCAGCTGCAACTTCCTCATGATGAACACCGGCTACTACAACCACGAAGCCGGGTACCAACCGGAGTTCCCCGGCCTCCAGGACTACCAGGGCAGATTCATCCACCCGCAACATTGGCCCGAGGACTTGGACTACGCCGGAAAACGGGTTCTAGTGATTGGTAGCGGCGCAACCGCGGTAACGCTGGTGCCAACGATGGCGGCCACCGCAGGCCACGTGACCATGTTGCAGCGCTCGCCTAGCTACATTGCGGCGCAACCTAAACAAGACCCGGTGGACCGCGCCTTGCGTAAGGTGCTGCCGCTTTCAGTCACGTATCCCTTAGTCAAGTGGAAAAACGTGCTCAAACAAGTAGCGATTTTCAAGGCCAGCAAGGCAATGCCCAAGGTGGTCCGGTCCGGCTTGATCCGCAGGGTGGAGAAACAGCTCCCGGCCGGCTTCGACGTCGAAAAGCACTTTGGGCCAAAATACAATCCCTGGGACCAGCGGCTATGTTTAGTGCCCGACGGCGATCTCTTCACCGCGATCCGCTCGGGATCCGCCTCGGTGGAGACAGACACCATTGAAACCTTCACGCCCACCGGGATTCGCTTAGCTTCCGGCAAGGAGCTTGAAGCAGATATTGTCGTTTCTGCCACCGGGCTGAATATGTCTGCCTTGAGCAACATCAAGGCCACGGTTGATGGTGAGCCAATTGATATGTCGAAGGTTGTGGTCTACCGAGACACCTTGGCTAGCGGCGTGCCGAACTTTGCCTTCACTTTCGGCTACATCAATTCTTCTTGGACGTTGAAAGTAGATATCACCGCGCAATTCACGCTCCGGCTACTCAAGTACATGGATGCGCACGGCTATGACATGGTGAAACCGGAAGTTACCGACCCAACCATGGCGCTCAAACCGATGCTCGATTTCGGCGCTGGCTACATGCAACGCAGTGCACAGAACTTCCCGCGGCAGGGATCCACCAGGCCGTGGGAAGTACGAATGAGCTATCTCTCGGACCGTGCCGCTTTGCGCAAAGCAAAATTTGATACGCCAGAGTTGAAATTCAGCAAAGCGCCCGCAGCGGTCAAAGCCAGCTTCTAACTGCCTTTTTGCCTAGACTTTGACGTCATCGAAGTAGGTTCTGCGTGAGCGGATCAGATAACCATTGGGCTGCTGCTCTAGATCAAAGAAATCACTGAATTTCACCATTACGGTTTCACCGGATTTCAGCGAACCTCGAAGCGTACCTTCTACCGCGATGAATTTATCCTGGCTAAACATGCGCTCAATTTCGTGTTTCCCAGCCGCGATGATGCGATCGTTCGCGTAGAAATCTTTGAGGCTTTGCTGACCTTTGAAGACCGGATATCCCGGCCTTTTGTATTCGGCCTCCGGATGAAAAAGCTCAAGCAGGCTGAGGTCGCCCGAATCGACAAGTCGGTAGTAAGCCAAGATGACGGAAGTCTGGCCATGGTCTGGACCGGTTGTGCCGTCTGTAATCTTGTTGCGTTGGCATCGTTGAATCCCTCCAGTTGCTAGGCGTTCTCGTCTGGTTCAAAGACAAAAGGCATTGTCCACGTGATCGGCTCGAAGCCAAGTCGGGTAAGTATCGGTTCTGAGGTGGGTAAAGCATCGACAAGCACCAGTTCACGTCCTTGGTCGCTCGCTTCAAGGACCCTGCTCGCCACCAGGGCGGTGAACAACCCCTTGCGTCGGAAGTCAGGATGCGTCCGGCCGCCCGCGAGCTCGGCAACATGACCGCCTGCTCGAAGATAGAGCCGTCCGCAAGCCCGTGGAACACCATCAACATAGGCAATATGAATGCTAATCTCACCCGGATGAGATTCCCTTTCCGCGGCAAGTCTTTGCCGTTCCTGCGCTGCGTTCCGGCGTCCTAATGGGTGCGCGATTTCCTCGTAATCATTGAAGCCCTGCGCATCAGTGACTTGGCGAATATCTAGAGCTTCGTCGGCTGGCAGCATGGCTTGATCCACTGACAGCGCTAAGACGGTCTCACGGTCATCAGGCTCAAACCCAGCCTGAGTCAGTAGCTCCGGCAGCTTTGGTAACGAGTCATGACCGTAAACCTTCCACTCCAAGGTGTACCCGGCTTTTTGCGCGCGTTGCTTTTCTGCCGCAATTGTTTCTTCAACGGCCTCCGGTGCGCATGCGGTGAAGACGATGCGGCACTCGGAGCCGTCGGCAGAGAATTCCCGAGTCAACGGGTCGGCTTCTGTACTAGTCTGCAGAGCTTGTCTTTCTGCATCGAGAAGAGCAAGAGGTTGCTTAGACATGAGGGGTGCTTTCTGTCAGGTGGTTTAGTTCAGATACTGGCCGATTTTGCGACATCGCTTCAAGGATTTCCAGAAGTCGATTGAGGAAACTTTTGGCGCGATCTTGGCTGAAGATCTCAGTGTTGTAGGTCAAACCCAAGTCCAACTTTTCCGAGTTTTTGAGGAAGACAAATTGCAGGTCAGCTTCCTTCGAGCGTCGAGGCAGATTTTGCACCGTGAACGTTGCTCCGCCGCTTTGCGTGGTTAGTTCCACTGAGTCCACGTGATCGAAGGCAACCATCACGTCGAAGAGCGGACTGCGGTCAATTCCTCGGTGCCAGCCAACGTCCTTCATGATCTCGCCGTAGGGGTATTCCTGGTGGGCCAGCGCATCGATTAGTTGCTGTTGGCTGCTTTGTAATACTTCAGCAATGCTCTGGTCTGGCGAGGTGCGGAACGTTAGTGGAATGGTCTTAATGTAGAAGCCGATCTGCTCATCCATATCTACGCTATCCCGGCCTCGGGAGTAAGTGCCCATGGTGATCTCAGAGCGCGAGGTCTGTTCCTGAAGCAGAAGGCCAATGGCAACTTGGCCAACCACAAATTTGGTGACCTTATGCGCTTGGGCTAGAGCGGCAAAATTTCCGGTGAGCTCGGCTGGAACTGCAAGTTCGAGGCGTCTTCCCGTCAGGGCTGCCTGCATCGGTCGCGTAGAATCTGTAGCCACCGGCACCATGGAAGAAGCATCCCGGATTGCCTCTCGCCAAAAGTTTTGGTCGCTGCTGAGCTGCTCCGCGGTGCGGCGGGATTCACCCCATGCCGAGACGTCTTTGAACTGGAAACTGAGCTCACTGAGTGCCGCGGGACGATCCTCAACCAGCGCACCATATATTTCCTGAATATCGTGGTGCAGCACCATCGCTGAAGTAGCATCAGAAATCAGTTGATGCATCGACGTCAGCAAGCTGAACTGCGTTGCTCCGGTCTGGAATAGATCTGCACGAACGAGTGATTGCGATTCAACCTCAAACGGAACCTTGAGCCGGGCTTCGATGAGTTTATCTAGCGCTTCCTGGCTAAAATTACCGCTCACGTCATGCCGAACAAATTCAGGTGTGATCTCGCCAGGCTGATGGATTCGCTGGCGCTCTGCGCGGATATCGAAGGTCGTTCTGAGCACTTCGTGGCGCTCGGTAGCTAGCAAAAATGCGCGCTGCAGCAGAGTCGGATCGAAGGGGCCGGTAATCTCAAAAAGATCATTGCGATTGAACGCAGAAAGCTGCTGACTGGCATACTCTCGTTCGATGTTTAGGAGCAGTCGCTGGGTAGCGGCCACGGGGTAGCTGCCCGCTCCGCCGATCGAACTAATTGAGGTCTCCAGCACGGAGTTGCTGGCATTATCTAACATTTTTGCCAACTCGGCCACCGTTGGGTTTGAAAACAATTGCTCCAGCCGAACTTCAACCTCCATCCGGCGGTGAATCAATGCTAGAACCTGGATAGCACGCAGGGAATTGCCGCCGATTTCAAAGAACTGATCCTCGGCACCGATCAATTCGCGGCCCAATACTTCACGCCAGATTGCCGCGAGCGCAATTTCCGTTTCAGTGCTGGGCTGCACTACCGAGGTGATTTGTTCCGGAGCTGCCAGGCTGGTCAACGACTTACGATCAATTTTGCCGTTGGAAGTCAGTGGTAGCTGTTCTAAGACCATGAATTCGCTGGGAACCATGTGGTGTGGCAGCTGCTCTTGAACATGTTGCCGGCAAGCCTCTACGCTGCCGCCGGCATGGAGGACAAGGTAGGCGAACAGCTGTTTGTCACCGTCGTTGAGCTGTTTAAGTACGACGGCGGCCCGCTTCACTCCGGGCGCCTCGTCAACGACGCGCTCGATTTCGGCAAGGCTTACCCGGAAGCCCCGGACCTTGACCTGACTGTCCGTCCGTCCCAGGTAGTGCAGTAGTCCTTCGTTGTCCCAGAATCCGTTGTCCCCGGTGCGGTACATGGATCGTGACGGGTCAAACGGGTCAGTGCCAAAGACTTTCGCGGTCTGCTCGGGTGCGTTGAGGTAGCCTCGGCTGACGCAGATTCCGGAAACATAGATTTCACCCGCTGCCCCTTGCGGTACCGGGCGGAGGTGCTCATCGAGCACATAAATCAAGGTGTTGGGGATCGGCTTACCAAGCGGAACATCTTCGGTAGTGACTTTCGCGGTCATGATGTGGTGAGTCACGTCGTCGGACGCTTAGGTTGGTCCGTAAGCGTTTACTACCAGGACCTGGGGCCGGAGCGTTAGCCATCGGTTTACTTGTTTGGGCAGGCAAGCCTCCCCGGTGACGCTCAGATACTTCAGAAGCTCCAAGCTGGGTTCTGCTTGATGGTGCTCCCAAGCGTCGAGCATCGCGTCAAGATAGGAAGGAACTACTTGGAGTACGGTGACTCCTTCGGCGTCAATGCGCTGGCCAAACTGAACTGGATCGAGCTGCAGCTGTTGCGAGGCAATCACGGTTCGGCCGGCCATGAACGGTGCGGCAAACATTTGCTACAAAGAGATATCAAAGCTGTTTGAGGCATTTTGAACAATAACGCTTTCGGAATTCAGACCAAGGTCGCGAATCTTCGCATATAGGTGGTTGAGCATTCCTAGCTGCTCCACCATCACACCCTTTGGCTTACCGGTGGAGCCTGAGGTTTAAATGACGTAGGCAATTCCGCGCACCGAAATGGGTAGGCTCAGATTTTCGTTGCCAAAGTCGTCTCCGGTGAACTCGTCAACGTCCACGGCAACGCATTCTGTCGGAATCTCGGATCGGAGCGAATCCGGAACTTGGCGGGGGTCCAGGAGCACTACCCGAATTTTGGCGCTCTCAAGAATTGAACGAAGGAATGCCGAAGGGTATTTCGGATCGATTGGCATATACGCGACGCCACACTTCCACAGCGCGATGATGCATTCCACGGTGAGTATTGACCGATCCATGCCTAGTGCGACGACGTCACCGGGAGCCACCTTGAGCTCGGCCACTAAGTAATGCGCTAGCCGGTTGGCTCGCTCATTGAGCTCGCGGCACGTGCGTCGCTGCCCTGGATCGTCGGCCGAGCGGTAAGCAATTCTGTCTGGCTGCTGTACCGCTATTTGTTCGATTCGAGTATGAATTTGATGTTCTTGGTCGAACGGCACTTCGTGGTAGCCAAGGTTCTGGACTCGGTGCGATTCCGTTACCGATAGCAGCGGTGCGAGTTTAAGCGGCTCTTGTGCGTTGTTGAGCACAAAGTCCAACAGGGTTTCGAAGCTCTGCCACAGTTGGTCCAGGCAGCTAGACCAAACTGTTCAGTGTCGAAGCGAATGGCAGCGCCGAGCGTGTTTTCTTCCTCCGCCAACATGATGTTCAGCGGGAAGACGCTCGTCTTCAACGTCAGTTCTACCGGCGTCACAACGAGCCCGTTATTCGCCAATCCTTCCAGCGGGCCGGCCGAATCTCCGCCGAATTGTTGGAACTCGACCAGTACATCGAAGAGGTCAGAACGACCTTTCATTCCTCGTGTTTGTAACTCAGAAACGAGTTCTTCATAGGGGTAATTGGCGTGACGAAGCGCGTTATGGAAGGTTGTTCGCACGTCCTTTACCAGCTGTTCGAAGCCGATACCCGCTGCCGCATTCAACCGCAACGGAACCGTGCGGACCAGCATGCCGACCAGATTTTCCACAAGCTCGGTATTACGCCCAGCCACCGAGGTGCCCAGGACTAAATCGCCATTTTCACTAAACCGACTGAATACTGCCGTAAAGGCACTCATTACCGTCACAAACACGGTGGTCTTATTGGTCTTCGTGAAGTCTTTCAACTGCGCCCATAACGGTTCAGCCAAGGAATAATTTGCGTAAGATCCGGCAAATTTTGTGCGGTCAACCGTGGTCGCAGAGAGTGCCAAAGCTTGCGGAACGTCGGAAAATTGATTTAGCCAATAAGCGCTAGAACTTTCGGAATTCGTTTCGCTCAAGACCGCTTGATCAAGTTGATGTTCTTGGTAATCAATCGTCGCCGGGAAAACAGCGGGCCGGCCAGATTTGGCGGCGTCATAAAGGGTGCCCAAGTCGCGAACCAGAACGCCTAGCGACCAGCCATCAGCGACGATGTGATGAGTGGCAATCGTCAATAGCTGCTGATCATTGGCACAGTCAGCAAGTTGCACGCGTAGCAAGGGCGCTTGGTCAATAGCAAACACTCGGGCGGCAAAGTCTGCCACCTCTGGAGCTGTTTCTGTTGCAGAATCGATCGCTGTGAGGCTGCAGTGTTCAAACTGAACCGTGACCGCCGCGGGCGAAGCCACTTGCTGCATTACTTGACCGTCAATCAAGCGGAAAGAGGTGCGCAGCGCGCCGTGTCTGAATCGCCCCGGCGTGTCCGGAGACTTTCTTGTTTGAGAGGATCAGGACATGGCAGGGAAAACTACGACACGGTATCCGCAGGAGTTGAAGGATCATACGGTGCGCATGGTGGCGGAGATGGAGGGTGCGTCTTCGGAGTGGGCGGCGATGCAAAAAGTTGCCCAGCTTTTGGGTGTGGGTGTGCCGGAAACGGTGCGTAAATGGGTCCGGCAAGCCGAGATCGATGTTGGTACTAGAACTGGAACAACGAGCACGGAATCGGCCGAGCTGAAACGGTTACGGCGTGAGAACGCTGAGCTGAAACGGGCGAACGCGATCCTTCGGAGTGCTTCAGCTTTTGTCGCGGTCGAACTCGACCGCCACAACACTGATCGTGAAATACATCAAGGACCATGCCGGTCACCGCGAGAATAATGGATTGCGGTGGGGTGTCGAGTCGATCTGCCAGGTGCTTACTGGGACGGGGTGAAGACCACCCCGTCCACGTACTACGAATGGGTGGATAAAACACGATCTCACCGAGAACAACGTGATGAGGTGCTCAAGCCCGTGATCCAGAAGGTGTATGCCGCTAATTACGGGGTTTACGGCACCAGGAAAGTCTGGTTGGCGATGAACCGTGAAGGTGTGCCGGTGGCCAGGTGCACGGTAGAACGGCTCATGGGGTTACTTGGCATACAGGGTGCGGTCCGTGGCAAGGTCAAACGCACCACGATCAAAGACTCGAAGGCGGCCCGAGCGAAGGACTTGGTCCGCCGTGATTTCACACCAACGGCACCGGATCGGCTATGGGTAGATGATTTCACCTATGTTTCGACCTGGTCCGGGTGGGTCTATGTTGCCTTCGTGATCGATGCTTACTCTCGGAGGATCCTGGGCTGGTCAGCGAGTGCTTCTATGAACACCGTGCTAGTGCTCAACGCAGTTAATCAGGCAATCTGGAGTCGTGAACGGGCCGGGGCTGAGATTTCCGGGGTGATTCATCATCACGATGCCGGGGCTCAATACGCCTCCTTGGCCTTCACCGAACGCCTGGCCCAGGCCGGTATCCGCCCCTCGATCGGTTCTGTGGGTGATAGTTACGACAACGTCTTGGCGGAAACCATCAACGGGCTTTATAAGACCGAGCTGATCAAACCCGGCAAGCCCTGGCGGACTCTAGAAGAAGTCGAAATCGGCACCGCTGAATGGGTCGATTGGTACAACCACCGAAGGCTCTACCAGTACTGCGGAGACATCCCACCAGCAGAGCTAGAAAACCACTACTACAATCACTACCAGAGCACGGCAGCCGCCGACAGGCTCATCGTCTGAGAAACCCTCCGGACACACCGGAGCGGTTCATATTACATAAATGTGATTGTATAGTATTACGTATCATAGTTGGAGGTATCTGCAGTGAAAAAACTGATCAGGATGATGGCAATGAGCTTAATTTGCGTCTTCTTACTTGGAGTTCTCTCCCCATCTTTAGCCGTTGCGCAGTCTCCCTACCAGATCGAACAACAATGCCTCGCAAAAATTGTCCAGTGTAATTATGTTGTCGAATCTCTAGGCGAGACTAGGCTGGGCCCCCGCGCCAATGTTAGCGAAGCCGTAACAAATCTTAGTCTCGGGATCGTGACATACGAGCTTTCATGGTCACAGACCACTTCAATAAGCGACGAATTGGGCGGGTCTGCGTCATTTCAGGCCACAAGCGGCTTCATCACAGCGGCTATCAGGGCGAGTTATTCACATACTTGGACAAGCAGTAAAACTGAATCTTCATCAATCAGCATCACTATTCCTCCTGCCACTACCAGCTGGGTTGCGAGAGCAACAGTTCAACAGCAGGTTACGGGAAAACTGATCGCATCCTACCCGGATGGCACGAGGGAAGTACATGGAACTTTTTGGGCTCCGGTGGTAACACCAAAGCCAGATGACCCAAAGTCAGGTTTGGTGGTCTGCAGTTCTCAGGATCCAGGATGTTAAGCTAGATGATCAACATAAGATATTTATAAAAAAATAATTAATTAGATTTAGGTGGGTAAATTGATTAAAAGATTAGTCTCCCTGGTCGCACTGGTATCTTTTTCAGCGCTTGGCTTAGCCGCCCCAGCTTCAGCTGAGAATTCCGTAGGTGGCTATGGTGAGTGTGCAGAATATGTTCAATATAATAATTATGCCTGGGAGAACACTTCTGACTTTGTGGTAGATAACTACCCATTCACTAACGGTGGGAGGCTTATACGCGAAAATATAACCTTTACGCTCAACCAAGCAAGCAATCTCTATGATTTGGGGGAGTTAGGGCTAAAAATATCGGAGAAACTCACTGCATATATTAGGCCTTACTCTAACAACAGTAGCTACCCGCCTTCAAGTTTATTGATGAATCAGGCGGGCTATACCGCGATGTACTCCTCTTCTACAAAACAGAAGCAGTGGATTCCAGAGATCATGGATTATGCCTCTTACGATTACCGACAAGTGGACGGAAATGGCTGGAACACTACAAATCTGCCCTCCGTAGTTACTTACTGCAAAAATGGAAAAACTGCACATTACGAGTTTAAAGGCACACTCTTCCGGGAATGGTTTAATATTAAGATCTATTAGAGATGTAAGTGCAAAATATATTGAGGATAAAAATGTTGAAGTGCTTCTTTTTTGCTTGTCACATTTTCAATTAACTTGTTTTTTGTCCACCTGCTTTCGCTGGTCTTCATGATTATTCTCCCCGGCAATTTGAAGTAACTAATGTGGCTGGATACTCTGGGTCTGCGCCATGTGCTATAGCGATAATGCCGAATGGGAAAATTGGCTATGTAACAAACTCTGCCACTAATACGATCTCAATTATTGATCTTGTATCAAAAAAGAAGTTGGTACGGTATATGGTTACGCTGGATCGGCTCCAGATTCAGCAGTGGTTACACGAGACGGTAAAAAATTATTCGTTGGAAACCACGATAGTAACAGTGTCAGTGTCATTGACACCTCAAGCAACCGAGAAGTAGGAACAGTCTCAGGATATAAAGGTTCGGGTCCTAGGGCTTCGCAGATCTCGGCTGATGATAAAAAACTCTTCATATCAGATAATGTATCTATGAAATGTCTCTATTGTTGATGTGGCATTGCGAAAATTAGTCGGTAACGTTGCCAACCACACTGGCTCCAGACCAGATGCTCTCCTGAGAGATCGAACAGGACAGGTCGTATATGTAGCGAATCGCTACTCTAATAGTATCTCTAATCCTGGACGTGACATCAAACCGTATTGTACAAGATATGAATCGCTCCGGTGTGTCCGGAGGGTTTCTCAGACGATGAGCCTGTCGGCGGCTGCCGTGCTCTGGTAGTGATTGTAGTAGTGGTTTTCTAGCTCTACTGGTGGGATGTCTCCGCAGTACTGGTAGAGCCTTCGGTGGTTGTACCAATCGGCCCATTCAGCGGTGCCGATTTCGACTTCTTCTAGAGTCCGCCAGGGCTTGCCGGGTTTGATCAGCTCGGTCTTATAAAGCCCGTTGATGGTTTCCGCCAAGGCGTTGTCGTAACTATCACCCACAGAACCGATCGAGGGGCGGATACCGGCCTGGGCCAGGCGTTCGGTGAAGGCCAAGGAGGCGTATTGAGCCCCGGCATCGTGATGATGAATCACCCCGGAAATCTCAGCCCCGGCCCGTTCACGACTCCAGATTGCCTGATTAACTGCGTTGAGCACTAGCACGGTGTTCATAGAAGCACTCGCTGACCAGCCCAGGATCCTCCGAGAGTAAGCATCGATCACGAAGGCAACATAGACCCACCCGGACCAGGTCGAAACATAGGTGAAATCATCTACCCATAGCCGATCCGGTGCCGTTGGTGTGAAATCACGGCGGACCAAGTCCTTCGCTCGGGCCGCCTTCGAGTCTTTGATCGTGGTGCGTTTGACCTTGCCACGGACCGCACCCTGTATGCCAAGTAACCCCATGAGCCGTTCTACCGTGCACCTGGCCACCGGCACACCTTCACGGTTCATCGCCAACCAGACTTTCCTGGTGCCGTAAACCCCGTAATTAGCGGCATACACCTTCTGGATCACGGGCTTGAGCACCTCATCACGTTGTTCTCGGTGAGATCGTGTTTTATCCACCCATTCGTAGTACGTGGACGGGGTGGTCTTCACCCCGTCCCAGTAAGCACCTGGCAGATCGACTCGACACCCCACCGCAATCCATTATTCTCGCGGTGACCGGCATGGTCCTTGATGTATTTCACGATCAGTGTTGTGGCGGTCGAGTTCGACCGCGACAAAAGCTGAAGCACTCCGAAGGATCGCGTTCGCCCGTTTCAGCTCAGCGTTCTCACGCCGTAACCGTTTCAGCTCGGCCGATTCCGTGCTCGTTGTTCCAGTTCTAGTACCAACATCGATCTCGGCTTGCCGGACCCATTTACGCACCGTTTCCGGCACACCCACACCCAAAAGCTGGGCAACTTTTTGCATCGCCGCCCACTCCGAAGACGCACCCTCCATCTCCGCCACCATGCGCACCGTATGATCCTTCAACTCCTGCGGATACCGTGTCGTAGTTTTCCCTGCCATGTCCTGATCCTCTCAAACAAGAAAGTCTCCGGACACACCGGGGCGATTCACTATTGAGTCGTGGTCCAATTGCGGCACTCACTGGAGCCGGTTTGAGCACCGATTCCGGTATCCCGGACTAGCGGGGACCGAGAGCGCCCGAGCGAAACCCATTAACCTACCAAGAATTTATTGCGGACGAAGATCTGCGCCGTCGATATTGGGCCCGGAACCAGCTCGGTTGGCGGCACTTGCGGCGTGCTGCGCCGAACGCCGGGCATTTTGCTGTAGCTGAGTTGGAAAATCGGGGACTTCTTAGTGGTCTGATTACGCAGAATGTTGACCGTCTGCATGAAGAAGCAGGGTCACGAAATGTTGTTGATCTGCATGGCAGATTTGACCGGGTGGTGTGCTTAAGCTGCAAAACCGAGTTCAGCCGTGATCAGATAGCCGAGCTGATGGATCAGTTCAATCCAGATTTCTTGGCTCGAGCACATGCGACCGGAACGATTAATCTTGCGCCAGATGCTGATGCAGATCTTGACAGTGCGGAATTTATCGCATCTTTCCGAATTGCTCCGTGTCAGATTTGCGGCGGCATGCTCAAGCCGGATTTCGTCTTCTTCGGTGAAAATGTGCCGAAAGATCGAGTCGAACGAAGTTTTGCGATGCTGGAGTCTGCCTCGACCTTGTTAGTCGCGGGTTCCTCGCTCACCGTGATGAGTGGGCTGAGATTTCCCCGGCGGGCGGTGAAAGATGGCAAACCGGTGCTGATAGTCAATAGGGGAGTGACCCGTGGAGACGACCTTGCAACGCTCAAGATTGATGCTGGAGTTGGCAGCGTACTTCGCTATTTTGCGCAGAATTTGCCGGATGCCCCTTTGGCTCAGTAGAGTAGTTCTTCGTCGGGTTGCTGAGTGAACCCGCAGAAGGGCCTTTAGCTCAGCTGGTAGAGCGCCACGTTTACACCGTGGATGTCATCGGTTCGATCCCGGTAGGGCCCACAGTACGAAAATCCCCGTTTCCAAGGTTTAAAAACCTGGAGGCGGGGATTTTCTTGTGTGTGGCCAATAATCGTTGTTGACGTTCCAGCTAAGAATTTAGGACAACCGATTGATAACAGTTTCACCTGCATATGGTTATACAGCTTACGCACAGGTAGCATCAGGTCAGCAACTATCGCTCCCAGCAGAGAAATGAGACTTGAATGTCTGAAAACAACGGCTTTCAGCCTCCAGAACCGCCACGGTATCCGGCTGACCCGACGCCGGAGCAACCGACGCCGGGTCAGCCGGGAGGGCAGCCGCCGGTGGGGGATCAGCCGCAGTTCGCCGGCCAGCAGTACCCGGGCCAGCCACAGTACCAGCAACCTTACGGCGGTCAGTTTCCGCCGAGTGCGCCGGGCAAAGGCCTAGGCATTACGGCACTGGTGCTTGGCATCGTGGCGTTTGTTTTAGCTTTTCTTCCGATTATCAATTTCGTGTCGTACCCGCTAGCCATTGCAGCGATTATCTTGGGGATTATCGGATTCGCCAAAAAGGGTGCATCAAAGGTCATGCCGATAGTTGGTGGCGTTCTTGGCGTTCTTGCTTTGATTATTGCGATCATCGTCACGGTCATTGGTATCGCATTCGTCAATAACATCAAGAGCAACGTTGACGATCAATACAGCAGCGCTGCCTCGAAGATTAGTTCCGCAGCTTCTGAAGCCAGCAGCGCCGCAGCGCAGTACAGCAATGACTCGGCCAAGGTGCACACCGTTAAATATGTTGCGACCTCAAATGTGGCCGCCAAGGCTGACTTTTCCAATGAGACCGGTACTTCTAATGAAGCAGTATCCGGAACGTGGGAAAAAGAAGTCACCATGAAAGGTAGCTTTCTTTTCCCCACGGTAAGCGTTTCAGTCGATGATTTTTCAACGCAGAGCAATTTGAGCTGCGAGATCTTTATTGATGGACAAAGCATCTCAAAGAAAACCGGTTCTATTTTGGTAATTTGTTCTGGCAATCTGAAGTAGCAACAAAACAGCAAAGTCTATCGTCGCCGTCAAACTCCCACGAGCAAATAGGGAATAGCAACAACCGCGCCAGCCGGCACTCCGGCGATCACCTGGCCGATGGTGTGGTCCTTCAGCACCACCCGAGACCAACCCACAGCGATGGGTAAGAGCAGAAGCGGCCACCACATCCAGCCAAATGAGCCGACGACGGCGACGGCCACAAAGGTAGCGACAGCGTTATGGACTGAAAGTTTCCAAAAGGAATTGACTGCACCGACCACAATCATGCCCAGAAGTGTTCCGGCTAGGCCGACGATGATGACTTTGGGTGCGTGCAAAATCAACAGCAAGGCGAAACCGATGATGGCGCTAACCATCGCCGCCAGAATGATCGGAAGACGCTGTCGTCGATCTCGCACATGATGATCAGATACTTTGCCTTTGCGGGTAGCGAATACTATGCCAGCAAAGGGGGATCAGCACCGCGAAGACAGCTGCGAGCAGGCCAAATCCTGCACCATTCCAGCCTTCCTCATCGGCACCTGTGCCGATGAGGAAGACCGTGACTAGAACAGTAGGGGCGAATATTTCAGTGATAACTCGGGCGATGATTCGGTTCACCAAATCAGACTATCGAGTAAAGCCTGGGCTGCACGATCAAATAATCGTGGTCGGCAGTTGTTCAAGCATTAAGACATGACTCCCGGCCGTCGTCATTGGGGGATACGACGGCCGGGAGCCATTAATGAAAAATATAAACCACACACATCAGGCGCGCAAGATGCATCAGGCGTGTTGCAAAAAGATTATCTTTTGTTTGGCCTAGAAGCTCAGCGCTGGAGACGATAGCCGCTTTTGGGCATAAAGTGTGGCCTCCAGCTCTGACTATTGGGGGATGCCAGACCTGGAGGCCTTCAATAAATATACAACCAGATGTATAGGCTGCCAAATCACTGTTGGTGACGGGGAAATTTCTTGCCAAATTGAGCGCGGAGTGGTCTCCGTTGTCACTTTGAGCGGTCACGAAGTTGGCCTGCTCTCCAGAGCGACTAGGCTAGGGATATCAGGATTCGTACCAGTCACGGAGGAAGAATGTCTGCACAGATCGGGGTTACCGGCCTCGCTGTTATGGGTGCCAATTTGGCGCGGAACCTAGCCAGAAACGGTTTCACAGTCGCTTTGCATAATCGTTCGGTCAGTCGTACCGACGAGCTATTGGCGAAGCATGGCGATGAGGGCAATTTTGTCCGCACTGAAACTTTGCAGGAGCTGGTTCACTCTCTAGAGAAGCCGCGCCGAGTTTTGATTATGGTCAAAGCAGGTGCGCCAGTAGATTCTGTGGTTGATCAGCTCGTCCCTCTTCTTGAAGAGGGCGATATCGTCATTGACGCTGGCAACTCGCACTACACCGATACCCGACGACGCGAAGCTGACTTGGCCACAAAAGGTCTTCATTTCGTTGGCATCGGAGTCTCCGGTGGCGAGGAAGGCGCACTTAACGGCCCGTCAATCATGCCGGGCGGCTCGAAAGAGTCATACCAAGCGCTCGGCCCGTTGCTCGAAAAGATCTCAGCCCATGTAGATGGTCAGCCGTGCTGCGCTTGGATCGGTCCGGACGGCGCAGGCCACTTCGTCAAAATGGTGCACAACGGCATCGAATACGCCGATATGCAAGTTATCGGTGAAGCTTATGATCTACTCCGGAGCGGTGCAGGCATTGAGCCAGCTGAACAGGCAGAAATCTTCAAGGAATGGAATAAGGGCACGCTCTCTTCGTTCCTGATCGAAATTACCGCCGAGGTACTGGGCCATGTCGATGCGAAAACCGGCAAACCTTTTGTCGACGTCGTCGTAGACGCTGCGGGTCAAAAGGGTACCGGTCGTTGGACGGTTATTTCGGCCCTCGAACTCGGTTCGCCGACGTCCGGCATCGCAGAGTCGGTCTTCGCTCGCGCACTCTCATCGCAGAGCGCGCAACGCGTGGAAGCGCAAGGCACGCTTGCCTCGGCAGAAGTGCAGCTGGAGCTCGGTAACGATTTCATTGAAGACGTACGCCAAGCACTCTTCGCCTCGAAGCTGGTTAGCTACGCACAGGGCCTGGATATGCTCACTGGTGCCGCGAAGGAATACAACTGGGATCTAAAACTTGATGAAATTGCCTCGCTTTGGCGTGGCGGTTGCATCATTCGGGCAGAGCTGCTCAAAGACATTACCAAGGCCTATTCCGCCACGGACAAGCCCGGCAATTTGCTCTTTGCACCAGCATTCACTCAGGCCATTGCTGAAGCATTGCCGGCCTGGCGCAGGGTGGTATCCACGGCAGTTCAGCTGGGAATCCCGGTTCCGGTCTTCTCTTCATCTTTGGCTTATTACGACGGATTGCGTCGCAAGCGGTTGCCGGCTGCGCTAACCCAGGGCCTGCGCGATCTATTTGGTGCGCATACTTACCAGCGGGTTGACGTTGACGGTACTTTTCATACGCTGTGGGGCGAAGATAAGTCCGACATCGAAGCTGTTGATAGTCACTAAGCTGAAGAATCCTGTGAGCTGATTCGCGATAGTAAGACGAAGGGGCGTTAGCAAGAAGACCAGTCTTCTTGCTAACGCCCCTTCGTCTTACTATCTGAAATCGTTAGATGTACATTGCTGGGTCGATGTACTCGGCCGGATCAACCGCGGGCGCAGTTTCCCGCTTTGCATCACGGTGCCGCCAGGTGGCCGGAATTCCGGTAACAATCGACTCCGCGGGTGCGTCTTTGACGACCACGGCATTGGCGCCAACAGCAGAGTCTGGGCCAATGACGACCGGGCCCAATATCTTCGCACCGGTGCCAACCGTCACACGGTCGCCCAACGTCGGATGACGTTTGATCTTCTCTAGCGACCGGCCGCCCAAGGTGACGCCTTGGTAGAGCATTACGTCGTCGCCAATTTCGGTGGTTTCTCCGATAACCACGCCCATACCGTGATCGATAAAGAAGCGACGGCCAATTTTCGCACCGGGATGAATCTCTACGCCGGTCAGCCAACGAGTCAACTGAGATAGCACCCGAGCAGGGAATCGCAGCTCGGGGCGTTGCCACATTTTGTGCGTCAGCCGTTGCATCCAGATTGCGTGCAATCCGGAATAGACGAAGAAGTTTTCTACGTCACTGCGAGCTGCCGGATCGTTTGCTCCGGCAGCTGTAAGGTCTTCACGGAGCCTGGCAAGAAAGGCCATGGACCTCTTTCAGTTAATTTCGATGCATTCCGGGTTGTAGCCGGTTTAGCTCAGCCGCGAATATCGTCATAAAGCACAGTTGAAATGTACCGCTCGCTGAAGTCGCACACCACTGCGACAATCAGCTTGCCAGCATTTTCAGGTCGCTTTGCCAATTCAAGTGCGCCCCACACAATCGCGCCTGAGGAGATACCGCCCAAAATTCCTTCTTGGGTACCCAAAGTGCGAGCGACCGCCACGGAGTCTTCGATCGTGGCATCAAGAACTTCGTCGTAAACCTCGGTGTCCAAAATCTCAGGCACAAAGTTCGCGCCTAGGCCCTGGACCTTGTGCGGACCAGGAGCGCCACCGTTCAAAATGGCCGAATCTTTTGGCTCAACGACAACAATTTGCACACCGGGTTTGCGTTTCTTAAGCACCTGACCGACACCGGTAATGGTTCCGCCGGTGCCAACACCGGAAACGAAGATATCCACCTTGCCGTCAGTATCTGCCCAGATCTCTTCCGCGGTCGTGGCGCGGTGCACTGCAGGATTAGCCTCATTGGCGAACTGTTGGGCCCAAATGGAATTCTCCGTTTGCCCAACAATCTCCTTCGCTTTCTCAACTGCGCCGCGCATTCCCTCGGAGCCAGGCGTCAAGACAATCTCGGCTCCATAGGCCCGCAGCATCATGCGGCGTTCAGTAGACATAGTCTCTGGCATGGTCAAGATGACTTTGTAACCACGTGCGGCACCGACCATAGCTAGGGCAATACCAGTATTGCCGGAGGTGCCTTCGACTATAGCCCCACCGGGCTTAAGCGCACCAGCTTCCTCAGCCGCATCGATGATTGCCTTACCGATTCGATCTTTGACACTGTTTGCCGGATTGTAAAACCCCAGCTTTACCGCCACCGTAGCGTCAAGTCCTTCGGTCAGCCGGTTTAGTTTGACCAAAGGGGTGCCGCAAACCAGCTCGGTCACATCGTTGTAAATAGGTGCCATGACAAGGTCCTGTTCTGAGTCGAAGCCTGCTGAGCCTTTATGCAGGAAGAAGTTCCTAGCTAGCCTAACCGTGCAGATGACTTCAGATTAAGTAGTGAGCCATGAAGAGTAATATTTCCGAGCTTTAGCCAGCTTTGGATTGATGATCACCTGGCAATATCCCTGTTCTGGATGCTTGGCATAAAAGTCCTGGTGATATTCCTCTGCCCGGTAAAAATCGGGCAACCGTGTGATCTCGGTAACGATCGGATCCGACCAGAGCGGCTGAGCTCGCATAATCGCCGCGTTGAACGCTTCTTCTTGTTCCGCATCGACATAGAACATTGAGGACCGGTACTGGGTCCCGACGTCGTATCCCTGCCGATTCAAAGTAGTTGGGTCATGCGAAACAAAGAACAGATCGAGGATGACCTCTTCGGGGATGACCGTCTCGTCAAAGGTGACCGCAACAACTTCAGCATGTCCGGTGATTCCGGCACTGACGGATTCGTAGTCAGGGTGCCTCGTGTGGCCGCCGGTATAACCGGAGACGACCTCGGACACGCCTTTGGTTTTCTGGTAGATGGCATCAAGGCACCAGAAGCAGCCTCCGCCCAATACAAATGTTTTCACGTTTGATTCAATGTTTGGCGGGCGAAGATGATTCCCAGCAGACCTTACGAAAGTGCAACATAGGATGGGTCCATGGATGAGGCGAACGGAAATCAGGAGCAACCTGAGCCGGTAGAGCAGATCGCAGTACCAGCTCTTGCGGAAGTGCTCCTGGCTGTCGAAGAATTGTGGCCGGAGTCTTTGGCCGAAGATTGGGATGCAGTTGGGCTGGTCGTTGGTAGGCCAACTTCCTCCGTGCAAAAAATTCTCTTTGCCGTTGATCCAAGTATTGAAGTGGGTGACGAGGCGCTCGAATGGGGTGCAGATTTACTGATTACGCATCATCCCTTGCTATTGCGCGGCGTCAATACCGTAGCCGCGACTACGGGTAAAGGTCAGGTTGTGCACGCGCTCATTGAGGGCGGCTGTGGGCTGCTGACCGTGCATACCAACGCGGACAGTGCGGTAGGTGGCGTTTCTGATGTGCTGGCGGATGCCTTGGAGCTGTCAAACGTCAAGCCGTTGCAGGCTGCCAAACACGGCCTGCCAGAAGAAGGAATGGGCCGGGTGGGTGAGCTTCCACAATTACGCAGCCTGGCAGATGTGGCTGAGCTCATCTTCAGCGTTTTGCCAGCAGTTGCTGGTGGGGTCCGAGTAGCAGGGGATAGACAGGCGTTGGTCCGCAAAGTTGCGCTGTGCGGCGGCGCAGGTGATTCACTGTTCGACGCCGTCCGTGCGGCTAACGCGGATGTCTATATCACGGCGGATTTGCGCCACCACCCAGCAACGGAAGCTCGTGAATCCGCAGCCGATGGCCGGCCCTTCCTCATCGATCTCTCACACTTCGCTTCGGAATGGTTATGGCTGCCGGCGGCGGCTTCGGCGCTGGGAAATGTTCTGGGGGATCAGGGATTCGACGTCGAATTACGGGTTAGTCAGATCAATACCGACCCCTGGGACTTTGTCCTCACTCCGGGAAGTGACTGAACTTGAGACGAACAGGACATAGGCTTGGATGATCGAGTCTGATCGACTCACACGATGGAGGGGTAACTGATGGCGAAAGCAGCACCGGCTGAGCAATTGCGTTTATTGGAATTGCAGGCTTTGGACGGCCGGGCGAAAAACTTGGATGTGCAGGCCAAGACTTTGCGGGCCGATCCGCGCCTGACTGCACTCCAAACCGAACTCGACGGTGTGCAATCAGAGTTGAGCCACTTCAATGTGGAACTTGCAGATGCGCAGTCGGAGCTCAAGCGAGCCGAGGCCGACGTCGAACAGGTAGTTTCTCGGATTGATCGCGATGAGGCCAGACTAAAAGCAGGTGGCCTCTCAAAAGACCTCATGGCGCTGCAAGCCGATCTGGTTTCGCTTGCCAAGCGTCGCTCAGACCTTGAAGATACCGAGCTGGAAGTTATGGAGCGGGTCGAGGAAATTAGCGCTAGGCAGCAGGGGCAACTTGCCATTGCGGAGAAAGCGCAATCCGCGCTTGCCGCAGTTCAAGCAGAGATCGATGCCCAACTGGCGGTAATTGCTGCTGACCACGCAACAGTGCTGGATCAACGTCTAAACCTGGCGAGTACTTTTGACGCTGGCTTGCTGGCAATTTACGACAGAACGTTAGAACGTCGCGGAATTGGAGCTGCGCGGTTGTTCCACGGCACCTCAGAGGGCTCAGGAATGCAATTGAGCCCAGGAGACCTGGCCGACCTCGCTAAGACTGCAGCCGACGAAATCGTGTTTTGCCCGGATTCTGGCTGCATCCTAGTCCGCTCTTCAGACTGGAGCTGAGCGGTCAAAGGGTTTTCATTCAGCTAGAGCGTACCCATTAATTCTTGGCGGCCGCAAAGCTAATACCCTCGGGCAAGATCAAGCTGAGTCCGTGCGGTTTTTTCGAGGTTCCGGGCACCATCCCGGCTTGCCATTTTTCTTGTGCAATGACCAAGAGCTCCTGAGGAGTCTGCGCAGCTTTTCCCTGGCGAGTTAGCAGATGGCGGGCAAGTTCGCCACGAGTGTGTTTGGCGAAGTGCGAAACGACTTTTCGCTCGCCAGCACGTTCTTGAAATACGTTGATCTCTACAGTTTGCGCGCTTGGCGGCGTCCAGGCGGTGCTGTACGTGCTGGATCGGCAGTCAATCACCAGCTGATCTTCGGCGAGTTCCGCCAACGCGCGACTGAGCAATGGCTTCCAGAACGAGGCTAACCGCCCGACGCCAGGCAGCGACACAGACATCGAAAGTCGGTACGCCGGGATTCGATCGGCAAACCGAACCGCGCCCCACAGGCCCGATATCACCACCACCGACTCATCGGCCTTTCGGCGCTGCGTCGGCGTCATACTGCGATATCCCAGAGCGTCGAACAGGACTCCACTGTAGACACTGTGTGCTGCCGCAGCTGGCTCGTGGGCCAGCTTGATGTTGCGAGCTACTTCAGTGGCAAGGGAAGCGCCAACTCCGAGTTTTTGCAGCGCCTGCGGGTGCAAGGAGACCTCCGCTAGCTCACGAAGAACGAGTGAGCGGGCCTCGCTCAATTCGGGAAAGGACAGTTCCGCGAGGTTCATCGACGCAGTTCGCAGCGCGGCGGTCTTGCCTTCGGAGGGTGGCAGCAGAATGAGCACGGATTGAGCTTAGCTGCTTCGGTACGGTCGCATTCGCAGGCTGTGATTTAGCTCACCATTCGGCGCCTCTTTGGCCCAATTTAGGCGAAAAAGTTCCCGCTCAGCGAACCCCCAGGCTCATTCAGGAATGCCAAAGTAGATCTTGGCGTTGCCGAGAAAAGACACCTCAAAGACATCGCCAGGCATTGAAAGAACGAGAACATGGAACTATTTTCCCCAATAACCGTCGGAGACTTCACGCTGCCCAACCGGATGGTGATGGCGCCGTTGACTCGACTCCGATCTGGTGCGGACGGCATCCCCGGCGAGCTAATTGCCGAGCACTATGCGCAACGAGCAAGTCTGGGGTTGATTATCAGCGACGGAACCTACCCCAGCCACGACTCGCGTTCTTACCCTGGGCAACCGGGAATCGCCTCTGACGAACAGGCTGCTGGTTGGGCTAAAGTCGCTGACGCGGTTCACGCCGAAGGCGGCCGAATCTTCATGCAGGTGATGCATGGTGGCCGCACAGCGCACACTGCCATCACCGGCACCGAAAGAATCGTAGCACCAAGCGCGATTGCAATTGATGGACTTGTCAGGCTTGGTGGCGACAAAGGGCCGCATCAAGTTCCGCATGCGCTGACCGAAGCAGAGATTGCCGGTGTACGCGATGAATTCGTCGCAGCCGCCCGTCGCGCTGTTGATGCCGGATTCGACGGAGTCGAGATTCATGGCGCAAACGGTTACTTGGTGCATCAGTTCCTGTCACCGGTTTCAAACGTTCGCGAAGACCAATACGGCGGAACTGCGCAAAACCGGGCGAGGTTTGCGATTGAGGTGGCAGAAGCAATTGCCGCCGAGATCGGTGCAGGCCGCGTGGGCATCAGGCTTTCGCCGGCCCATAACATTCAAGATGTCTTGGAAACCGATGAGGCCGACGTCGCAGCCACCTATCAGGCGGTTATCGATGGTTTGGCGCCTTTGGGCCTTGCTTACGTCAGTGTTTTGCACCGGGAACCTCAGAGCGATTTGGTGCAGAATTTGCGTTCGCGTTTCGGAGGAACCTTTATGTTGAACCCCGGCTTTGCCGAGGTTACCGACCGTGATGAAGCGATCAGCCTTGTGGCAGAGGACCTAGCTGACGTCGTGGCCGTCGGGCGGCCGGTTATTGCCAACCCTGACTTGGTTCGACGTTGGGAATTAGATCATCCAGAGAATGTGCCTGATCCCTCAACTTTCTACACCACAGACGCCGTCGGATATAACGACTACCCGCTTTTGAGCGCCTAAATTCAGACCTAAGCGGTTCCACTAACAGCTTGGCCCGACCACCCAGCAATCAATTGCTAGGTGATCGGGCCGAGCTGTTGAAAAAGTGTTTCAACGTGAGATTCGACACGATGCTAGCCTTGTCGCCAATTCTTTGCTGAAAGAACGCCTAGAATTGTCAGCGGATCTGAACCAACGGAGTTTCGATCCAGGAAGGAAAACCCGTGACTGTGAACCCCGAAGCTGCCCACGAGACCTGGGCAAAACGCGAGGCGATGGCCGAGACCATGATCCCCTTGATCGGCCGACTCTACCGGGAAAACAATGTGGTGACGAGCGTTTACGGTCGGTCCCTCATCAACCAATCTGTGGTCGATCTACTCAAAGCGCATCGCTGGGCCCGTCAGATTGACGATGTCGAGCTCCCGTTGGAAGAGACTCTGCCGATGTTGCAGGTTCTGGATCAGCTCAATCTTGGCGCTGCGTCAATCGATCTCGCTCGGCTCGGCCTGCGCTTCAAAGCTCAGCAAGCCGATGGCGAACACGACAATCTCGAAGATTTTTTGCGGACTGAACTCGCTGAAGTAGTGGATCGTCAAGGAACCGACGACCGCAACAGCACCGATGTGGTTCTTTACGGCTTTGGCCGAATTGGTCGATTGCTAGCGCGAATCATGATCGAACACGCCGGCGACGGAAATGGCTTACGGCTGCGGGCGATAGTGGTGCGTAAAGGCTCTGAGCAGGACCTAGTCAAACGTGCCAGCCTGTTGCGTCGCGACTCGGTGCATGGACCTTTCGATGGCACGATCACCGTGGATCAAGAGCATAATACGATCTTGGCTAACGGCACCTTGATCCAGGTGATTTATGCGGATAACCCGGCAGCGGTTAACTACACCGCCTACGGCATTAAAGATGCCTTAGTGGTGGACAATACCGGCCGTTGGCGCGATGCAGATGGTTTGGCGCAGCACTTACAAAGTGCGGGCGTGGCCCGAGTCCTGTTGACCGCACCTGGCAAGGGCGATCTGAAAAACATCGTGCATGGGATCAACCACTCAGCAATTTCGGACACGGATAAAATTGTCACTGCCGCGTCGTGCACCACAAATGCGATTACGCCAGTGCTCAAAGTGCTTAACGATAAATTTGGCATCGTCCATGGCCACGTTGAGACTGTGCACTCGTTCACGAATGACCAGAACCTTACAGACAATTTCGATAAGGGGGATCGTCGGGGTCTTTCAGCGGCTTTGAACATGGTGCTCACTGAAACCGGGGCTGCGAAAGCGGTTGCAAAAGCTTTGCCGGAATTGCTCGGCAAACTGACCGGTAACTCAATTCGGGTACCCACGCCGGATGTCTCAATGGCGATTCTGAACCTCAATTTGGAAAATGAGACTAGTAAAGAAGAGGTCAACGCCTATCTGCGCGATGTCTCGTTGCATTCGGATCTACACCGACAGATCGACTACATTGACTCTCCAGAGGTTGTTTCAACCGACTTTGTTGGTTCACGTCGTGCTGGCATCGTGGACGGATTGGCAACAATATCGTCCGGTAAGAACCTGGTGCTCTACCTTTGGTACGACAATGAATTCGGCTATTCCTGTCAAGTAGTTCGCGTCATGGAAGAGATGGCTGGGGTTCACCCGCAGGCATTTCCCAAGGCTTAATGAGCTCTGAAAAACCGTATCGTCGGGCAGCGAAACTGTCGGTGCCCGACGATACTATTTAGCCGTGTCAGGATCTAGATTTCCCGTTCTGGGCCGCAAAGCCAATCGATTTTCTCGATTTGCTGCCTGGTCGGCTTCTGGTGCAAAGATCTTGAGTATTGCCGCGCCAGTTTTGGCTAAGATCATCTTTTTCTTGGCGAGGGAATCACCGAATCTATTCTGGTGGGCTGCCGGAACTTTATTGCTAAGTCTGCTGTTGCAATTAACAAGTTTCGCCTGGGAACGCCGTTTGTCTGCGCAGTCTTTAGTGACCAATAATGTGCTCAACACAGATGTGGCTCGAATGGCAGCGTTTTTAGCCGCGATGCCGCGGCAAGGTGAAGCTGCGCGCGTGAGCATGCTAAATGAACTTGCACGCTACACGGTGGATGTATTGGTGAATGTCTATCACGGGGTGAAAGATGTTCGAGCGATCGCCTACACCTTAGCTGCGAGTAACGACAGCTTGGAAGTATTTCGGCACGCGGGCTTGCGTGAACCCTCCGGACCATTTCTGGCTACAGATCCTGGCCGAGGGCAGAAAGCACTCAGTTTCGTCCTCGATTCCTCGCCAGCTAGCTTATTCATTCCCAACATTGCTAAAGAGCGGCCAGATTATTATGGTGGCAGCGGGCAAGGTTATGGCACCTTTATCTCGTTGCGAATCCACGATGGATCAGAGGCGTATGGCATGCTCACCTTGGACGCTGCGCGTGTCGGTGAACTTACCCAAGACGATGTCAAAGTAGTCCAAATGTTCGCGAACTTGCTCGCTGTTGCTTTTGGCCATGTTGCTGCAGCAGGCTCCACACATCCTCGCTACCGAGGGATAGAATAGTGATGACGAAAGGGCGACGATGACATCGATTCCGTTCGGGCACGCCAAGCTCAAGCACCCGGCTCCCGCAAAGCTCCCAGACCTGTCTGATCCGCGCGTGGTCGAAGAAATCTGGGCTGAGGCAGAGAAGTCCGCTAAAGCATCCCGTCGAGCCAGGTTCGGCCTGTTCCGGAGCACAAAGCCCGTACGCGACTGACGAACGCTCGCGCCTTGATCCGGTAGACTTGAGGGTCGGATGGGGCAACTGGGCGATCGCGTGTTGTGCAAACAACCCGAGGAACGTCCGGGCTCCGAAGAGCACAGTGGTGGGTAACACCCACTCGGGGTAACCCGCAGGCCAGTGCCACAGAAAATAGACCGCCTCTGCATGCAGAGGTAAGGGTGAAACGGCGGTGTAAGAGACCACCGCTTTCCGGGTGACCGGAAAGGCTAAGGTAAACCCCACTGGGAGCAAGGCCAGACAGGGCACGTTTGAGGGCTGCTCGCCCGAGTGTCCGGGTAGGCTGCTAGAGGGCGTCGGCAACGGCGTCCGTAGATGGATGATCGTCGCTTCTATGCTGGTAACGGCGTAGTAAGACAGAACCCGGCGTACAGGTTGCCCCATCCGACTTCCCGGCAAGGAATCGCAGCTTGAATCGCACTTTAGGTCTCGGGACTAGAGCTCGCGTGCTCGCGAACCTGGCCGACTTGTCTCGTCCGGTAAGCGCAATTGATCATCAAGGCGCAAGAATAATACCGGTAAAATTGCGGCAAGCGATGAGATTGCGCTATGCCGCCCGGTTGATCCAACCGATAGGTATTGAGTTGCAATTTCACGAATTTTCTCGTGTAGCGACCTTCGATTTGATACCCAGCAGATGTATGACTACCCCAATCAGGGGGCCCAGGTACAGAGCAAGAAGCGTTCTTTCGACAAGGCCAATGGGGACGAACAATAGTCCGATGGAAACCACCACTGCCGTAACCCAGCCTGTCGTGTAGACCTTATGCACGTTTACGGCTAGCGCGGCGGTCCCGGACAACACCAACGAGCCCATGAAGACGCCGCCGAAGGTCAAGGCAGCAAGTACCACCCCCGGCACCAATCCGGCGTAGTTTTTGTAAAGCAAGTCAAAAAGTGTTGGCCCAAGGAAAAAAGCCAAGATGGCCCCGAAGATGCCCAGCCCGAAAATCGCAGCTAGTGGCCTGAACATCGCTCTAAACGGCGCTTCCTTGTGTCTTAGGAATGCCGCAATAGCAACACCCTGGAACGCCAGCAGCGGAATCATAATTGGGGATCGCGTTATGCCAATGACCGCAATCAAGGCGTTCAATTCAGGGGTTGCAGATCCATAAATGATCAGGAGAGCGAAGGGGAACCCAGCTGTCAGCACCGCCGACCCGAATGATGAGACCGTGGCTAGCCCGATATTCCTGGCAAATCTGCCTGCGGGTACATCGGCTCTGGCTCTGAACAGGTTTCGCGCATCACGGCTCAACAAGACAAAAACGACCCAGATGAAGCTGGCGGATACCACGGCAACCTCTAGCCCAAAGACTGAGCCTGCAAAGACTGCGGCTAGGACTAAAGCCAACAATCGCCAGGCCGCCTCTACGCCGCCCAATCCAGCAAACAGGAACCACTTTCCCAGCCCAGCCGCAGCGCCCGCAAGCGCAGTTTGCACTGAGAACAACACCACGGTGAGCGAAATGAGAAGCACCGAGGGCCAAGTGAATTGCGGCAGATAAGTGGCACTCCAAAACGGTGCCGATATCAACACTAGTAGTCCGCCGCCGAGGCCAAACATGAGCGCGGGTGGGACGACCAAGGTCCTCTTCGTGTCTGAATCGGTTTGTAGTTGATTTCCGACGGCCCGCGTTGTCTCCTGCTGAATGCCTGAAATGATGCCGAATATCGCAAAGACAATCGGCCAAAATACGCCCTGGAATTGAGCGAATCCAGGAACATCGAGCACCCTGGTTGCAATAATTGATGCGGCCCAAACGGTCACCGCTGCCACGATAGATGCCGAAAACAATGCCATCGCCTCGTACTTGCTGATCAATTTCTTCTTACTCAAAAAGCGCCTCATTGCTCGTGAACTTCAACATTCAGGGTGCGGACCATTTGCGCGTCCGTAAACACGATATCGCTATGGAACGTAGTCTGTTGCACGGATTGCCTACGCTCCAACACCTGAAAGACCTCGAGGCGTGAGCTTTTCCGAGCATCAGTGTTTACAAGTACCCATAAAATTCTTGACCATCCGCATCATCGGGCCAAGGTTCCAAAACTGAAAACGACGCATCAACGAACTAGCGCGTAAGTCAGCTCTACGACGCCAAAATTCGTTGGTATCGCAACTGATGTGTGCCGGTAGCGACATTTTTATGTGCGATCGCATCAGCGGCATTTGCCTATCGTCCACACGTCACTTTCCAATGCTAACTTCAACGAGCGACAATGGTAAATCTAAAAATAGGATGGAAAATTGGTCACGGGTCACCGGAAGAGCCCCCCATTCCAGTGGCCTCAGCTAGCTATCCACAGCCCTGCTGAAATACATCAGCCGGTTCGCAACAGGTTCAGATTTAGTCTTTCAGAATAACCAGAGCTATGCACAGGAACTCGTCTCGCTGACAAATGGGGGGCACTCACCGGTAGTAAGGACACATTGTCTGGAGCTTAAGCGGATGGAGTGAAACAACATGGTTCAAAGGCTTGTTTCGCAGAACCTTTCGCGCAGGTTGCCCCAGGCGATTTTCCACATCGGATTGCGAAGGCAATCAATCGAAAATTTGGTTTCCGTCTTGATCGGTATTTTTCCGAGTTATCCACATCGGCTGCTGGGCCGCCGGATTTCACTGGGGGCACTCCTTTTCCTGGGCTAACTTCAATGCTATGAGTTGGCTCAAAGATTTGCTGTACCGGCGTCAACGGCTAGTCGTTGTAGTTTCACTTGGCTTCGTTTTTGGCGGATTAGTGGGTGGTGGGCTTTCCTGGGCTGAAGGAATCGAGTGGCGGGACGCGGCGGCTGCGTCGATCCAAGTTGATCCTGGAAATCTACCTGGCGGCCCGTCCTCCCATATTCGGCAGACCACGGCACTTGCGTTATTACAAACGTTGCCGGTCAAAGGACGGGCGCCAAAAAATGCCTATAAACGCGAGCAATTTGGCCTCGCTTGGACTGATGCGGATCGGAACGGCTGCGATACCCGCAATTAGATTCTGCGCAGAGACCTGGTTGAAGTTGTCCTCGGCCGAAACTCGTTGTGTCTGGTCTCTAATGGTGTACTGCAGGATCCGTATACCGGAAAGCGGATCGAGTTTCACCGCGGGGCGGACAGCTCTAGCGCGGTTCAAATTGATCATATAGTTGCTCTCGGCGATGCCTGGCAGAAGGGCGCTCAGGGGCTAAGCCCGCAAAGACGGCTTGCACTGGCGAACGACCCACTCAATTTACTAGCGGTCGATGGTCCAGAAAATGTGAAAAAATCCGACGGCGATGCGGCAACTTGGCTGCCGCCCAATACGAGTTTTCGATGTGAATATGTAGCCCGGCAGGTTTCGGTCAAAGCGGCATACGAGCTGTGGATTACGGACGCAGAAAAGCAATCAATGGAGCGAGTGCTCGCCAGCTGTCCTTGGCAAGCCAGCCAGAGTTCAGCCTTGTGAGGATCCTGATGGATAGTTGCAATACAGCAACACAAGGTTGAAAATACTGGATTTACACAGCAGGCAGGAAGATTCTTTAACAATGAACGAGATAACGAATCCGGTGGAATTGGCACAACACAACCTGGATGAGGCGGATCGCCAATTGCGAAAAGCTCAAGCCGATTTGGCCTTGGGGGACATCGACGAAAATCGACTGCGGCAGTTCGAAAAGCTGCGGGACATCTGTGCCGAGGACTTCCACCGAGTTGTGCGAGAAAACTAGCTAATCCCGGCAAGGGCAGGCAGGGTTAGGTACCCGCGACCTACTTGCCAAGTGCCTCCGGATTCAATCCGGTCCAGAACCAGTCGCTGTAGCGCGGTTTCACGAGGCAAATTTTGCGTGCTTTGTGCGTCTCGAATTCGAAAAGTGAAGTACATGGCGTCGCCTGGTGAATCTAAGGGCAGGTCGTAACTTTCGAAGCGCCCAGCAAACTGCCCGATATTGGAGCGTGGGTCAAGATGTTTAGCTAAGTACGGGTCCAAAAGCCACGAAATGCAATTGGCGAAGCGGACTGGATTCTCCGGGAAATATTGTTGGAAAAACTTCGCGGCCTGAGCCAAAGAATCAGAAACTGCCGCGGGAAGAATCGGTCCTTCTTGCGGGATATGCGCGCCAAGAATGGCTTCTTCCGGCTTTAGCCCGGGGATCTGCGCGGGTCCGGAAATTAGTTGAAATTGCAGTCGGCCCAGCTGATACAAGGTGCCTGTTGCATGCTCAGTAAGCCATTTCCAAGTGTCCAGGCTGAATCGACCTTTAGTGGTTCGTGAAATAGCAACGTGTCGGTCAATGTCTGCCACGGTCGCTCGCAAAATCGCCTCTGGAATACCGCGGCTCTGGTACCAAGCCAATTGCTCGGGCAGAAACCGTAGCAAGGCTTCCAACCAAACCAATTCGTCCTTTGTGCTAATTACGTCAGGTGGATCGAAAACGCCCAGACGAGAGCGCAGCACCATGAGCGTCTCTTCTACTGCCGCATCCGGTGTCCGGAGTAAAAGCTCGCGTACCTCAGCAAGGTCTTCGTCATGAATGTTGGCAAGTGTTATCAGCCAATCGACATACTCTGCTGAGTCACTGTCTGGCGAGGCGCTTTCCATCGAGACCTTTTCCATAGTTCAGTGGCCAAACGGGTCGGGATCTACCCCTGGCATCCAACTAAGCCCTGGTACGCCCCACCCCTTGTCTTTTGCGATCCGCCGAGCTTTTCGTTGATATCGGTCAACCAGGCGGTCAACATACAGTTTGCCATCAAGGTGATCATATTCGTGCTGCATGCACCGGGCGAACCAACCCGTAGCTTCAAATTGAACTGGGTTGCCAAACTCATCAAATCCGCTGACCCTAACCCACTCGGCCCGTTTGAGCGGAAAATGTTCACCCGGGACGGAGAGGCAACCTTCAGATTCCTCATCTGGATCGGGAGCCGTTCCAGAGACTTTGCCGAGTACCAAAGTCGGGTTGACCAGAACACCCTTGGCAGGAACGTCATCGTCGTTTTCCATGGCATAAACGAAAACCCGCAATCCGATGCCAATCTGGGGCGCGGCAAGGCCTGCACCATTAGCAACGGCATTCGTTTCATGCATATCAACGACGAGCGTTCGCAAAGCATCGTCAAAATCTTTTACTTCTGTTGCACGCCGGTGAAGCACCGGTTCGCCCTTAATGACTATGGGATGCACGCTCATGTTTGGGGAACCTTTCGAGCTGGATGACTGGCCGCTGATGGGCCGTGGAATTCGCTAGGTGGTGCCATGCCAAGCAGGCTTTGGCTGTCGGCAGCCGACGAAGGGGAGTAGCCAAAGAAGCGGGCAGTGCCCACCCTCACATCGTGAGGCCCGATCTCACGGAAGAGCTCGTGATCCTCTTCAAAGAGGGAACGCTTCATGCTCCGGTACTCCGTCATTTCGATGCCGTCGGACATCCTCGGCATGGGCAGCTTTCAAAAACAACCGTAATACAGCGATGAGGGCTGCACCGAAATTTCCGGTACAGCCCTCATCGGTTACTTGGGGTGAGATACGGGGGTTGAACCCGCGACCTCCTGGACCACAACCAGGCGCTCTGCCAACTGAGCTAATCCCACCAAGTACGTTTTGCAGCGGTAACTACTCTACAGGATCCGTTGGGGTGCTCGCGACATCGACGTGCCCACTTGTGACAATATTTCGAGAAATTTGCTGTGCTGTCGGGGTATCGGGGCCTGGAGATGGCATAAAAACTGCTTCTCGGTAGTAACGCAATTCATTGATTGAGTCTTGGATATCACCGAGCGCTCGGTGTCCACCGTGCTTTGCCGGAGACTGAAAATAGGCTCGTGGATACCAGCGTCTAGACAGTTCTTTGATGGTGGACACGTCAATTACTCGATAGTGCAGATGCTCAATGAGCTCCGGCATATCTCGGGCCAGGAACATTTTGTCGGTGCCAATAGAATTGCCGCCAAGTTGGGCTTTACCGGGATCGGGCAAAAACTTTTTGATATAAGTCAGCACAATATCTTGCGCCGCCGCCATGGTGAGTCCGTTGGGAAGTTCGTCGAGCAATTTCGACGTCGTATGCATGTTGCGAACAAAATCGTTCATTTGCGCTAAGGCCGCAGCGTCCGGCTTGATCACCACATCAACGCCGTCGTCAAGGATATTGAGCTCAGAATCAGTGATCAGCACGGCGACTTCGATCAGCGCATCGGCTTCTAAATCCAAGCCGGTCATCTCGCAATCGATCCATACGATTCGTTCAGAAGAAATAGACACTGGACAAATGTACCTTTCGATTCGGTGTGGATGCCTCCAGAAGAGCTCTGCCGGTCTAAAATAGATAAATCTCCATCATGCCGCGCCATTGGCTGCAGCTATCGAAAGCCAGATCGGAATCGAATCTATGACGACGCCTGAGTCCACCACCGGCCTTGGTGAGCGCCCGGAGTCTGGGCCGGCAATGACTCAAGTGATGGCAAAGAATGGTTCAGCGAAGCCTGACCATGGCTTGTATGACGCCTGGGTGCCGCTGATTGCCGGATTTATTGGTTCGTTGCTGTTGGTTTTTGGTTCTGTCGGAATTGGTTGGCTTGCTCAATCTTCGGCATTGTTGCGAAACCCAGTTTTCATTTGGATGCGTGCAGAACCGATTGGCATTGTCCTTTCGGTGGGCAGCTTGGCCATCGGCGGCATGCTGCTGGTCCGTGCTTGGCTTCGACTGGGACAGCGAGCTAAAGGTTGGCCGCCGGCATCGGGCCGAATCGTTCGGCAAGCAATTTTGCTCTGGGGCGGGCCGCTGATGGTTTCAATTCCGCTTTTTAGCCGCGATGTTTATGCCTACATCGGCCAAGGCCGACTAGTGCAAGCCAATATCGACCCCTATGTCAATGGCATCTCGGCAATCTCAAACTGGTTTGGTCTAGGTGCGGACAAACTATGGGCAGAGGCACCAACGCCGTATGGTCCGGTGTTTTTGTGGATCGAGCAAGCCGTAGTCGCGGTCACTGGTGGAAATCCTGAACTAGCCGTCTTTCTGTTTCGTTTAGTCTCGGCATTTGGCGTGCTGCTTTGCGCAATTTACGTGCCTCGGCTGGCGGTATTACACGGAGTCAATCCGCACCGCGCACTGTGGCTGAGCGTGGCAAACCCACTGCTACTGGTGAATTTCATTGCGGCGGTACACAATGACGCACTGATGATCGGACTGGCGGTCGCAGGGCTGTACTACTGTGCAACTAAGCGCTCCGTTTTTGGCATTGTTTTGATAACGCTGTCGATCGCGGTCAAGCCCATTACCGTGATTCTTTTGCCATTTGCGGGACTGCTCTGGGCCGGTAAAAAAGCTGGATGGCCGCGCAAATTTGCTTTTTGGGGCCTAACCGCAGCATTGTCGCTGGGCTTACTCACGCTCATGGGCTGGCTAAACGGCTTCGGGTTTGGCTGGATTAACGGGCTTTCCGCGCCCGGCAGTGTATGGATCTGGTACGCGCCAATTGGTGCCATCGGATTGACTGTGGCGACCGTCATGAACGCTTTTGGCTGGGATGGCTGGGGTACGGCGAAGCATGTTTGGGACGCCGGCAAAGTTATTGCGGTAGGTATCGTGGCGTGGTTGATGTTCCGTGGCAGCTATGAACGAATCATTCGTCGAATGGCGTTGGCGTTTGCCGCCGTCGTCCTTCTTTCGCCAATGATTCAATCTTGGTACGTTGTTTGGCTCATCCCACTTTTCGCGGTGACTGGCATTCGTAATGACTGGCAAGTTAAATCGCTTTACTTCGTGCTCTCGTTCTTCATGATCTATGCCATCTCCGATCAGTTAAACGTCTACCCCTACTTGCAGCAACGCGATGCCTGGATCACGCTGGACAATCTTCGCCTGGCCGCCGCCGTCATCGGCTTGGGCTTTGCGCTTTACATCGTCTTGATTGACCGCAAGACCCGCAAGCTGTTTCTACAGACTGACAGCCAAGTCAAGGACGTTATTTAGCGGCTTTGACCGCCCGAACGCCGCCGCGGCGGGCAAGCGTAATCACTTCCCGGATGGCCCAGCCGAACAAGACAAAGAGCGCAACGTTTCGAAGCGACAAGATGATCGCTATCCAAGGATTCAGCTCATAGAGCTGAACATAAAATATTGGGTAGACCAACGTTGTAAGAACCGCGATTGCCAGCATGAGGAAACCGGGAAAGCGCCATTCCTTCTTGCCATAGTAAAGTCCGACGGCAACGATAGCAGCCAGCCAAAGTTGGAACTGCGGCGACCCGACTTTGTTGAAAACAATGAAGGCGCAGACCAAGGAAAGTGAGCCCGCCAAAATTAGTTGCTGCGCGGGTGCCCCGCGACGTAATGCCCAGAGCAACAGAATCACTACCACGATTGCCGAAATCGCGAGCAAGGGATTCATCACGGCGCCAACAACGTCACTCATGCCACCGCGAACTTCACGGGTGTTGATGATCTTGTCTTCGAAAACGTAAGTGCCGTTTTGATTGAAGATTGCCTGCCAAAGCCCCGGGGTAGTGAACGGCGCTTCAAGTTGCATGCCACGGTCACCTTGGGCACCAAGGAAGCCCAGCAAATACTTTGCCCCACCACCGGCTAGCACGATCGCAACGACGACGGCGGTCACGGCGATTCCGGCAATAATGGCTTTGAACCGCTGTTTACTGGCGACCACGATCGCAAAGAGCACCGCAGCAGGCCAAACTTTAATCCAGGTCGCCGCGCTAAGCACTGCAGAGGCAAGATAGGGCCTGGCATTGAGCAAAAGCAGTCCCACAATCACCATGGGCGCGGTGAGACCATCAATTCGTCCGACGGCGACCGTACCCAAAATTGCCGTGGCGCCGAGCCACCAATACGCGGCGAAGTAGCCCTGATTGTTCTTTGCGCGAGTTAACACCAAGACTGCGATCAAGTTCAGCCCGGTAAACAGTAGGAGCCAGGCAAGCTGGTAAAGGTACGAGCCGAATAAGGCAGCCAGCAGGATAGGCAACATTGTGCCAACTGGGTAGACCCATTCAACCGAGATTCCGCGCCAGATCCCAAGGTTAATGCCATCAAAAGCCCAGAGCCGATAAAAGCTAATATCGCTCAGAACTTGGCCGCTAACAATAAGCGGTAGCAACAAAATCAGTATGAGCAAATGAAGCACGCCAAAGGTCAGCCAAAGTGAGCGCGGCTGGTGGAATCTGGTGCTAAGCGATACTGACAAGATGCTGCTTCCTTCTGGACTCAAAGCTGTCAGAGCGGTGGTCTGACTCGCAAGATGATCGAGATCATCTTATCCGCGCTTAGCTCAAGTGTTTGAGAGCCTCGCGCTGGGATAGCGGACTAAGTGCTGCACTTCGCTCAGCGACGAACCGTCGGACCCAATCCGGATCGGTGCGGGCATAGTCCCGCAAGGCCCAGCCGATGGCCTTCCGGACGAAGAATTCTGGGTCGGCCATATTAGGCTCAATGACGTCGCTGAGCAGCCCTAGATCGGTTGAGGTTTTAGCGTGAAGCTGACTGATGATGGCTAGCCGGCGGAACCAGAAGCCAGAGTCTGTGCTCCATTGTCGAACTTTCGGATCCATGGTTTTGCCATGTGCTAATAAGAGGTCGAGGATCCGGTGGGCCATTTCATCGACGTGGTCCCACCAAGCGCCAGCAGAGACCACCTCTTCATAGAAGGGTAAAAAATCGAGATTTCCTTTGGCCAATTTAAATTCTGTTAGCGCCGTGGCAATGTACCGTTCTTCTCGACAGTTGGCTTCACGCCAGAGTTTCGTTGCGGTGCTCAGTAAATCGGCGGCGTCGGCAAACGGATATGCTCTGGCCGCCGTCATCATGATTTTTCGAACTTGTGGTTTTGGTACGCCTCGATAGGGCATATATGATTTCATATAGGCCGCCATCGACTTTGCGCGCTCGGCATCTGCTTGTGCTTCGAGAGCGTCCCGCACTGTACCGGTGAAGGAGTCGTTGAACATGGCCATAGCGTACTGCGCAGGATGTTCAAATGTTTGAGTTGAAAACTCCGAGTGAAATTTCTGCCATGCGAGAAGCCGGACGCGTAGTTGCCAACGCGTTAGCCGCAGTTCGTGCTGAGGCGCAGATCGGTTCATCGTTAGGAGAACTCGATGAGGTCGCGGCATCGGTAATATCAGCAGCCGGGGCAGTTTCTGCCTTTGACAAATATCATCCTCGCTTGGCACCTACGCCCTTTTCTGGCGTGATCTGCGCCAGCGTAAACGACGCCATTGTGCATGGTTTGCCTAACAAATACCGACTTGCCGATGGCGACTTGGTCTCAATTGACTGTGGTGCGTTTTTGGCAGGTTGGTGTGGTGACTCCGCTATCAGCTTTATTGTCGGAAACGTCGATCCAGAAGATCAAGCTTTGATTGATGCATGTGACGCGGCGCTCGCTCGAGGGATCGATCAAGCTCGAATCGACAACAGAATGGGCGACATTAGCTATGCGGTTGCCGGCGAAGCTCGTCGCGCAGGTTATGGCATATTGGCCGATCACGGCGGGCATGGCATCGGCCACGCCATGCACGAGGAACCACATGTACCAAACGACGGCCGGCCAGGTCGCGGGATAAAATTAGCAGAAGGTCTTGTCATTGCCATTGAGCCAATGCTTATTGCTGGCGGCTCTGACGATTATCAGCATGACCAAGACGGTTGGACTTTGCGTTCGCGCAATGGTCGCCGAGCGGCGCATTCCGAACACACCGTAGCGATTACTGCGGACGGCCCGCTGGTTCTCACGCTGCCGTGAGGTGGTTGCATATTTGCTTTAGCTAGCCCAGGTAGAGGGATTTCGTCCGGGCCGGGTCGCTTCCGGTTGCTTCGTCAATTGGCAGAAAACTTGCTAACTGCCAGTCCTGCGAAGCTTTTGCCTGTTTATTGAGTCCGCTGGGGGTCATCTCTTCTGACCAGGGGGGATACACGCGAAAAGCGCGTTTGCCAGCTGAATTGCTGGCGGCGACGATGCCATGTTGCTGCAGTGTCTCCCATCGAAAGACGAATTGTCCGAATTGTCCTTTGTGTCGAACACAGACGACGAACAATTCCACCTGGTCGGAAAGTTGAAAAGGTCTGATCGGCCGGTGCTGGCTTCGCCGCCACAGCGTGACGAAATGACCGGGCTTTGTCGGCGTAGTTTTGGCAACTCGAAACTGAATCTGCTGGGACGCTACGGAAAACGAATGGGCAGCGTAACTTTGCCCCTCAGGCTCGGATATCGCGGGCGAATAGGCTAGGCCGTTGGCGGCATAAATCAGTGACTGGCTTAAGGCTAAATCGCGGTGCATCGCGCCGCCTCCTGCTGATTCATCGGTGCAAACGCAGATTGAATGTCAATAACCATCTGAAATGTGCCCCAGGCGGGAATCGAACCCGCGACCAAGAGATTAGAAGGCTCCTGCTCTATCCGCTGAGCTACCGAGGCTGAGATACCGTCGCATCGCGAAAGCATCGTGACTACTGTACCGAATAGGAAGCCAAACTCCCGACTTTTCCTCCACATCGGCTTACCTAGGCCGTTTTCCGCACATTGACAAGGAACCATCTTGTCAAGAAATAACCGCCGCTGGAGACTGATCTCAAGGCGCCAATCCGGTGCCATCATGACGATTCAGAGCGAGGGAAAATGACCGACGTAGTAACCGTTCGCGGCTTCGTTGCGAGTGAAGTGAAAATGACCTTGACCGCATCCGGCCTTCCAGTAGCAAATTTTCGATTAGGCTCTGCCGAGCGTCGTTTCGATCGCACGCAAAATCAATGGATCGATGCCGCTACTAATTGGTACTCGGTCTCAATGTTTAGGTCTTTAGCTCAAAATGCCTCTGCGAGTGTGAGCAAGGGGGAGCGAGTGATTGTCACTGGCAAGCTAAAGCTTCGGCAGTGGAGTAATAGAGGACGGTCGACGCGGCATTGCCCCAGAGATCGACGCCGACGCGGTAGGGCATGACTTGGGTTGGGGCACGGCGCAGTTCAGGCGAGCTGTGCAAGCTGTGCCAGTTGCAGATCTTGCAGCAATCGAGCTGAAATCTGGCGTTGATGCGCCAAGCGAGGAAGGCCAAGATGGCAATGACGACGGCGAGTTTCCGCCCGAACACGAGCTTGAACAAGCGGCAGTGGCTGATGAGTCTGATTCGGCCAAAGTCGACGCGTTGCCATTCGCCAGGGTTGAGGGGGCTCCGCCGTTCTGATGCGAAGGCCAGATTAGGGTTTACCGCCGGGCGGAATGCCTTGAGTTCGGTCGCCGCGTCGGGAGTGCCGATGGATTTTGCAAAAAGCCGCATTGACCTCAACAAAGGTTGAGGGATTAGTTTAGCGGTATGGCAATTGATGAAACGACGAGTTCCGGAGGTTCGGCTGAGATAACGGCATCCCTGTCGGTGTGGTCGCCGAAATATTTCATGACCACCTTAGCAATGTTTTCGATCATCTTGCTACCGGCCTTCGAATCTCTTGCCGTAACCACCGTTATGCCAGTGATCAGTGCAGAATTACAAGGCGAGGCGCTATACGGTCTGACCTTCGCCATGAGCTTTGCTACCGGCATTATTGGCATGGTGGCGGCAGGGTCTTGGTCGGATAGATTTGGTCCGAAACTACCGCTCTTTGTTTCGTTGGGGACCTTTGCGCTGGGCTTGCTGATGGCTGGGGCTGCGCAATCGATGCTGTTTTTAGTAGCGGCACGAGCGGTGCAAGGTGTTGGCGGCGGTGCCTTGAGCGTCGTGATCTACGTGGTCTTGGCCCGAACTTATCCTGCAGTCTTACTACCGAAAATCTTTGCCGTGTTTTCAGCGGCCTGGGTACTGCCCGCGATCATTGGGCCGTTTATTGCAGGCTTGATCGCGCAGCAGTTTCACTGGCGCTGGGTTTTCCTCGGTGTTTTGGTGCTGCTGCCTCTTGTTACGGTCATGATGTTGCCTAGCCTCAAATCGTCGCCACAAGATCCGCAAAAAAATACACAAAAGACGCCGCAAAAAGCCGTTGAACCCTGGCTTAGGCGTCTGGGCTGGTCATTTCTGGCTGGCGTAGCCATGTTGGTACTGGGGATGGCTGCCGAATTTGGCGGGCTACTTTCGGCCATTTTGGCCGGTTCGGGCTTAGTCGTGGCGCTGTTTGCCATTCACCACCTCCTGCCCGCTGGTGCATTACGAGCGCGCAGAGGGTTGCCCAGCATGGTTTTGCTCCGAGCGCTTTATTCTGCTGCCTTCACTAGTGCAGACGTCTATATCGTTCTGGCTTTAGTGAATTTCTATCAATTTAGCCCAGCTCTGGCCGGTCTATCGCTCACAGTGGGCGCCATCTCCTGGAGCTTGGCTTCGCAACTTCAAGCATGCCTTGGCGAAAAGATCTCGCACCCCAACGCGATCCTGTTGGACGCGTTCTCACTGCGCGCTGCCTTGGCCATTACTGCTACGGCATCTGCCTTGATTCTTTCACCCGCTGTGCTGATTGCGGCGTGGTTTCTAGGTGGTGCAGGCATGGGCTTTGGGCTGCCAAGATTGAGTACATTGACCCTGGGTGAGGCTATTCCGGGCAATCAAGGGTCAATTGGCTCCGCGATGTCTATGGCATGCTTGCTGCGATAAACCCTGTTCGGCCTGGTCCAGATGGCCTTTTGCCAATAGCGGCCGCGCTGGCCATCTCTGCGGTATTTGCTATCGGTGCCGTCTTGACTGCTCGTCGGGTGATACCGCTAAAAGCTAGTGGCACAGTCATGGCAGAATGAAAGCGTGAGTGGAAAGCAAGGGATGAAAGCAATGACGGTAAAAGGTCTAACAGCCGGCGGTTTGTGGTTGCTTGCTGTTTTGCTTTCGGCTTGCGCAAATAGCAGCGGGCAACCTGCCGTCAGCAGTCTCAGTGCATCAGCGACGGCAACACCTGCAGCATCCGATGCTGCGTCAGAAGCAGTCGCGGCAATGTTCGGCAAAGTGCAATCGGCATTGGGCGCATTGGCGGCACAGAGCCCTAAGCCATCTCAAGAACAGATCAGAACCGCGCTCCAAGGCCTCACCACCGCTCCGACAGACGTTGAAGTTTCAATCTCGAAAACGCCCACGGGGCTTGACGTTGATGCGATTCAAGGCTCAGTAAAAATTGATAAGAGCTGTGTGATTGGACAAGTGCGAGACGGACAAGTTGCCATGACTACGCAACCTACGCTCGCCACCGGCCTATGCTTCGTCGGAGACCAACGCTGATTCCGTGCTTCCGGGGCTCAGGCGAATGTGAGTTCTCGGCCTGCAAGCACTAGCCTTGAGGCATGGCGGAATTTATTTACACTATGACCAAGGCCCGCAAGGCGGTGGGCGATAAGGTCATCCTCGACGATGTCAGTATGTCTTTCTTCCCCGGTGCCAAAATCGGAGTCGTCGGCCCCAACGGTGCTGGCAAATCAACCATCCTGAAAATAATGGCGGGCCTGGATACGCCATCCAACGGCGAAGCCCGACTTAGCCCCGGCTATACAGTGGGCATTTTGCTCCAGGAGCCGCCGCTAAACGAAGAAAAGACGGTTCTTGGCAACGTTCAAGAAGGCGTTGGCGAGATCTACGAAAAGATTCAGCGCTTCAACCAGATCTCTGAGGAGATGGCCAATCCGGACGCAGATTACGATTCGCTTTTGGACGAGATGGGCAAGCTTCAAGAAGCAATCGATGCCGCAGACGCCTGGGATCTTGACTCTCAGCTAGAACAGGCGATGGACGCACTTCGGTGCCCGCCGCCGGAAGCCGATGTCACGGTGCTTTCAGGTGGCGAGCGTCGCCGAGTCGCGCTGTGCAAACTTCTTCTGCAGAAGCCAGACCTGTTACTCCTTGACGAGCCCACTAACCACCTCGACGCTGAGAGTGTGCTCTGGCTTGAGCAGCACCTGTCTGGGTATCACGGCGCAGTCCTAGCGGTGACTCACGATCGGTACTTCCTGGATCACGTGGCTGAGTGGATCGCAGAGGTAGACCGCGGTCACCTTTACCCGTACGAAGGTAACTACTCCACCTATTTGGAGAAGAAGCGCGCACGCCTTGAGGTGCAGGGTAAAAAGGATGCTAAGCAAGCAAAGCGCCTTACCGAAGAGCTCGAGTGGGTTCGCTCCAACGCTAAAGGCCGTCAGACCAAGTCCAAGGCTCGGTTGGCGCGTTATGAAGAGATGGCCGCTGAAGCGGATCGAACCAGAAAATTGGACTTCGAAGAGATCCAAATTCCGCCGGGTCCGCGTCTGGGCGGTGTGGTCCTCGAAGCTAAGAACCTGCAAAAGAGCTTCGGCGATCGAACCCTGATTGACGGCTTAACTTTCACTTTGCCGCGTAACGGCATCGTTGGCGTCATCGGTCCGAACGGCGTCGGCAAGACCACGTTGTTTAAGACGATTACCGGAGTAGAAGCGCTCGATGGCGGTGAACTCAAGATCGGTGATTCGGTCAAAATCTCCTACGTAGATCAGAGCCGTGGCGGCATCGACCCAGAGAAAACTCTGTGGGAAGTTGTCTCAGACGGCCTGGATTACATCCAGGTGGGGCAGGTTGAAATGCCTTCCCGAGCCTATGTTGCCGCCTTTGGCTTCAAAGGACCGGATCAACAAAAGAAAGCCGGCGTGCTCTCCGGTGGTGAGCGGAACAGGCTCAATCTTGCCTTGACGCTCAAACAAGGTGGCAATCTGCTGCTTCTTGATGAGCCAACTAACGACTTGGACGTGGAGACGCTTTCGAGCTTGGAAAATGCGCTGCTCGAATTCCCCGGCTGCGCTGTGGTGGTATCGCACGATCGCTGGTTCCTCGATCGGGTAGCTACCCATATCTTGGCCTATGAAGGCACCGAAGATAACCCGGCTAACTGGTACTGGTTCGAAGGAAACTTTGAATCGTACGAGGAGAATAAGGTCGAGCGCTTAGGCGCCGATGCGGCCCGACCGCACCGGGTTACCTACCGTAAGCTCACACGCGACTAGCCAATTGCGCCTCAAGAAAGTCCCGACGTCGGCTGATTCAGATAAAAATCTGGAGCAGCCGACGTCGGGACTTTTCGCTGTCTTGAACTTCTCTACTCGGATTGACCCCATTGACTCCGAGGAAGAACTTTAGGCTTGTGCCAATCGGTCATTCGGAATCCGGATCATGCCTTCTTGCGCAACTGAAGCGACCAGCTCACCAGCACGGTTGAAAAACTTGCCAATGCTCAATCCTCGTGCACCGGAGGCACTCGGAGAGTTGGCTACATACAAAAGCCAGTCGTCAACGCGGACCTGACGATGCCACCACATGGCATGATCAAGGCTAGCGACGCTCATTTTTGGCGTGATCCATGCTAAGCCGTGCGGTTTCAGCGCAGGTTCAAGCAAGGTGTAGTCACTGGCATAAGCCAAGGCAGCTCGGTGCAGTACCGGATCATCTGGCATCGGGCCGATTGCCTTCATCCACACGGCCTGTTGCGGTTCGCGGTCCGTGTCATCGACCTGAAGATAGATATTGCTTCCAGTATGTCGAATGTCGAAAGGGCGACCGAAAGCCCACTCTTGCGACACCGGATGGTCGAAGTCGCCTAACAACTCTGAGGCGTGCGGCAAGGATTCTGGATCGGGAATGCCGCCAGGCATGTGGTCTTGATGGTCGATTCCTTCAGAGGGTTCTTGGAAGGAAGCAATCATGGACAAAATTGGTGCACCATTTTGATACGCGTGCACCCGCCGGGCAGAAAATGAGCGTCCATCGCGTAAGCGCTGCACGCCAAAAGTGATGGGCTGATTGGCGTCACCAGCACGCAGAAAATATCCATGCATGGAATGGACCGCTCGTGAAGAATCAACAGTGCGAGACCCCGCAACGAGTGATTGTGCAAGAACTTGGCCACCAAAGACTCGTTGTGATGGCCTGGTCTGCGAGATACCAACAAATAGCTCTTCATCGGTGCGAGCACCATCTGCATCGCTGAGGTTGAGCATCTGCAGCAAGTCGTCCAGCGGATTATGCGCGGAGTCAGTCATGATCAGACTCTATTGCGCTTCTGAGCACTGCCCAAATAAGGGTGTTTTCCGACACACTATTTGGGCTCTGGACAAGGCTTTGCGAAGATGAGCCCATGAGCTCGGTTATTCAAATTCCTCTACAGATCCGATTCGGCGACATTGATTCGTACGGACACGTAAATAATGTCCAATACATTCAGTTCTTGGAAGATGCCCGAGTTCAACTCATGCATGCGGTGCTGGGTACTGCGGCTGGAGCAGGCGCGAGTTCTGATCAATGCTTCAACGATCTGCTGGATGCCGATCAACTCACCCTGGTTGGTCGTCATGAAATTGAGTATCTTGCTCCGCTGACTTTCCGCACTCAACCGGTTTTCGTCAATATCTGGATCACTCGAATAGGCACCTCGAGTTTTGATTTTGGTTACACCGTTGCCGAGCAAGATGGGTCCAGTGTCTATGTCCAGGCTGCCTCCGGAATGGTGCTGGTTTCGCGAACCTCGGGCAAGCCGGTAGCGCTGAGCGGCAATCAACGTCATGCCTTGGAGACTTGGCTTGGCAGTAGCATCGACTTTACTCGTCGCCCAGCGGCAGAAAAATTTGTCTCATGACCAGCGAACTTATCTTTAGCGACGACGCAACGCTTTCAGACCTGCGAACTTTCGTATCACGCGCAAGAGCAGCCGATGATGGCGCGATTCGACTTCAGGCTTCGGGCGCGGTACTAGCTGCCTGGGTCTGTCTTATGCGACCGCGACTACTGGGCGAAAGTACCCCGACTATTTTGGGCTTGCGCACGATGGCTCTCGCCGAGCCGGCAGAGCTTGATGTCACGGTTTCGCTGGCATCAGTTGCGGATCGACTAGCTAGAGAAGAGCTTCGGCAACGGTTTGCGGTACCGCCGGTTTACGTTAACGAGTCCTGGACCGCAATTAGTCCGCCACGTTCGCAATGGCAGCAGGTCCAATTGTTGGCGGCAGAGCAATTGATCGACGCCGCGAAAACCGGTGTGCGTGAGATAGCGCAAATCATTCCGGTCAACCCTGGCGCGCTCATCGTGAACAATGCCCGAGCTTCAGTGTGGGGCCGCGGCCTTGTTGACTTGCCTGAAATCCCTGCTGGTGCAGCCTTTGCTGGCTACGCCTTGGGGTTTTGGGCGGCAGGAGAGCCGGTGGCTCTGTTCAGAGCGGGTCGCTGGCGTCGGTTGAGTAGCGGTTCCGGCCATGTGCTGATTCGGCCGGGTAATCCGCTCTAGACTCTGGTGGTTCTTGGCACGCTAGGCAGAATTAACCATGGAATGCGCAGCACGGTCCAGGTAATCCCAGAGCATGCCATCGTGCAAAGGGGAGAGCTCCGTAGCGTCCAATGCAGCGCGCATAAGGTCTAGCCAACGGTCACGCGCCGCAGGGGTAACGGCGAATGGTGCATGCCGCATTCGCAGCCTTGGGTGGCCGCGCTCCTCCAAATATGTTTTAGGACCGCCCCAGTACTGCTCCAAAAACATCAGCATCCGGCATTCAGCGGGTGCAAGATCATCCTCCGGGTACATAGGACGCAGAATCTCATCCTGAGCCACTCTGAGGTAGAACTCGTGTACCAACTTCACAAAGGTGGCGTGCCCACCAACCGTTTCGTAGAAGTTCTCCGGCGGAGCGGTAAAGGTACTGGCTGCTCCGGAGGTTGGAATCAATCGTGCCAACGGCTGGCCAAACCTAGAAGGGATTTCTTGGCCAAGCGGATTTTCTGGCGTCGGCGATGTCATTAGATTCCGGTTCCTTGATCGTCAGTGCTGTTTGATGTCTGGTAGTTGCCTTGTGATCGATTGCCGACGCGCAAAATTTCACCATTGCGTAGATACCAGATGGTGCCGTCTTCAGCCCGAACTCGGGTGATCCTCAATCCTACTGATTCAACGGTTCCGATGACCTCTGAAGTCTCGATGACGTCGCCGATTCCATACTGATCTTCTAACGTAATAAAAATCCCGGCCAAAAAGTCGCGAATCAATTGCTGGCAACCGAAGCCGATTGCCACGCCTAAAATACCAATGCTGGCGAGCAACGGCGCGATCTCAATTCTGAATGAGAGCAGAACATAGACAAAGACGATGATCACGATGATGACGCTCAGTAGCGAGGACAGAATCGAACCAATCGTCTCGGCCCGTTGCACTCGACGTTCGGAATCTAAGGGGCATAGCACGGGGTGCGCCCAGCGCAATGCTCGAGTCTGAAAGATTGAGCTACCGTTGCGGACGCGTCTGACCAGGCGGGAAATGACGTATCTACCCAGCCCCCAAACAGCGAGGCCAATCAGGATGCTCAGCCCGGCGTTGATCCAGCAATCGACAAGGAAATCTTTGGTCCAGCTAGGCACTGCAGGCAGCGCTCCTCTCACAGCAGAAGATAAATACTCTTCTGGCATTGTCTCATTGACTAGGCTGAACACATGCGACTTCTGGTTCTCGGTGGAACGGTATTCCTGTCAAAGACACTCGTAAAGCAGGCTCTTGAACGGGGGCACGAGGTCACTGTTTTGGCCCGGGGGAACGGCAGTGTTCCGCGAGGTGCCAATTTGCATCGCGCTGACCGAGATCAGGGCCGGGCAGCTTTCGATGGCCTTGACGGTGAGTGGGATGCAGTTATCGACGTCGGACGGATTCCTGAGCACGTCAAGGCTGCAGCGGCGGCGCTGGCGGGCAGGGTTCGGCAATGGTGTTTTGTGTCCACTGTTTCGGTCTACGCCACACAATCACGGTTGGGCGACGATGAAAGTGCTGAGCTGCTGCCTGCCTTAGCCGAGGGCGAAGATCCAGCAACACATTATGGCGAGGCCAAAATAGCTTGTGAACAGATATTGGTTGAGCAGGTTGAGTAACTTTTGATTGTGCGTCCTGGCCTGATTTGCGGCCCGGGGGATACCAGCGATCGTTATGGCTACTGGCCGGCGCGGTTTGCTCGTGACAAAGGACCAGCGTTGCTGCCGGACTTGGGTCAAATGTCCACGCAAGTTATTGATTCGAGAGATCTTGCAGCTTGGATTCTCCAGGGGGTTGAAAATCAACTAACTGGCACTCTCGACGCCGTCGGCCCTAACGTCAGCTGGCCGGTATTGATCGGAGCGGTGATGGAAACTACTGGCTACACGGGCCGCATACAGCTAGCCGCGCCGGAATGGCTTTTAGATCAAGGCGTAAATCAGTGGGCTGGACCTGACTCGCTGCCGTTATGGCTGCCTGAGGATCTTTTCGGAATGATGGATCGGAGTGGCAGAGCTGCGCAGGCTGCTGGCTTGAAACTGCGCCCGTATGACGAGACCTTGGCTGCAGTGCTTGCTGATGAAAAGTCTCGCGGGCTTGATCGGGATCGGCGCGCGGGGCTCAGCGTTGCCAAGGAGAAGGAACTTCTTGCGCTCCTTGAGGCGGCTAGTAGCTAGCCGCCGCCGCACGAGACCTGAAGTTAGAGCGGCTCGTGAAGCACTGGGAAATTTACGCTGCGGGCGATGAAACATAATTGAGACGCCCGGTGGTGGAGACTTCGGGCAAGCTCTGTTTGGCTTTCGTCGGCAAGTTGCACTAGAGGGCGCAAGGTAACCGAAACGAATTGGCCACTTCCATCGTGGTTAAGCACCATCGTGCCAATGGCTGCGTCCTGATATCCGGTGACTATTACGTTATTTTCTACCGCAGCATGAAGGTAGGAGAGCATATGGCATTGGCTCAGCGCAGTCAGCAATAATAGCTCGGGATTCCAACGGTCTTTGTCACCTCGAAACGTTGGATCGGCAGAGCCGAGTAGGTCTGGCACGCCTTCAGCACGAACCAAGTGATCTCGCCCATAGTCGCGATAGCCCGAGGTGCCCGTGCCCCGATTTCCGGTCCAGACGGTGTTGATTGCGTAATGGTGCTCGTTCGGATGCTTGAGGTCCATATATCGAGTCTAATTTGTCACTGTGAACCTGCCACCTAAGTCACCATGTTTCAGCGCCAGTGAAGTCGGTGGCTAATGGTCGAAAGCCAAGCCGGAGTTGAGCCGCGGACAGATCATAGGTGCGTTCCAGCGCCAATTGAGCAACCGAATATTGGGTCAGTGGATATTTTCTCGCACCCAGGACGCCGGAGAAGCGTTCGGCAAGGCTGGCAGCAGCCAGGGCCATTTGGTAGTTCACCGATCGAATTCGAACTGGCCGACCCCGCCTAGCCAGGAGTTCAATAATGGCCGCACTAAGCTCGACCGGTGCGGCATCACAGATGTTGAAAACGTCGTTGCTGTTGTGCTGCAAGGCTAGATGGACTGCTTGAACTAGGTTGTCGATATGTGTCAGCGAGTGCATTGCCCGGCCGTCGCCTGGCAGCGCCAGTATGCCAGATACAGCTGCATGTTCTAGCCGCGGAAGTAGTGTGTTATCCCCGCGACCATATACCGCATGTGGGCGCAAGATGATCGTTGGTCCGGATGCCTCAAGGGTAGCTAGCGCGGTCTCAGCGGCCGCCTTTGAGATTGCATACGCACCGATCAAAGCCGCGCCTTGGGCAGCTGCTTCCGGTACAAAATGATGCTGAATCTTTTGACGGATAAACACTTGAAGAGGAGAGGTGCACAAATTTTGCAGCGGGATAAGCGTTGCGAACCGCCACAGTCCCGTCTCGATTGGCGCGTATCGCCGCAGCCAAGTTAACTCGATCCTCAGCCAGGCCGGCACAATGTACTACTACATCCGGTTGCCAATCTGGTGCTGCGCTAAATAAGTCCCAATATTGGTACCTTGAGCCGCTAAGCGCTAGCCAACCCGGAGAGCGCCGGCCAGTACCAAGAACTTGGTGCCCAGCCGTAGCTAGGCTAGTTGCGATCGCGCCGCCAATAAATCCGCTGGCTCCTGTTACCAGGATCTTCACTGCGAAACCATCAGTTTTGCGTAGGCCGGAATGAGCACGTTTCGTGCCGGGCGTCTGCTAACAACGCGCAGCTGTGCGCCTGATTCTGCCAGCGCGTCAAGAATAGCGTTGAGGACCAATCTGATCTGACTCATGGCTAATGGATCACCTAGGCAAAAGTGGGCCCCTCCGCCAAACCAAAGTTGTTTCAGATCCGAGGATTGGTTTTTGCTCGGATCAAACTTCCCCGCGGCTTGGTTGATTCTGAATCCTAAAAGGATCACTCTTTCGTCGGCGCGAAACCGATGCTGATTGATCACAGTTGCTGAACGCACGCGGCGAAGCATCACTAGCACCGGTGTGCTAATTCTTAATCCTTCGGAGATTGCAGCCTCGGTGAGCGAGCGATCAAGCACAAGCCGGTTTAGCCAGCCCGAATCAAGTAGCAGGGCAAGCAGCCGCGGTAGATACGAGGTGAGCGTCTCGGTGCCAGTGAGTGCGAAAGCGCCAACTGCTCCCAGCGCTTCATCTTGATCTAGGCCTAGCTCGCGCATTCGGCCCGGCACCGTGTTGGGATCGGCCGCCAGATACGCTTGGCTCGCTTGAGCGCTGAGGCCAGACATAATTTCCCGCGCGGCTTGGATTTGCTCAGCTGCCAGCGAAAGATTTCTCAAGCTGACGGTGCCACTAATTTGGTGGATTTTTTGATAAAGCGAATTGTCGTGGACTGATGAGGCGGGTAAGCCGACTAGTTGAGAAATGACAATCGAAGAATATCGATGAGCTTCTTGAACAAAATCGATCGACTCGCCGGAACGCAGCCGCGCGGCAAACTCGGCTAACGGTGCGCTGAGCGACTTGCGGCTAAGCGCCTCGACGAAGGAGGGCGCGAAAAGTGGTGCGAGTTTGCGGCGCATTTCGGCGTGTTCGACGCCGGACATGTTGAGCAAGACCTTTTGGCCCAGCACAGGTGTCCATAGATCCGAGGAAGTGCCCGGCCCATTCTTGGCAAAGGCATCCGATTTAACCAGAATTTGCCGGACCGTATCTGGGTCTCGCACTAAAACCCCAAGACCCGGCACCCGAAGCAAAGGTGCGGGCGCAAGCCGCAGCGCTGGATAGGTGAAGGGGTGAGCAGCCCGCTGTACGCGAGATTCCCATCGGGCAGCTAGTCTGGCGCTAGTCATAGCCGCACCACCATAAGCCCTAGGCTGATGCCGCCAGCTAGGCCAACCAGGCCAACTAAGCTGCCGAGCGTAGTATCTGAAGATTCGCGCAGTCGACCATCGCGCAGCGCGGTTTTTAGCTGGAGCGGTAAGGTCACCGAGGCAAGATTTCCGTGTTCAGCAACGGTATCCACACAACGTTCCCGGGGTAGGACAAAGACCTCCATTATTGGTGTCAACATTGTGGTGGCAACCTGATGGATTGCAATGAGGTCCAGATCAGAAGTTTGCACGTTCATATTGCGCAAGCCCTTGAAGATTGGCTCCGGTCCAAGTTGCATAAATGCGTCGCGAAGGGCGCGTCCGTCCATGTCGAAATAGCTGCTGTGCTCGGCATGTGGATCCATTGATCCGCCCGTGCCTAAGGTGCCAACTTGCCAGTGCTTGGAGTCAGCAACAAAGTGTGAGCCGAGGACATGTGGCACGGTAGCCGGAGCGCTGCCTATCGCGGAGGCAGGCAGCTCGGTGCGTTCCAGCACCACGGCGGCCCCGCCGTCGCTCATCGTGTAGCCCGGAAAAGCCCGGAGGAACTGGGACTTATTGGCTAGCTGCCAACGAACAGCATGGCTTGGTTGTTCGCCGCTGACAATGAGAACTCGACCATATTGTCCAGTCTTGATCAACGCATCTGCTATCTGAATTGCATTGAGCACTGAATTGCAGGCGTTTTTCACATCCAGCACAGGGCAGGTGAGCCCCAGCTTGGCCGCCACGATATGGCTTGTTGCTGGCTCAATAAGGTCCTGGCTGGCCGAAGCGAAAATGAGTAATTCAATGGGTTGATCCTGGCCACGAAGCGCATCTGCTGCCGCGGCAACGGCTAGATCTGAGGTTTGCCAACCTTCCGGCCGAAGATGAACTCGTTCGACGCCGGTCAACCGTTTGATCAAGCCGAACGGTAAATCAAGCCCTGGATTGAGCCGGCGAAGTTCTGCCTCGGTTTCTTCGGTGCTGCGGGTTTGTTCGGGCAAAAAGACGCCAATTGCAGAAATTCGAGCGGCTACTTTTCGGCACTGCTCTTCCTTGAAGGTCATAGTTCAAACCGATCGATAAGAGTTGGTGCCACCGAATTAATGACGGCATCCAGGGTATGCCAGGCAAAGCGTTGACGTCGGGAAAGATGCTGGGCGTACACCGCGGTATATTCAATTTCGGTTTCAGCGCCGCGGGATCGTTTGAAGCTGGCGACCCCGGATGAGGCATGTACCTCAAGGCCACGCTGCCACGCTGTCTCAGTGATCTGAAGATTAATCATCCGGTACAGACCGAGTTCGCGCGGAAGACTCGTGTCATAACCGATAATTGGCGCGGCGAGATGTTGATGGTTCGTGTAGTAGCCGATTACTGCATCTATTCGGCCGGCGCGTTCGATGAGTAAATACTTAAACATGCCCGTTCGAGCAGTTTGTTCGAAAAAGCTGGACTGATATTGCGGGCTATGCCAGGAGTATTTTTCCAAATAGAGCATTCGATAAAGCTCGGCAATTCTTAGGCATTGTTCGTCGGTTAGACAGCTCGGAGCAGTTAGTCGATAACCATCTGGGTCTGCCAGCGTCGAATGCCAAAGATTCAGATCTTTCCGATAGTCGCGATGACTTTCGAACTGCCGATCTTTGGTTGGCACAAACAGCACGGATCGAGCCGGAATTAGCTGATATCCATTTGCTCGCAATCGCTCGGGAAGTTCAGAATCTCGGCCGTGCACGCTCCGCCAAGCGATAGCGCAGTCCGGATGCGCCTCAACGAGAACTCGGGTTATCTTAGCTAATGCGACAGCGCTGAGATCTGGGTGCAAATTGGTGGAAATGAGAGCGTTGTTGACGATCACGGCATCATCGATGCTTCCGCTGCGCAAGATTGCGCCTAGCCCGGAAATTACCGGACGGAGTGCTTGTTCCCACACAGGGGAGTGAAGTTCGCCAAGTTCATCGCGAGCGAAGCCAATGTAATGCGCCTACGGCGAGACCACATAAGCCTGAGTGAAGGCAGGCGAAGCCGGGACGGTTGCCGGGAGCAGTTCGCCGTCGATTCGTAAGCTGGCCACGGTGCTGCACACATTGCTGATTTCACCGTTGGTTTGAACTGTCAGCGTATTTACTGCTTGACCTGGCCAACCGTCGTCCTCATGTGGTTCTGCGGGATAGCTGCACTCGGCTTCTTGGGGGCCGGGTTTGATTCCGTTGTATTCCAAGTCCCACGTTGAAACCGCAAGCGGACTGATTCGCTGCCGTACTGCTGTTGTCAGCAAACTCGTCGCTACCCGAACTTGCTGCCGCAATGGCACCAGCGGAGCGAGCACATCTGCGGATTCGCGCCAGGCTCTATAGTCTGTCACTAACCGGGCCGGCGAAACTAAGCTGAGCCGACGGCGTTTGGTGCTGATGCTCGGCAGCATCAAGTTTGTCGGTTCTATTTTGTCAAAAACAGCCTGGGCCAGGCCTGATTCAAAGAGATGCACTCCGCTGGTGGGCCGCGGATTGCACTCAATGGCGACAAGACCCCGTGACGTATTGATCAAATCCAGACCTAGGAATCCGGTGTATCCAAGTTCGACGGCGATCTTGCGAGCGATCCGAATCGTTTCAATGGCGAGTGGATCGTCAAGGGCCAACGGAGAGAATAGCGTGCCGGAGCCCCGATTGCGCTGGCCCGCGCGCCATAGTGGTCGATAAACCACGGCAGCGCGCAATTGGCCAGATTGGAAGACGCTGCTTAGACAGAGTTCCTCACCAGCCAAGAACTCCTGAACTAGCCAAGGCCGCGTCGCGCCAATGGTGAGCTTCTTGGGTACTGGCGATCCAGGCTCATGCAGGATCGTGTCAGCCGCAAAGCGGGAAAAACTGGTTTCAAAATGGCGGCTGTCTGCTTGCCTCGCCGTAGGGCTACCAGCTCAGCTCGCGAGCTAACCACCGATCCTTGCGGTGCAGGTTCGTCTAGATCTTGCAGCAGGTCCACGAAATCGGCCTTTTGATGCAATCTGCGTAGCGTGCTGATCTTGGCACCGAAAAGCTTTTGTGCCAGTTCTTCAAAGCCGGGGCGATCCGCTGCCTCGGCAAGCCAAAAGACCTCTTCGCAACATGGCACGATTAACTCGGCTTTATATAGGCGCGCAATGCCAGTTATCGCGTCGGCGAATCCGAGCGGGTCCCAGCGCGGCGCAGGAACTCGATAAGACTTGTTGGCGAACTTGGAACCGGACAGTAAGTTAGTTCGGCTTTCGGCACCGATCACCTTAAAACCGGCGTCCGAGAAAGATTTCGCTAGTTCCACCGCAACTGGCGCCCGCCCGCCGGTGATGACGACGGCGGTCATAGACGCGCCGCCAGATCGGTGCGACGAATTCGACGCAATTTTGCGCCAGGAGCAGGCTCTTGCCAAGGAGCAAACTGGAGTTTTTGCCGCGGTATTGTCAAGCTCGCAAGCAAGACATCGATTTCAGCCTGCACCACGTCGGTTGCGTGCACATCGGGTTCACGCAACCGCACGACCAAACAACTATCTTCTTGATCCTCAAGGCGCTGTTCGACGCTCCAGTCTCGAAAATGCTCGCTGACTATCGCCATCGAGCACCGAAGAACATCGGGGAAGAGCTGCTTATCACCGAATCTTAAGACGGCGTCCGCGCGACCATCAACGCCGGCAAGTCGTAAGCCAAGATTGTGGCAGCGGCAGGGTTCGGTTGCTAAGTGTAGGACATCGTCTAGGCGATATCGCAGCATCAGCTGAGTGCTACGACTGAAATCCGTAATGATGGGCTGGAACCGGGTGCGCGCGTCATCAAGCCAGTCAAATTCAACATAGACGTGCTGTTCGTTCAAATGCAGTGAGCCGTATTTGCAGCTGAATCCGAGGAGTCCTTCAGTCGCTTGATAGACCTGTGCGGCGTCAATGCCGAAGGCAAGCCGAATCCGGGCGGCATCGCCTGGGTAAAGTTCTTCTGCCACAGATATCACTTGCGTGGGCGAAATCTGTAGCTCGCCGCGGAGCTTTCGCTGGGCGAATTCGCCGAGAACCGATGCCGGCCCAACAAGTAAATCTGGTTGTTGCTCTACCAAAGCCGCGATATTTTTGCCAAGAGGCTCCAACAGATCATAAAACTCGAAGTTGACCCGTTGGCTGCGCACTTGCTGGTAAAGCTTGCTGTCAGCGCGCAAGACAAAGGCAATCTGCAATGGTCTAGCCCACGGCAAAATGACTTGACGTAAGGCCTTTTTGCTCAGAAGTCGAGCCAAAATGGTACCCGCCCAAATAGCGCGTTCGTTGCGACTAATAAGAAAAACGCCACGCTGACCTGAGGTTCCACTGGATAGGCCCACAGTGAGACCGTCAATCTCGGCGCTAAAGTCTCGGCTTCGCTCGGCCGCCGTCGCAACCGTGAGTGCCTGGTTGAGCTCAATACCCAGCGAATTATAGCGTTCAAAGTTGGCAAGCATTACGGACTTGTCGATAATCGGCAGCTTGGCAAGTTCAATACCGCCAGCGCGAGCTGCGAGCATTCGTCTCAGCTTTTGATGCTGCCAGGTCAAGAATCTAGCGCGGGATCCGAATCTGTAGCCCCACCGAGTCCGACAAAATGCGCCAGCCGCCTGACTCACGGTTGTCAACGAACGCAGGCCAGCTCGCAACCCCGACGATGATCGGGGGCGGAGCTGGCCTGCGTTTGTCATTGCAGCAGTCTAGTCAAATAAACAATTTGCTGGATAGACCTTAGTTATCCGCAGCTTGTGCTTTCAAAGCGCGGGCCACACCATCCCGGTTTTCTAGGACCAGACGACGTAGCGCCGGTGTTTGAGTGCCCAATTCAGCCAGGAACTGGTCAGTGGCAGCGATAGTCTCCGCCGAGACCGGCAGCGCGGGAAAGAGCCCGTTGACAATGGATGAGGAGATTTCGTGAGATTTCTCTTCCCAAACCGTGCGGATCGAGGCAAAGTACTTTGCGCGGAAGGGTACCAGCAAGGCGCTGTCATGTACCCGGCCGAATCCGCCGATGGCCGCCCGCTGAGCCGCATTTGGCATGCTGCCATCAACCACAACGGCGTCCCAGACGGCTTGTTTTGCCTCGGCAGTGGGAATCGCGGCAGTTGCGCTGGCGGCAGCGAGTTGCCCGGTTTGGGTATGATCTCGCTCCAGCTCGGCGTCAATTCCGGTCTGGTCGAGACGGCCGCCAGCGACCAGTGAACTCACCAGTTCCCAGCGCAGATCTTGATCGATATCGAGTCCATCTACGCGATAGTCACCGCTCAGCAGATCAGTGACCAAGTCCAAGTGCCCAGAGATTTGGGCTAGCTGAGCAAAAGTCTTCACAAACTGCAACTGTGAGTCGGAGCTTGGTGCGGTTGCGGTGAATAACGCCCACAACCGCTCGGCAGCATTGATTTTGGCTTCATGCTGCGCCTCGGGTGCGACGTAGAAAGTCAAAGTTTTAGCCAACTGGCGCAACAGGACTGTGATCACGGAGGAGTCAGTTTCTGCGCCAATGTTGGCCAGGATCAAGTCGACATAGGCCCGAGCTGGCGTCTCACCGTCACGCGCAGCGTCCCAAGCCGAGGCCATAGCCAAAGTCCGGGGCAAGGACTCGGCAAAATCCTTGACGTGCTTAGTCGCGGTGGCCAGCGAGTGCTCATCGAGACGAATCTTTGCGTAGGCAAGGTCATCATCGTTGAGCAGCACTAGATCTGGTCGAGCCAAGCCGACTAGCTTGGCAACTTCGGTACGCTCGCCGTCGATGTCTAGTTCAACGCGATGGGTTCGCACAAGCTTTCCCGTCGCGTCCAAGTTGTAAAAGCCAACGGCCAGGCGATGTGGGCGAATTGTTGGGTAGTCAGCAATCGCAGTTTGCGAGATTGCGAAAGCGGTAATGACGCCGTCGGCATCCGCGTCGAACTGTGCGCGTAGGGTATTTACGCCCGCGGTTTCTAGCCAAAGTTTGGACCATTCTTTGAGGTCGCGACCGCTAGAGACTTCTAGCTCGCCGAGCAGATCTGTGAGCTCGGTGTTACCCCAAGAGTGCTTTTCGAAATAAGCGCGCACGCCCGCCATGAACTCTTCTTGGCCCACCCAAGCAACTAACTGGCGCAAGACTGAGGCACCCTTGGCGTAGGTGATGCCATCGAAATTGACCTGAACGTCTTCCAAATCCCGGATTTCCGCGACGATTGGATGCGTGGACGGAAGCTGATCCTGCCGGTAGGCCCAAGACTTTTCCATTGAAGTGAAGGTGGTCCAGGCCTGGGTAAATTCAGTCGCCTCGGCAGCGGCCAGCGTGGACATGAACTCTGCAAAGGACTCATTGAGCCACAAATCGTTCCACCAACGCATGGTGACCAGATCGCCAAACCACATGTGCGCCAGTTCGTGCAGGATGGTAATAGCACGGCGTTCGATCAAAGCTTCGGTAACTTTGGAACGGAAGACGTAGCTTTCCAAGAAAGTCACGGCGCCAGCGTTTTCCATTGCGCCAGCGTTGAATTCTGGCACAAAGAGCTGATCGTATTTGCTGAACGGGTAGGGAGCGCCAAACTGCTTTTCGTAAAATTCGAAGCCCTGGCGAGTCAATTCGAAGATATTCTCTGCGTCCAGGTATTGCATAAGTGACTTGCGGGCAAAGACGCCGAGTGGAATGATCCGTCCGTCCGAGCTGGTTAGTTCGCTACGTACGCTTTGGTACGGTCCGGCGATCAAGGCAGTGATGTACGAGGAGATTTTCGCAGTTGGTTCAAATGCCCAAGTTCGCTTAGCGCCGCCCTGAGAGTTGGAGCTGGTTTCGGAAGGCTCCGGCGTTGTTGAATTGGAAACAACGTCCCAGTGAGCCGGCGCAGTTACGGTGAATTGAAAGGTCGCTTTGAGGTCTGGCTGTTCAAACACAGCAAAAACTCGACGCGAGTCGGGTACCTCAAATTGACTGTACAAATAGACTTCGTCGTCTACCGGGTCAACGAATCGGTGCAAGCCTTCACCAGTATTGGTATAGAGCGCATCGGCAACAACGGTGAGCTCGTTGTGCTCGGCCAAACCAGGAAGCTTGATAAAAACCCCGTCGGAAACTTCCGACGGGTCAAGTTCTGTGCCGTTGAGAGTAACTGAGTGCACGGCGTCCGTAATGGCATCGATAAAGCTGGCGCTGCCAGCGGTAGCGGTAAACCGCGCGGTGGTGGTGGAACCAAAGACCCGCGCACCGCGGGTCAGATCGAGCTCGACGGCATAGGATTCGACGACGATATTTTCGGCACGGGTACGTGCTTCCGAACGGGTCAGGTTCATTCCTGGCAAAGTGGGCCTCCGGGGCATACCGAATTCTCCCGCAATGTGACCGGGCTGACATTGGACCATTCTTCCACGGCTTTGCAGTCAAAAGAGCCGCTGCGTCATGTTGACCTGACAGACTGATTCCATGGTTCATTCTGTTGCGATCATCGGTGACGGTGCGATTTCCAGAAGACTGCGCGGTCACCTTGCCTCGGACGCCGCGTTCGACGTCGTTGCGGTACTTAGCCGCCAGTCTTCAGGCGCCCTTTCGCCGGATGTTTATGCCGCGTTAGCTGGCGCGGAAACAGTAGTGGAAGCGGCCGGCATCGACGCGGTTGCTGAGTTCGGTCCGACGGTCATCGCTCACGGTAACGACTTTCTCATTAGCTCGATTGGCGCGCTGGCGAACCAAGATTTACGCATGAAACTTTCGGCAGGTCCCGGGCGACATTTTCCGACGATCGGCGCGATTGGCGGCTTAGATTTGTTACAGGCTGCCTCTGCCTCGGGTGGTCTCGAAAACGTCACCTTGCAGACACGTAAATTGCCGCGTGCCTTACTTCAGAGCTGGATGAGCGCCAATGAACAGACACAACTACGTGAGGCAACGGCGCCTATTCGGCTCTTCAACGGATCTCCCGAACAGGCTGTGGGTAAATTTCCTGCTTCGCTCAATGTGGCTTTCGCCTTATCGCTTGCGGTTGGCCCAAAAGTCTCGGTAGAAATTGAACTGCTGGCCGATCCTGCCGCAGTGTTGACTGAGCATCGAATTTCGGCCTCGGGCAGCGCCGGTGAGTATCAGTTTCTTATTCGAAATGAGCCAGATCCGGAGCAGCCGCGCAGCAGCGGACTGACGGCGCGTTCGCTCTATTCAGGGCTTCGTCGATTAGCTCAGCCGAATGGGATGTTTATCTGATGACCGAACGTTTCGACAGGCGATTCACGGCCTTCGGCATCGGATTTCCGTGGGCCGTGGCTTTCTGCTTTGCCGCGGTTGCCTTGATATTACGACGCAATGCACCGGAACCCATGGGAGTGCACTGGCAAGGGCACCGTGCCGATTGGAGCGTCGCCTTTCCGGCATTTGTGCTGCTCGCCGCACTATTGATAGGTGTCGTTGGTTCAGTTTTGGGGGCTCTGGCGGGCGCAAGATTGCACAGACGGTGGTTGCGTAGGGTTTTTATGGCGGCGGCTATTTTCTGGAGCTTGCTTATTGCCTCAATTTCGGCCGGATTACTAATGGGTCAGCAAGGAGTTAGTTCTGCTGATGATGGCGGTTTCGATGCCACAGTTTTTGCGCTAGGTTCGGGCGCTGCCTTAGCGCTCGGCATCGTAATGTTCTTTGTCTTTCAACCGATCCCGCGCTGGAATCAAAATGATGAACGAGCGCTTGCGACAGAGAGCGCCGCACTCGCTGGTATGCCACGAATAAAGTATTGGGTCCATATGCGAAGCTCTAGCTTTGTGCTGCTGGCGATGATCGCTTTTTTGGTCGGGGGATTACTGCTGCTAATGAGCCCTTGGATTTCCTTGACGCTAGTGCTGATCCTGCTGTTACTGGCGTTGCTGCTCTTTGGCAGTGTGACTATCGACGGCGGAGAGCGCCAGCGGCCTCAACTACGGCTGAAGCTGGTTGGAGTTCTCACCGTGGTCCATCTCGGGCTCGAAGAGATTGAGAGCGCCGAGGCGGAAGAAGTGGCGCTTTGGCAGCGGGGCGGCCCAGGCTGGCGTTGGATCAACGGCACGCGTCAATTCCTCACCACCAATGGCTTGGCATTGCACATCAAGCTGAGCGCTGGGCCCGGGCTGCTTGTCAGCGTGCCAAGGAGCCAGGGCGCAAACGAGCTCGCCAGTTATTTACTGAAACGGCGCGGGACGACTGGTGCCGAAAGCTAGTACGCTCGATACAGAATCAATTACTAATCCGAGGAGAACTATGTCTACCCCCCGCGTTCACATTGCCACTGATCACGCCGGCCTTGAGCTTAGCGCTCACCTGATTTCGCATCTTGGCGATCGCGGCTATGAAGTGATTGATCACGGACCAAGTTCCTACGACCCGGAGGACGACTACCCGGCGTTTTGTATCCATGCGGCGCAGGCAGCGATGGCGGACACTAAAGCTGGTGTTTTCGCATTAGGAATTGTTCTGGGTGGCTCTGGAAATGGTGAACAGATTGCGGCTAACAAGGTCGAAGGCATCCGAGCGGCGCTTGTTTGGAACCTAGAGACCGCAAAGCTGGCCCGCGAACATAATGATGCAAATGTGGTCGCAGTTGGTGGGCGTCAACACAGCGTCGATGAAGCAACTGGCCTCATCGAAGCGTTCCTTGCGGAGCCGTTTAGCGATGGTGAGCGGCATGTGCGGCGCATCGGCAAAATCGCTCATTTCGAACAAACCGGTCAGGTCCAAGACTAGCTGTGTCCCAGCCATGCTGATGGTGGAGCTGGGCCTTTATCAAATCGTTTTCTAAATAAGATTGCTTTACCTGAATCATCGGTGGATGATTCAGGTAATTGGCGTGCGCAGGCTAGGTGTTTTGCCCGAGTGGTTAATCCTCGGCTGGCCTGACTGGCTCAACTTGCACTCCCTCTGATTTTGACGGAATAAAAGCTGAGAAATTTCGCCCAAGTCGTTATCAAATCGTTTGATAAATTCGATGGATAATTGAAGAGTCGGACCAGCAAGGACCGATATCAAGTACGCGATATGAGCTGGATAGGCCTTGGTATCGCAATAAGAGCACAGGAGTGCGGGATATGAAATCCCTCTTTTACCGTCGAGAAGACGAAAGCTTGAACAGCGAGGGGCGTTGCGGACAAGGATTCCGTCGGGCCACAGTTTTAGTTGCTTCGTTGGGGGTAGCGTTTTCTCTGATGGGAGCCGCGATCCCTGCCGAGGCGGAGGTTCCACCATTGGGAGAGTCGAGCACGTCGCAGGCCGCGACGGCGCCAGCCACTGATGCATCGGCGAAACCTGATGAGGCTACGCCGAGCGCTAGCGCAACGGAATCGCCGTCTCCTTCCATGCAACCTGAAGTTCAGAAGCCGCCGGCTACTGATGTTTCGGCGAAGTTTGATGAGGCCACGCCGAGCGCCAGCGCTGCGGAAACACCAGCATCGATTGCCGGATTTGTCTTTGATGACAAAAATGGAAATGGCGATCCTGATCCTGGAGAGCCAGGAATCGCAGGGTCGAGAGTTTTGCCTATCGATCGCCAGGGGAATGCGGCACTCGACACTAAAAAGAATCCAGTTGCTGAGCAACTAACTGATGACAATGGCAGGTACCACTTTCCAGACTTAGCGCCAGGCAGTTACGTCGTGAAAACCGTGTTGCCGGTCAGCGACACCTATACCACTCCGGAATATACGGATCCTGGCGATGAGCGCTACAAGGGCATCATTAATTTCCTGGACGTCAAGGCTGGTGAAACAGGAAAGATCAATTACCCAGCACTTCTGGGAGATGTGGCTTTCGGCGGTGTCTATTTTGAAGATTTGAACCGCAACGGTGTCTTGGACTTGGGTGAGCCAACTGTGGCAGGCGTGAAAACACTTTTATACGCGAGCAAACAGGTTGGTGATTCGGCAACTGATGTTGCTGGGCGAGGGTTGCCTTGGCAAGTTTCTAACGCAGACGGATTCTATGGCTTCAAATACCTGGCTCCTGACGCTTGTTGGGTAACTGCCTTAGCGCCGACCGGGTATGAATTCAATCAAGCGGCTCAAGGCAGCTACATTAGCCTTCTTAGTCCGGTCTCTGCCCAGGCAAAACTGACACTCGGTTCGCCCAGCAAGGTCGAAAATGTAAATTTCGCGTTGGTGAAGGCCAGGACACCTGTCGCCTTGGGTCTGCTATTTGAAGATAAAAATGGTGATGGTATTCGAAACGAGGTCGAGAGTGGCCTTCCCGGTGTCGAAGTTAATGTGCTTGATTCGAGCGGGAGCCCTTTTATGGATTTCCAAACGACCACCGGGGCGGATGGAAGTTTTTCCTTCTCGGGCCTGCCAGTTGGGTATTATCAATTTGGATTTTTTCTAGGTCGTTCTGAGGTCCTGACCACCGAACCTGGGTCCGTTTCTACGGCTAAGTTTGAAGTTCCAGTCCAAGGTCAAGCGACGGTGCGGGAAGTCGGCGTAAAGAGGTTTGCAACGATCCAGGGAAGCTACTTCATTGATGACAACGGGAATGGGAAACGCGATCCGGGGGAAGCCGGCGCTAATTCGCCGGACTACGACGTTCGGACCGGACCTGACCAGCCCTGGAGCCGCGTAAATGCGTCGTCATTTACCGATATCTATTTCTACCAAGATCTAAGGGTCGCCACTACTTACCAGTTTCGGTTTCGTTTACCTGCTGGCTATGAATTTTCGCCGCAGTGTATTGACCCAAGTACAGGTAAGCCAGGTTCCGACGCGGATGTGAACGGAGTGACACCGGTGTTCAGTTTGAACTCGGGGCAAGATTTGAAAATGAACGTTGGCATCTTCAAACAGGGTTCTCAGGTGCTGGGATGCGGCTCGGTCGATATGGTTCCGGCGTCGGCGGTATTGGCCAATACCGGGGCAGCCGGAACAATCATCGGATTCGCTGTTGGCGGCGGTCTGTTGGTTGCTGGTGCAGCATCAGTTTTCTTCGCTCGGCGGCGTCGAGAAGCATGATTTGAAATTGACACAGACAACAGCATCTAAGCTGCGTTGATAAAGTCGGTGGCGGACCCAAATCATCTGGTCCGCCATCGACTTTTTTGTACCGAACTGAAAGGCGGATAAAGTGCCGGAAGGTCACACTATTCATCGCTTAGCCACCCAGTTGCAGGACGTCTTCGCTCAACAAAAACTCAACGCTATGAGCCCGCAAGGTCGGTTTGCGGCTGGTGCCGCCAGAATTGATGGCGAGATTCTGGTAGCAGCCAGGGCGCACGGCAAGCAGCTTTTTGTTCAATTTAGCAATCAAGCCATTTTGCGCGTTCATCTAGGTTTATACGGAGCTTGGGACTTTGGCGGTGACGCGACCTTTCGGGGAGCGTCGAGCATCGGAGCCCCACGGCGGCTTGGCGAGCGGGAACTAGCATCTGAGGACCTGCCGTATAAAGGGCCACCGGAACCAATAGGTGCTGTACGGCTTCGACTGGTTTCGCAGCACGGCTGGGCGGATCTGCGCGGTCCAAGCGCCTGCGAGGTGCTCACAGCGGCTGAAGCACGCGCCATTCAAGCCAAGCTTGGACCAGATCCGTTGAATTCCGGCCAGGAGGCAACGCTGGCCGGCGAAGCAGAATTTCTGCGTAGGGTTCGCTCGAGTGCAAGACCGGTAGCAGTGCTGCTGATGGCCCAGAACGTTGTAGCAGGGATCGGCAATGTGTATCGCGCGGAATTGCTCTTCCGGGCCAAAATTAACCCGATGCTCAGCGGTAAGCAGCTCAGCATTACCAAAGCGCGAGAGCTGTGGCTCGACGCCGTCGTGCTTTTGAACCGAGGCGTGACGGATGGCCGAATCATCACTACCGAGCCTGGAGATTGTGACGAACCAGCGGATGTGCACTATGTATACAAACGGGTCGGCCAACCATGTTTCAGCTGCGGAACTGAGATTGCGGGTTCGGTCTTAGCCGGCCGCAACCTGTTTTTTTGCCCAAGCTGCCAGCTCGGCTAGTCTGGCCAGGAAATGCAAAAGCCCCGACCGAAGTCGAGGCTTTCTTGCGAGGGGATGACGGGAATCGAACCCGCGTAATCAGTTTGGAAGACTGAGGCTTTACCATTAAGCTACATCCCCGCTGTGCCAGCCCGCAGAAACTTTCGCTGCTGCCGGAAGACCGGATATAACTACATCATACGGAGCCCGAGAACGGCAAATGCAGGCGCGAATCGCCGCGAATTTCCGGCCGATGTGCGTCCAGCGCCAGGAACCCGTAGACTATCTCGAGCACTACGGGGCGTAGCGTAGTGGCTAGCGCGCCTGCTTTGGGAGCAGGAGACCGCAGGTTCGAGTCCTGTCGCCCCGACTCGGTATTACCAGCAGTATCTGTACCACCCCATCCATAGTTGATCTCAGGAGTATTAAGCGGTGAAAAGCGCTGTCGAAAACCTCTCACCCACCAGGGTCAAGCTTGACGTTGAGGTTCCTTTCGAGGAACTGCAGCCGAGCATTGCCGAGGCTTATAAAACCATCGCGGAGCAGGTTCAAATCCCGGGCTTCCGCAAGGGAAAATTTCCTAACCGTCTGATTGATCAGCGCGTGGGACGTGGCTACGTTCTGGAAACTGCAATTAACGAAGGCCTCAATGGCTGGTACCAAAACGCAGTTGCTGAAACGGGTTTGCGCCCGCTGTCTCGTCCTGAGGTCGAGATCACCGAGGTTCCGGACCCGGCAGCTACCGACGGCGAACTGAAGTTCAAGGTCGAGGTTGACGTTCGTCCCGAGGTTGAATTGCCTGATTACGCTGGCATTACCGTCGAGGTTGCACCGGCCGAGCAGTCCGATGAGGATCGGCAGAAGGCGCTTGACGATCTGCGCGGCCGCTTCGGTACGCTCAAGCCTGCGGATCGCCCGGCAGCTAAAGATGACTTCATCACAATCGACATCAACGCGAAGATCGCCGATGAAGACGTCGATTCGGCCACTGGCTTGTCCTACCAAGTAGGTGCAGGAACCATGCTGGAAGGTCTCGACGAAGCCGTTGAGGGCCTGAGTACTGACGAAGAAGCAATTTTCGACACCAAGTTGGTTGGCGGCGAGCACGCTGGTGAAGCGGCTCAGGTTACGGTAAAACTGACTGCGGTCAAGGTTCGTGAACTTCCGGAAGCCGACGATGATTTCGCTCAGTTGGCAAGTGAGTTCGATACCATCGCTGAACTGCGTGAAGATCTAGTCAAGCAGGTCAACCAATCCAAGACGGTTGAGCAGGGCGTTGAGGCTCGCGACAAGGTAATGGAAAAACTTGTTGAACTGATCGAGGTTCCGATACCGGAGTCGGTCATCGAAGAACAGCTTGAACAGCACTTCGATCCCGCGAATGCACACGGCGAAGAAGATCACGACACCGAAGAGCATCGAGTTGAAGTTCGAGAGAACACCGAGCGTGCTTTCAAGAACGAAATCATTCTCGATGCGGTAGCGGACAAAGAGGAAATCTCTGTTTCGCAGGCTGAATTGATCGATTACATCGTGAACTCGGCCAGCCAGTACGGCATGGACCCGAACCAGTTCGCTCAGATGCTTGACCAGTCCGGTCAGGTTCCGATGGTGGTTTCTGAGGTTCGACGTCGTAAGGCTCTGGCTCACGTTCTTGGTCTAGCCACTGTGACCGACACCGAGGGCGCTGCCGTTGACTTGAGCGACTTCGTCAAGCCAGCCGTTGATCCAGAGCTGGAAGCCGCGCTCAATGAAGCTGCTGGCGTTACCGGCGAAGATGACGACACCGAGGCTGAAGAAGAGAGGGTTACCGTATCAGCAGATGACCCGGGTGCAGCCCGTTTCTAAGAAACGCTTTTCACTAAGACTGAAGTCTTAGGTGTAGACGCCGTCGTGATTCCCTCGTGGATCACGACGGCGTCTGTTTTTGTTCACAGTATTCTTCTACCGATCTGCTCAGAGCAGTTGCTATGCGCCATCAGCGAACAGTGCGGTTTTGCGGAAGATATCGGCCCGCGAAACAGCTACTGTCCATATAGCGACATTGGTCCGGAATGAAGGAAGCGTAAACATGACTGAACGGGCAAACTCAGAATTTGCAGCACCGCAGATGGCCACCGTAAGTCCGGGTGGTCAGGACGATTACGTCTACAACCGGTTGCTCAAGCAGCGCACTATTTGGCTCGGTTCAGAAGTCCGGGACGACAATGCGAACCTGATCTGTTCCCAGCTCTTGCTCTTGGCATCTGAAGATCAAGACAAGGAAATTTATCTCTACATCAACTCTCCCGGCGGTTCAGTAACTGCGGGGATGGCCATCTACGACACGATGCAGTTCATCCCCAACGATGTAGTCACTGTTGCGACCGGCCTGGCGGCTTCGATGGGGCAGTTCTTGCTTTCCTCGGGCGCGAAGGGCAAGCGGTACGCAACGCCCAACGCGCGTATCCTGATGCACCAGCCTTCTGGCGGAATTGGCGGCACGGCCTCTGATATCAAGATCCAAGCAGAACTGATCTTGCACATGAAGAAGGTCATGGCTGAGCTGACAGCGGAACAAACCGGTCAGACTGTGGAACAAATCCTCAAAGACAACGACCGCGATAAGTGGTTTACCGCAGAAGAAGCCTTGGCTTATGGATTCTTCGACAAGATCAGCGCACACGCGGGCTCGGTTGCCGGCGGCGGCGGAACTAACGCGAAGTAACTCGGCAAGACAGCCAAGCCGGACAACAGGAGAACATCATGAGCTTCAATTTCACCGCTGCAGGCTCGCCCAATGCTTGGGGAGCAGCAGAAAACCTTCCGACATCGCGTTATATCCTGCCGCAGTTTGAAGAACGTACTCCGTACGGGTTCAAACGTCAGGATCCCTACACGAAACTTTTCGAAGATCGAATTATCTTCTTGGGTGTCCAGGTGGATGACGCTAGCGCTGACGATATTATGGCGCAGCTTTTGGTTTTGGAATCAACCGACCCAGACCGTGACATTACGCTTTACATCAATTCGCCAGGTGGCTCGTTCACCGCGATGACGGCGATTTACGACACCATGCAGTACATCCGCCCGGAAATTCAGACTGTTTGTCTGGGTCAAGCGGCCAGTGCTGCTGCTGTATTACTCGCGGCCGGTACTCCGGGTAAGCGTTTGGCGTTGCCGAACGCACGCGTTTTGATTCACCAGCCGGCACTTTCTGGTGGTCAAGGTGGCCAAGCTTCTGACTTGGAGATCCAGGCAAATGAAGTAATGCGGATGCGTTCATGGCTGGAAGATACCTTGGCGATGCACTCAGGTCTCACTCCAGAGCAGCTCAATAACGACATCGAGCGGGACAAGATCCTCACCGCCGCCGAGGCGCTGGATTACGGCTTGATTGACCAGGTTCTTGAATCTCGAAAGATCAAAGCAAGCGCGATTACCAAGTAATAAGGCGCACTAGTCAATAACGAACGCCGGGGCCGTCTATATTTGTTGGACGCCCCGGCGTTTGGCGTTCCATCGGCGACGTTTTGCCATAGAGTGGAAGCTAGTCGTCAACAGTTCTGGAGGGAAAAACGATGGCTCGAATGGGTGAGAGCACAGACTTGCTCAAATGCTCTTTCTGCGGAAAGAGTCAGAAGCAGGTGCGCAAGCTCATTGCTGGTCCCGGTGTGTACATCTGCGATGAATGCATCGAATTGTGCAACGAGATCATTGAAGAAGAATTGGCCGAAGTCGCTGATCTGGGACAGTTTGAGTTGCCCAAGCCAAAAGAGATCTTCAACTTCCTCCAGGAATACGTCATTGGCCAGGAACCCGCCAAGCGTTCGCTCTCGGTAGCGGTATACAACCATTACAAACGGATCCAGGCAGGCTCTAAGGGCTCGGCTTTGGCTGATGGGAACCACCACGACGATGTTGAAATCGCCAAGTCGAATATTTTGTTGATTGGTCCAACAGGCTGCGGTAAGACCTATCTAGCGCAGACATTGGCACGTCGGCTCAATGTACCCTTTGCAGTAGCTGATGCCACCGCGCTTACCGAAGCCGGCTACGTTGGCGAAGACGTTGAGAATATTCTTTTGAAGCTCATTCAGGCCGCCGATTACGACGTCAAAAAGGCTGAGCAGGGCATCATCTACATCGATGAAATCGATAAGATTTCGCGCAAGAGCGAAAACCCTTCTATCACTAGAGATGTGTCCGGTGAGGGCGTGCAGCAGGCCCTGCTGAAGATTCTGGAAGGCACCGTTGCCTCGGTGCCGCCACAAGGTGGCCGAAAGCATCCGCATCAGGAATTTATCCAGATTGACACGACAAATGTGTTGTTTATTGTGGCTGGAGCTTTTGCCGGCTTGGAAGAAATCATTGGCGCTCGAGCAGGTAAGAAGGGCATCGGGTTTGGTGCTCCGCTTGGCGCGCTCTCCGGCGACGAACTTGGCTACGGCGATGTCATGCCAGAAGACTTGCTTAAGTTTGGTCTGATTCCAGAATTTATTGGCCGCTTGCCGGTGATCACCACGGTGTCGCATTTGGACCGGCCTGCGCTCATGCAGATTTTGAGCGAACCGAAAAACGCCTTGATCAAGCAGTACCAAAAGATGTTCCATCTAGACGGCGTTGATCTGGTCTTTGAAGATGATGCGTTAGAGGCAATCGCTGATCAGGCGTTGGAGCGGGGCACCGGTGCCCGTGGCTTGCGCGCCATTATGGAAGAGGTACTTCTTCCGGTGATGTTTGAGCTGCCAAGCAGAGAAGATATTGCTTCGGCGGTAGTCACTGCTGAGGTTGTTCGTGAAGGCGGTCAGCCGACGTTGATTCCACACGACGTTGTGGCCAAACGGCGGAATAAGTCCGCATAATCAACGTCAAAGGGGGGGCGAAACTCTCACCACGTAGACCGGGGCACCCATTAGGGTTTTGCGATAAAGGCGACCCCGGTACGACCGCCGTCGACGTCGAGAATAATGCCGTGTACGAATTTTGCATCGTCAGAAGCCAGGTAGGCCGCTGCGGCAGCAACGTCGTCAGGGTGTCCAGTCTTTGCGGCGGGAGTACCGTGCATCATGAACTCAGCAGGATGGACTGCATCGCCCAAATCCGGAGTGCGAATGACGCCGGGCGAGATCGCATTGACTCGAATGTTTTGGCTCGCAAACTCTGCAGACCAAGACCTAGTGAGCGTCTCCATGGCCCCTTTGGTTGAGGCATAGAGCGCCCCTGAGGAAACTCCCAGCCGCGCCACCCAGCTGCCGAGATTGATGATTACGCCGCCTCCGGCACCAGTCATCACCGGGGCTAGCGCTTGGACCAAGAAGTATGGTGCTTTCACATTCACGGCATACACTCGGTCAAAAGTGGGCTCATCGGTGGTTGATGTTGTCGCTGGCGGAAAGATTCCCGCATTGTTCACCAAAATATCGATCCGACCGCCGCCTGCGGCCAACGCCTCCTCGGCCAAGAGCCTGCTAGCTGATGGGGTGCCGTCCAAATCGGCTTGGATGAAATATGCCGCACCTCCCGCGCTGCGGATCGCCGCTACAACCGCAGAGCCCTTAATCCCGTCACGGCCTGAAACTATGACCTTCGCACCCTCCTGGGCGAACCTCTGTGCAATGGAACGTCCAATATTGCTGGTGGAACCAGTGACGAGTGCTGTTTGGCCTGCTAATCGTTGTGTCATGGAAATGACCTTAGAAAGGGATTTTTGGACCAGCAAGTCCAAAAAGGATATGTTTTCTTGATGAACTCGGCAATGACGAACTTCACGCCGAAAGGTGTTGCGACGCGAGGCCGGATTATCGCGGGAGCGGCCGCACTTATCCGGAGTGAGCATGGCGGAGAGGTCACGTTAGACGACGTGCTTGCAGCGACGCGAACGAGCAAAAGTCAGTTGTTTCATTATTTCCCGGCAGGCAAGGAAGAGCTGTTTCTTGCCGTCGCTGAGTATGAGGCACAACTTGTTCTTGACGAACAACAGCCGCATTTTGGTCAACTTGATTCTTGGCAATCATGGGAAGCATGGCGACAACTAGTGATTCGGCGCTATCGAGCGCAGGGCCCGAACTGTGCGTTGTCTTCGCTTATGAGCCAAATTGGTCGGGTTCCGGGCGCTGCTGCTGTTTCGATGGTGCTGTTGAATCGATGGCAAGACTATCTGCGCAGCGGCTTGATTGCGCTTCGTGACCAAGGAGAGCTGGCCGCGGACGTCGACGTCGAGCATGAATCGGCAGCGCTTGTTGCTGGTGTGCAGGGTGGCGCTGTAGTGCTGAGGACCACCGGTAGTACTGTGCATCTTGAAGCAATTCTGGACGTTCTCTTTGAGAGACTGCGGGCAGGAATGCGTGGGCCAAGCAATGCGTTATGAAACTGACAGAGTTCCTCACAAGGAGATCCAATGACTGAAACCGCGGTAGCAACTGCCAGCGAAAATGTGTCCAACCCGGCCAAAGCAGATTTTTGGTTCGATCCGCTGTGCCCCTTTGCTTGGGTGACTTCACGCTGGATTGGCGAAGTTGAAAAGGTTCGCGGAATTCAGGTGGATTGGCACGTGATGAGCCTTTCCGTGCTGAATTCGGGGCGTGACGGCCTTTCGGAGAAATACAAAGGCCTGATGGACAAGGGCTGGGGTCCAGCTCGCGTGGTTATTGCAGCGCAGCAGCTGCACGGTGAAGCGGTAGTGAAGCCGCTCTACGATGCCATTGGCGCTCAAATCCATAACAATGGCGTTGAGGACTATGATGAGGCCATTCGGTTGGGCCTAGCGTCCGCTGGATTGCCTGCTGAGCTTGCCGAATACGCGCACAAAGATACTTATGATGCTGAGCTCAAGGCTAGCCATGAGAATGGTATTTTACCGGTCGGGCAAGAGGTTGGCACGCCGGTTGTGGCTTTTAACGGTACGGCCTTTTTGGCCCAGTGATTACTCGAATTCCGCGCGGCGAAGATGCTGGCCGGTTGTGGGATACCTCGGTGACCTTGGCTAGCTTCCCGTATTTCTTCGAAATCAAGCGGACTCGTACTGAATCGCCGCAATTCGACTAATAGCGAATCGCTTCAATGTGAAATGAAAAGTGCGCCCAACTAAATGTCGGGCGCACTTTTCATTTCACGAGTTATTGGCCGGGCGGCTACGCTTCTTCTGGTTCGGCCAAGGTGACACCAGTGACCGCCAGCTCGTCGCCTTCTGTTAGCAGCAGAGTTTTCGCGTTCGCGGCTGCTTTGAGATCTCCGAGGCCGTCTTCAAGTTGCCGGAGCTGCCCTGCCGGTGCCGAAACGGTCGCGCTGAGCACCTCGGTACGCTGTTTCACCTTTGCTTCGGATTTTGCCTTGCGGAGGCCGCTCAATGCCGAACCAAGTGTGGCGAGCATGCTCAAGTCACCTTCACCGAGCCTGACTGCTGTGGGCCATGGTGCGCGGTGAACAGAATCGCTACGCCACCAAGACCAAACCTCGTCGGTCGCGAAGGGCAGGAACGGCGCAAACAGGCGTAAAAGGGCATCCAACGTTGTGGCCAGGGCGGCCAGCACACTGGCCTTTTCGGCATCGCCAGCCGCGCCATAGGCTCGATCCTTAATGAGCTCGACGTAATCGTCGGTAAAGGACCAGAAGAAGCTCTCCGTCAGCTGGAGTGCTTTGGCATAGTCATAAGAATCGAAAGCCTTGGTCGCCTGATCGACCACATCGGCAAGCTGCGCCAAGAGCGCTTTATCCAGCGGGTTGGTCAAAACGGGGTCAGCCGAATTGACGACATTACTTTCCGTTGCGCCCAAATTCAAAACAAATTTCGAAGCATTGAGAAGTTTGATTGCGAGTCGGCGTCCAATTTTTATTTGGGCGATTTCATAGGCCGTATCTGCGCCCAGCTTTGCAGATGCAGCCCAATAACGAACCGCGTCCGCGCCAAATTCATGCAGAACCGCATCAGGCACAACAACATTGCCCTTGGACTTAGACATCTTTTTGCGATCCGGATCTAGAATCCAGCCGGAGATCGCCGCGTTGTGCCAGGGCGCAGTTGCTTGCAGCGAATCCGCCCGAACCGCCGACGAGAACAGCCACGTCCGAATAATGTCGTGGCCCTGTGGACGGAGGTCAAATGGGAAGACCGAGCTAAATAGCTTTTCGTCACGGCTCCAGCCGCCAACGATCTGCGGAGTCAACGACGAAGTGGCCCAGGTGTCCAAGACATCGGGATCTCCGCTGAAGCCACCAGGTTGATTACGCTGCTCTTCATTGAAACCAGGGGCAGGTTCTGCCGCTGGATCAACCGGAAGTGCTGAATCGCCCGGCAGAATCGGATTGGTGTAGTCGGGCTCGCCAGAAGCGTCCAGCGGATACCAAACCGGAATGGGTACACCGAAGAAACGTTGCCTAGAAACGAGCCAATCGCCGTTGAGGCCTTCGATCCAGTTCTCATAGCGAGAGCGCATGAACGCCGGATGGAAGGAAATCTCTTTGCCGCGTTCAATAAGGGCTTCACGCTGCTGAGCGTCCCGGCCACCATTTCGCAAATACCATTGCCGGCTAGTCACTACTTCAAGGGGCTTATCGCCCTTTTCGTAGAAATTGACCGCGTGCACAATCGGTTTCGGCTCACCGTCGAGGTCGCCGCTCTCACGGAGCTGCTGAACAATTGTCTCTTTTGCGCTGAAAGTAGTCTTGCCAGCGAGCGCTTGATAGTTGGCTACGCCGTCGCCGGTAATCCATTCTGGCGTGTCAGCCAGTATTCGGCCATCACGGCCCACAATGGCGCGCGTGGGCAAGTCAAGTTCGCGCCACCAGGTGACATCTGTCAGGTCACCAAACGTACAAACCATAACCAACCCAGAGCCCTTATCAGGTTTAGCTAGCGGGTGCGCTTTCACTTCGAGTTCGACGCCGAACAAGGGTGAGGTGACTGTCGTGCCAAAAAGCGCCTGATAGCGAACGTCGTCAGGGTGCGCAACCAATGCCACTGAAGCAGGGATCAGTTCTGGCCGCGTGGTCTCGATGAAGACGCGTTCGCCGTCGGGCTTGTGGAAAGCTACTCGGTGGAAGGCGCCTGGCCGCTCACGGTCTTCAAGCTCTGCCTGTGCCACGGCAGTGCGGAAGGTGACGTCCCAAAGGGTCGGCGCCTCGGCCATATACGCATCTCCGCGAGCCAAGTTGGCTAAGAACGCCCGCTGGCTAACCGCGCGTGAAACGTCGTCAATCGTGCGGTAGGTCAGATTCCAATCGACTGAGAGGCCAAGAGTTGTGAAAAGGTCTTCGAAGATCTTCTCGTCATCGACCGCGAGTTCCTCGCAGAGCTCAATGAAGTTTCGGCGCGATACTTGAATGAAGTCGCGATCATTTTTTGCTGGTTCTGCTGGCGGAGTGAAATCAGGGTCGTAAGGAGTCGCCGGATTGCATCGAACGCCGTAGAAGTTCTGCACACGGCGTTCAGTGGGTAGTCCGTTGTCGTCCCAACCCAAGGGATAAAAGACGTTTTTTCCGCGCATGCGTTGGAACCGAGCGATGACGTCGGTCTGAGTGTAGGAAAACATATGGCCGACGTGTAGCGAGCCGGATGCTGTGGGCGGAGGAGTATCAATTGAAAAAACTTCGGACCTGCTGGTCTCGGGATTAAAGACGTAGGTGCCACCTTCACGCCAGCGTGCGGCGAGCTTTTTCTCCAAACCTTCTAATACTGGTTTGTCAGGTACTCCGTTGCGAGAACCGGATTCAAATGTCGATGCGGGCGTGTCTGTACCCGATATGTTTTCAGCCATGCCTCAATTGTTCCATGTGCGAGGGCTGCTCGGCTAAAAACCGGGTGCTCGCGGAATCGCGAGCTACAAACTGTTGCTTGCGCTTTTACGTGCATCAACGCGGAACTGCCAGTCGGCCGCCGCCAGGGTTCACCAGACTTTGAGAACTTGGCCAGTATCTATTCCTTCGATGGAACGTACATATGCCTCCGCGACCAACCGCGCTGGCACCGCGGTGTAGCCAGGAAATGACGGTCCGTAAGCCTGCCACGATTCGGCCAAAAGGTTTGGGCTAACCGAGTTGATTCGTAGACCGCGGGGGAGCGCACCAGCGGCCGTTCGAACGAAAGTGTCAACTACTGCATTGGCGGTGGAAGCGGCGATGCCATCGGGGACCGGGTGCTCGCTGAGGATTCCGGAGATGAGCGTGAAGGAGCCGTTATCAACGAGCAAATTCGTTGCTTCTTGAACAATTGAAATCTGCCCCAGCCCTTTACTGCCCAACGCGACTGCAAAATCTGCGGCTTTGAGCTCCGCAAGCGGTTTGAATGGTGCATTTCCACTGGCGATTGCTATTGCATCGAATAAATCACCCTTTGCCCTGGCCTCGGCAAAATAGGCTTCGATTGAAGCTTGATCTGAGATGTCTAATGCAGGATCAGTCTTTCGACTGGCTCCAAGGACTTCGTGCCCTCGTGCTGCAAGCGTGGACGCCACATTCGATCCCACGGTTCCGGTGTGGCCGATCAATAAGATCCTCAATGTCTTCTCCTTCGTGAGCTCTGAATTTTCTGCCTGCAAGGGATGCCGGCAACATTTTGCGCAAACGTACTGAGCCAGAATTCATTCCAAAGCCGACTAAGCTGGCGCTGTGGATCAGCAAAATGGACAAAATGGATCAGCTGCCGGAAACTTGCCCGGCGAGGGTGCTCGACGGGCCCTAGTTACCGGCGCTAGCACCGGAATTGGTGAGGCGACAGCCAGAGCTTTAGCTAGCCAAGGATGGACTGTATTTGCCGTTGCGCGGCGTCTTGATCGGTTGGAAAAATTGGCAGCAGAGACCGGTGTTGTGCCGTTGGCTGTCGATATCACCAACGACGCTGAGGTCGTGGACCTGTTGGCAACGATTTCGGCCGCGGGGGGCATCGATACACTGATAGATATTGCTGGCGGCGCAAGAGGAGCGGATAGAGTTGGCGCGGGAAACAGTGCAGATTGGGACTGGATGTTCCGCACGAACGTTTTGGGTACGCTAAACCTCATTAAGGCCTTTTTGCCGATGCTTCGCCAGGGGCGAAAAGGCACGGTACTGAATTTGACCTCGACGGCGGCGCTCGTCGCGTATGAAGGTGGAGCTGGCTACAACGCGGCTAAATTCGGACAACGAGCGATGACGCAAGCGCTTCGACTTGAGGAAGCCGAACACAACCTCCGAGTCATTGAAGTTCTGCCGGGCATGGTCCAGACCGAAGAATTCGCGCTGAATCGACTCAGCGGAGACGCTGAGGCTGCGCAAAAGGTGTACCAGGGTGTTACTGCGCCGTTGGTGGCTGAAGATGTTGCCGAGGTCGTTAGATTTGCGGTTTCGTTGCCACACCACGTCAATCTGGACGAAATTGTGATGCGACCGGTTGCGCAAGCTGCCGCACATAAGGTCATCAGGGAGTCCTGAGGGTAAACTCGGCTCGCTGAGTGGCTGGCTTAGCCGCAGAGGCGTTAGGATATTTGTTATCAGCAATGATCCGGCAATCACCGGTGAGCTTCCGGAAGAACGCTTCGAAGCTAGTGCAACGAAGTAAGTAGAACCGGACGGGTAAGCCCGTCATAGCAGCAAAGAGCGGCGGGATCGTTGGCGAATGTCAACGATCCCGCAAGCGAGGTGGTACCGCGGAGATTGTCCTCATGGGCAAACGCCGTCCTTGCATACTGGATCCGAGCCGCAGGATGACATGATGCCGTACTACCCGAAGACCAGCGCCGACCGTGGCGGCGTGCCCGCAAATGTATCCTTCCCCGGCCTTGAGGAAAGCATCCTCAAATATTGGCAGGAAGACGGCACATTTCAAGCGAGCATCGATGCTCGCCCGGCCGGTGAAAACGGCAGCAACGAATTCGTCTTCTATGACGGTCCACCTTTTGCCAACGGTCTGCCGCACTACGGACACTTATTGACCGGTTACGCCAAGGACCTAGTCGCCCGGTATCAAACGCTGCGCGGCCGCAGAGTTGAGCGCCGCTTTGGTTGGGATACGCACGGACTACCCGCTGAACTCGAAGCGATGAAGCAGCTCGGCATGACCGAGAAGCAAGAAATCGAGTCCATGGGCATCGATAAGTTTAACGATGCGGTCCGCGAGTCAGTGATGAAATACACCAAAGAATGGCGCGAGTACGTAACCCGCCAGGCTCGTTGGGTGGACTTCGACAACGACTACAAGACGCTCAACGTTGAGTACATGGAATCCGTCATCTGGGCCTATAAGCAGCTGCATGACAAGGGTTTGACCTATCAGGGCTTCCGGGTGCTGCCCTATTGCTGGAAAGACGAGACGCCGCTGTCTAATCACGAGCTGCGGATGGACGACGACGTCTATAAGATGCGTCAGGATCTTACTGTCACGGTCTCGTTCCCTATCACCAAAACGGAACATGCCTTGAGCGGCGAGCTTGAAGGCGTGCAGATGTTGGCTTGGACCACCACGCCTTGGACGCTGCCGACCAACTTCTCTGTCGCTGTTGGGCCGGAAATTGACTATGTGGTCGTCGAGAGCGCCGGATCAAAGTACCTGCTGGCCGAGGCGCTTTTGGCTGGTTACGCGAAAGACCTCGGTTTCGAATCCGCCGAAGCGGCTGCCGACGCCGTCGTTAAGCTTTACCAGGGCGCAGAGCTGGGCGGGCTGAAGTATCAGCCGCTCTGGGAGTACTACGCCGACGTCGAAAAGTGGGGGACTGGTACGTGCTGGGAGGTGCTAGTTGAAGAGTACGTGACCATCACCGACGGTACCGGAGTTGTCCACCAAGCCTCCGCCTACGGTGAAGAGGATCAGCGCAGCAGCGAAGAGCACGGCATTCCGGTGATCGTTTCAGTTGATGAAGGCGCGCGCTTTTTGCCAATGTTTAGCAACCCGGTCAACGGTGAGACCCCACTGGCTGGAATTGTTGGGCTCCAGGTGTTTGAAGCGAATAAGCCCATCATCAAAGTGCTCCGCGAATCGGGTCGATTGATTCGTGAAGCCAGCTACGAACACAGCTACCCGCATTGCTGGCGTTGCCGAAACCCACTCATCTACAAAGCTGTCTCCTCTTGGTACGTTCAAGTTACTCAGTTCAAAGACCGGATGCTGGAGCTCAACCAGGAAATCAACTGGATTCCGGGCAACGTCAAAGACGGTCAATTTGGTAAGTGGTTGGCTAACGCGCGCGATTGGTCGATCAGTCGGAACCGTTATTGGGGGAGCCCGATTCCGGTCTGGCAATCGGATGACCCGGAATTCCCTCGTACTGACGTCTATGGTTCATTGGCCGAAATCGAAGCTGATTTTGGCCGACTGCCCCGAAACACTGCGGGCGATGTAGATCTGCACCGACCATTCATCGACGAACTGACCCGAGCAAATCCAGACGATCCAACGGGTAAATCAACGATGCGTCGCGTCGAAGACGTGCTGGACGTCTGGTTTGACTCCGGGTCGATGCCCTATGGCCAGGTGCACTTCCCATTTGAGAACGAGGAATGGTTCAACACGCATCACCCGGCAGATTTTATTGTCGAGTACATCGGTCAGACTCGCGGCTGGTTCTACATGTTGCACATCTTGGCAACCGCGATCTTTGATCGACCAGCATTCAAGAACGTGATCAGCCACGGAATTGTGCTGGGTTCAGATGGACAAAAGATGTCTAAGAGTCTGCAAAACTACCCGGACGTCAACGATGTCTTGGACCGGGACGGCTCCGATGCCATGCGTTGGTTCTTGATGGCGTCACCCATTTTGCGCGGTGGAAATCTGGTGGTCACCGAACAAGGCATTCGTGACGGCGTTCGTCAGGTGATCCTGCCATTATGGAACGTTTACAGCTTCTTCACGCTCTATACCAACGCGGCAAATAATGGCGAAGGCTATGTGGCCAAGCTCCGCTACGACGGCTATCAAGATAGTTTGGACCGCTACTTGGTCTCAAACACTGCCTCAATGGTTGAAGCTATGACCACTGCGCTGGACGGCTACGAGATTTCTGATGCTTGTGACGCCTTGCGCGATTATCTGGACATGCTGACCAACTGGTACGTACGACGTTCTCGCCAGCGCTTCTTCGACGAGGATCAGGACGCCTTCGACGCGCTCTACACAGCATTAGAAGCACTGTGCCGAGTTGCTGCGCCATTGCTGCCGCTGGTCACCGAGGAAATCTGGCGCGGCCTGACTGGTGAGCGCTCAGTTCACCTTTCTGACTGGCCCTCGCCAGCAGATTTCCATGCCGATGCCGAGCTAGTCTCAGCGATGGAAGTTGTTCGGCAGGTTTGTTCGGTCGGCTCGTCGTTGCGTAAAGCTGCCAAGCTTCGGGTTCGGTTACCGCTGCAGGAGCTAACCGTCGTCGTGCCGTCGGCGGTTTCCTTGCTGCCCTTTGCCGAAATCATCGCGGATGAGCTGAACCTGAAGAATGTTCGATTCGAAGATGCGGCGGATGCTTCGCTTGCTGAGTTTGGCATCGAGCAGCGTCTGACAGTTAACGCCCGGGCCGCCGGGCCGCGTTTGGGCAAGGATGTTCAGCTGGCGATCAAGGGCGCCAAGAATGGCGACTGGTCAGTTGACGACGCCGGCGTGGTTACCTCGGGCGGGCTCGCCTTAGTGGCTGGCGAGTACAGCCTAGAGACGGCGGTATCCGAAAGCCATGACGGTAGTTTCTCGGTGGCCCTGTTGCCGGGCGGATTCCTTGTACTGAATACTGAAGTTACCGCTGACCTTGAAGCGGAGGGCATTGCGCGGGATATGGTGCGCAGCATCCAACAAGCCCGAAAAGATGCAGACTTGATGGTCAGCGATCGGATTGTCACCACGATCAGTGCACCGCAAGAAATCATCGATGCGCTGGAAGTCAATGCAGAACTGGTGCGACAGGAGACTTTGTCGCTGCGGTTAGAGCTAGTGCCTGGCGATGAAGAAACGCTGATCACTGTGGCACGCAGTGCGTTTGAGAAAGTTGAAGGAGCGCAAGCATGAGCGAAGAGTTTTCCGTTGAAAGTGTTTATGCTGATCTATTGAGCCGCGCGCCAGAAAACAAGATGGAGCCCCGGATGGCCCCGTTGTGGCGGGCAATGGAGCTTTTGGGTGAGCCACAAAAGGCTTACCCGGTGATCCATTTGACCGGTACAAACGGGAAGACCTCGACAGCCAGAATGATCGAGTCCGGGATGCGCGCACACAATCTACGTACTGGCCGCTTGACTAGCCCGCATTTGAGCTCGGTCACCGAACGGATCAGCATTGACGGTGAGTCGGTATCAAATGAGACCTTTGTGCGGATTTGGCAAGAGATTCATCCCTATCTGCAGATGGTTGATGCCGAACTGGATGCCGCCGGTGAGCCACGACTGACGTATTTCGAAGCACTGACGATTCTTGGCTTCGCGATCTTCGCTGATGAACCAGTTGATATTGCCGTCATCGAAGTGGGGCTTGGCGGAATTACCGATGCCACCAATGTCGCGGATGGTGCGGTGGCGGTCATTACGCCAATTTCCTTAGATCACACGGAGCTGCTCGGCGATACCACTGAAGAAATTGCCGTGGAAAAGTCAGGCATCATCAAGCCGGGTGCCTTTATGGTCTCAGCGGCGCAACCAAGCGATGCTGCCCAGGTCTTGTTGGAAAAGGCTCGCGAGGTAGGCGCTGAATATCGCTTCGAAGGCGTTGAGTTTGGCGTAGAAGATCGATCGATTGCGGTGGGCGGCCAGATTCTTACCGTGCGCGGTCTTGCTGGGCGATATCCGGATCTGATGTTGCCATTGCACGGCGAACATCAAGCAGAAAACGCCGCGGTAGCGGTAGCGGCTTTGGAAGCGTTTTTTGGCGGCGGTAGCAAAGAACTTGATTTGGAAGTGCTCCAGGAAGGTTTTGCCCAGGTAACTTCGCCGGGTCGGCTTGAAGTAGTCCGTACCGCACCTACTGTTATTGTCGACGCCGCGCACAACCCTGCGGGGATCAAAGTTACCGTTGCGGCGATTGACGAAGCCTTCAGCTTCAGCAAATTGGTCTTGGTCATTGGCATTTTGCGTGAGAAAGACGCCTTAGAGATCTTGACTCAATTGCGCGCTTCGTTGGGCGAAAATGCGGAGGAAATCTGCCTCACGCAATCGAATTCTCCACGAGCCATTCCGGCGGGAGAGCTGGCGGAATTGGCTTTGGACGCGGGTTTCGAAGAAGAAAACGTGCACATCGCTGAAAAGCTCGACGACGCGCTGGAGTGGGCTGTGCAGCGGGCGGAGGCTAACGACGATTTGGCTGGTGGCGTGTTAGTAACCGGTTCGATCACGCTTGTGGCCGAGGCTCGAATCCTGTTAGGCAAGGAATAGGATGGCGCGGCAGACGAAGGCGCAACGCGGCTGGCGGCCGGGTACCCCGAAGAAACGCCGTTCAACCAAAGTCATGTTTGCCTCGACGGTGCTTGCCTTAGAAGGGTTCGTAGCGTTTTTTGCCACTTTGGTGATTTTTGGTCTGCGTTCAAGAGAAATTTCTCCGATCGCAATCCTGACTGTCGGGATTGCGCTGAGCGTGGTGCTTATTGGTACTTGTGCGTTTCTCACCAAACAATGGGGACTCTGGCTTGGCTGGATCTTGCAACTGGTGCTGATCGCCGTCGGCTTCTTGGAGCCAATGATGTTTGTGATTGGCCCATTGTTTGCCATCTCTTGGTGGTACGCGCTGCGCACAGGAGCGAGACTGGACAGAGAAAATCTCAAACGCGAGCAAGATCAGTTGCAATGGGACAAGGAGCACCCGGGGGAGTCCGATGGTTTGTCTAGTGACTCCTTGTAACGCTTAGACTGAACTCAATCCATTTTCAATTTTCAGGAGACATCTATGAGCCTCGAACGCACCCTTGTTCTGGTCAAGCCCGACGGCGTGGCCCGCAACCTTTCCGGCGCCATTTTGGCCCGAATCGAAGCAAAAGGCTATCGCTTGGCTGAGTTGAAAAGGACTCAAGCGACTCGTGCGCAGCTCGAAGAACACTACGCAGAGCATGCAGGCAAGCCGTTCTACGAGCCGCTGGTTGGGTTCATGTTGTCTGGGCCGGTAGTTGCGGCAATATTCAAAGGTGAGCGGGTTATCGAAGGGTTCCGCTCATTAGCCGGTGCCACCGACCCAACCGTTGCCGCTCCTGGCACTATTCGTGGTGACTTTGGTCGTGACTGGGGACTGAAAGTGCAGCAGAACTTGGTGCACGGTTCAGATTCAGTGGAATCAGCAGAACGTGAAATTGGTATTTGGTTTTAGATTGCTCGTTGGGCGGACGTTGCGTGGCTGAAGTTCCTGGCTGCGCAACGTCCACCCAATTTCAGGTTAGAATGAAGGGGTGAACACAAACCTTACCCAGTGGCGGCGGCTGCCTTAGCAGCCCGCTTTATCGTTCACGCTTTTTTGCTGACGGGCTGCATTGCAGCCCGTTTTTTCATGCCCAGAATCTAGTTGGCATCCTGAGACGGCTGTAGATGTAGTCCTTGAATAAAGGAAAGACACTATGGATTCGTTCCAAATTACGGCCGCTAGAAGCCAACAATTGGCACGAGACGTTGTTGCGCATGCTGACTACTACCGGGTTCTCACGGGCGAACGCCCCACCGGGCCGTTACACCTAGGCCACTACTTTGGTAGCTTGGCTGAGCGTGCCCGGTTGCAACGACTCGGCGTCGAAATCATTGTAGTGATCGCCGACTATCAAGTGATCACTGCTCGGGACACCGCTGGCGATATTCGAGAGAATGTACACGAAGTCGTCTTGGATTATCTGGCGGCGGGAATGGACCCCGAGCAGAGCACAATATTCACGCATTCGGCTGTACCGGCGCTCAATCAGCTGATATCGCCATTTTTGAGTTTGGTGACCGAAGCTGAGTTGCGCCGAAATCCAACGGTCAAGTCTGAGTCTGCCGCTTCGGGGCGCGCCTTGAGCGGATTGTTGCTAACGTATCCAGTCCATCAAGCTGCAGACATCCTGTTCTGCCGCGCAAATCTGGTGCCAGTAGGTAAGGATAATCTGCCGCACGTTGAATTGACTCGGAGTATTGCTCGGCGTTTCAACGATAGATATTCTGAGGTGTTTCCCATCCCGGAAGCGATCCTGACGCAGACTCCGGAGTTGCCGGGACTTGACGGGCGGAAGATGTCCAAAAGCTATCGAAATAGCATTCCGCTGAGACTATCGGCAGATGAAACTGCTGAAACCATTCGTAAGACCCCCACAGATAGCCAAAGACTGATTAGTTATGACCCGTTAGCGCGGCCCGGTATTTCGGCCTTATTGGACACAGCTGCTGTTTGTCTGGGCTTGGGGGTGGAAACCTTGGCGGAGCAATTGGGCGATTCTGGGGCTGGAAAGCTGAAACAGCTGGCCATCGAAGCGGTTAACGATTACTTTGCGCCGTTCCGCGCTCGACGTCGGCAATTTGAATTAGAGCCGGAGGCCGTCACGCAGATTCTGTCCACCGGAAACGCTCGAGCGAATGCTATCGCCGAACAGGCGTTGGACCGTGTTCGAAAGGCAATGGGGATGTCCTACTGAAGCCGTGCTCACCCTCAACTCTTCTGGGATGTATTTTCGGCTTGGGGATGGGACTTTCGCCGCAAAAGTCCCATCCCCAAGCCGAAAATACATCCCAGAAGGGCATAACTGAGGCGCTAGCCGTTGCTGGCGACGAAAAGGTTGATGAATCGGAAGAAGATGCTGGCGATAACACCCAAGTACAGCAACACCACGATCGTCCAGCCCCAACTGGTAGCGAATTTCACTAGACCGGCCGGTGCCGGAATAATGCCGTGTACCATATTCCGAATCGTGGTCCAGATGAATAGCGGAATCATCATCGCCCAAACAACCATGCAGTAGGGGCAAAGGATAGTTATCGAATAAAGCGCTTGAGACCAAAACCAGACGATGAAAACCATGGCGAGTGTGATACCCAGCTGAAAGCAGATCCAGTACCATCGAGCAAATTTGGCTCCGGCCAGGATTGACATTCCGATGGCGAACACTATGCCGAATCCGACGATTCCGATATAAGGATTAGGGAAGCCGAATAGCGAGGCCTGCCATTTACCCATGACTGCGCCACATGAGACAAAGGCATTGACGTCGCAGCCGAGCTTCGCGGTGGGATTTTCAAGCAGTTCAAGCTTGTCTAGTACCAAGGCAAAAGCGCCAATAAAAGCAACCAGGCTAGTTACCAAGAGCAAGCCAGCGAAGGGTTTGCTTCTGGTGATCCAAGGGAGCGCGCTTTCCTGCGCTGAGCTAGCAGAGATCCGATCTTCATCGGACCTTTTAGCAGGTCGAGGATCGATGGTGGCGGGTATCTTCGGCTTGTCCATGGCCCGATTCTAGCCTGTCGATCTGAGGTCGCCGCACAGTTACCGTCTCAATACCACAGGGTAGTGAGACGGTATGAGACAATGTTTTTGGCTGGACTTTGATCCATATGCAACGTTCGGTCCGACAGTAAGTTCTCCTGCCAGCAGGTGTTGATGATTGGTTTGTTCGGTCCAGAAAACCACAAATTCGGCATCCACCGTTGCCAGTTGTTGAGAATCCCTGCTGTTGGCGACCTGGCGATGCAGCACCCAAGCGTTGGTGCCACCCGGGACGTAATTCATTGACTTCGGTCGGCGCCTGCGGGTGCTGGCACTTAAGCCCTTGCGGGAGTCGGATGTGGCGGCGCTGCACGGGATGGAGCACAGCCATAAATGGACATTGATGAAACTGCAGCAGTAACAAATGAGGCTGCCGAGACAGAATCGCGCACTGCTGCAAAACGATCCCCAGCCAAGAAGACCGCTGAGAAGAAGGCAACGGTAAAAAAGCCGGTTGAGAAAAAAGCCTCGGAGAAAAAAGCTCCGGCAAAACGAGGCAAAGCCGCTGCGGTAACCCTAGAAGTTGCTGTTGAAGAGGTCGTAGAAGTCTCAGAACTAGAAGCAGCAAAGAAGCCCAAAAGGGCAAGTAGGGCCAAAAAGGCAGTTGCAGAAGCGTCAATAGATCAACCGACGCTAGCCGGTTTGGAACCGGTAGCAGCCCAAGATGCCAACGCAGCACTGCCCTTGGCCGAGAAGAAAACGACCCGGCAACGTAGCCCGCGCCGGGCCGCAACTAAGCCTGCCGTAGTTGAAGCAAACTCAGAAGTGACTGCCGAGCCGGTTGACTCGGTTGCGGTAGTCGAGGCTGAACCGGTTCAAGCCGAGGAAGTTACTTCAAGTCCCTTTGCTTCGCCGTTCTCGGTGCCGGCTTCAGCGGCGTCGTTGTTGTTTCAAGCCCCCGACCTTTCACTCGCGCCGGTAGTTCGTGAGCCAGTTGTGGCCGCTGAACCCGATGAAGATGCTGAGCTAGATGACTCGGGCCCCCGTCGTCGTCGTTCACGGTCGCGGAAACCTCGGGCTGTTGAAGCGGCAGCAGAAGACAGCGGAACTGAAGCCGAATCTAGCGAAAAAACCGAAACAGAAGAAGGCGACGGCGTGGTCTCACGCCGGCGCCGACGTCGGCGCCGCGGTGACGCAGATCTAGAGCTGACTGGTGGCGGAGAGGATGATCCGCCCAACACGGTGACCCGGGTGCGCGCACCGCGGCAGCCTTCGGAGAATGTTTCCAACAAGGTAACGTCGTTGCGCGGGTCGACTCGACTCGAAGCCAAGAAGCAACGCCGACGGGAGTCTCGTGACACGGGAAGGCGTCGCCAGGTCATTACCGAGGCAGAATTCTTAGCTCGACGTGAGTCAGTTGAACGAGTCATGGTGGTTCGTCAGCGGGACGAACGGATTCAAATTGGTGTGCTGGAAGATGGAATTCTTGCGGAGCACTTCGTCTCTAAAACGCAACAAGATTCGCTCATTGGCAACGTCTACCTAGGCAAAGTCCAAAACGTTTTGCCCAGTATGGAAGCGGCGTTCGTAGATATCTGTCGCGGACGCAATGCGGTCCTTTATGCGGGCGAAGTCAATTGGGATGCCGCCAAACTTGACGGTGCGCCGCGTCGAATTGAAAATGCGCTCAAATCAGGTGACACGGTCTTGGTACAGGTAACCAAGGATCCGGTTGGGCATAAGGGTGCTCGGTTGACCAGCCAGGTTTCTTTGCCAGGTCGGTACCTGGTCTATGTTCCGGGCGGGTCCATGACGGGCATTTCGCGCAAGCTGCCGGATGTTGAACGGAATCGTCTCAAGCGGATCCTCAAAGACAATCTGCCGGAGAATGCTGGCGTTATTGTTCGCACCGCTGCCGAAGGGGCAAGTGAAGAGGAGCTCACGCACGATATCAATCGCTTACGTGTGCAGTGGGAAGGCATCGAGTCACAAGCTTCCTCGACCAAGACGCTTGCGCCGGAAATGCTGTACGGCGAACCTCACCTGACGATCAAAGTGGTTCGCGATGTCTTCAACGAAGACTTTGCCAAGTTGATTGTCTCCGGCGAGGAAGCGTGGGACACCGTGGAGGCTTACGTCACGTACGTAGCGCCAGATTTGGTGGACCGGCTAGAAAAGTGGACCAGTAACGAAGACATTTTTGCTGCGCATCGGATTGATGAGCAAATCTCCAAGGCTCTTGAGCGTAAGGTCTTTCTTCCCTCTGGTGGATCCTTGGTGATTGACCGTACTGAGGCGATGACCGTCGTCGACGTTAACACTGGGAAGTTCACTGGCTCCGGCGGAAACCTTGAAGAAACGGTGACCAAGAATAACTTGGAAGCCGCCGAAGAAGTAGTTCGGCAACTACGTTTGCGCGATATTGGTGGCATCATCGTCATCGACTTTATTGACATGGTGTTGGAATCCAACCGGGATCTAGTGCTCAGGCGGCTAGTGGAGTGCCTGGGGCGTGATCGCACTAAACACCAGGTGGCCGAAGTGACTTCGCTTGGGTTGATCCAGATGACTCGCAAGCGGATGGGTACCGGTCTGCTCGAGGTATTTGGCGAGCAGTGTGAAGCTTGTGCTGGACGCGGCGTGGTGACACACGAAGAGCCAGTTGAACACCGACGGACCACGCACACGATCGCTGCGGAGCAACACAATCCGCGCGCCGAAAATCAGCGGCCAAGTCGTGGAGAGCGCAAGCGTAATCGGAATCGCCAGCAGAATCAGGTTGAGCCTGAGGCCGAGGAATTGACCGAGGATGAGAAATCCGCGAAGGCTTCAGCTGCTAGGGCCGCTTTGGCCAATATTGCTGCCGCGGCGCAAGCTGCCCATGAGCACGACGGTGAAGAGCCGATCGATGCAGTTGACAGCGTTGTTAAGCCGCAAGCAAGCCATGACGCCGCCGTTTTGACTATCGGTGGTGAAAAGGTGGAGATTCCGCGCGGTGAGCACGTTGATGACGCTCCGCATATGCCTGAGCTCACTCTTGATGGTCTTGCAGATGTCTTCAATCACCTTGTTCCAGAAGATTCAGAGCCAAAATCGCGCTCTCGGCGACCGCGTCGTCATCGTGCCGCTGGACGTGCGCAGGGGGCTGCTAACAGCAACGAGATTCAGTCAATTGAGGGCGAGTCGGCCGGTGGAAAAACTGTGCCAGTGGCTAAGGCGCCATCGGCAAAGGTTGATCCGGAATCGAAGAAGCCGGCGGCTAATGAGCCAATGATTCTGGGCGTAGGGGTTCCTGCTTCAGAGCTCTAACCTCGATTTCAGATAGCAAGAGCGCTTTGCGTTAGCCAGAAAACAGGTTTTCTGGCTAACGCAAAGCGCTCTTGCTATCTCGGATCTAATCTACGGCTGAGAATTCTGCACTGCCGTGGCGAACGGTAGACTCAAGAGCTGACACGGGGTGCCAGGCCAGGAGGGCAGGCTGAGAATCGATACCCGTTGAACCTGTCCGGTTAGCACCGGCGGAGGGATGTCAGATGCTGCCGCTCACGCCAAACCACTTGCTATTAGAACCAGTGCCCACAAAGCAGGTACCCAGAGTGCTGACTATCGCCGGCTCGGATCCTGCGGGTGGGGCTGGGATTCAAGCAGATCTGAAAAGTATCGGTGCCAATGGTGGTTACGGCATGGCAGTTATCGCCGCTCTGACGGCGCAAAATACCAGGGGAGTGCGGGCGGTGCACGTGCCACCGATCGAATTCTTGGTTAGCCAACTTGAAGCAATTAGCGAAGACATTACTGTCGACGCCGTCAAAATCGGCATGTTGGCAGATGCCGCGGTGATTGGCGCCGTCAGTGCTTGGCTTCGAAAGGCTCAGCCACCACTCGTAGTTTTAGATCCTGTCATGATCGCTTCCAGTGGTGCTCGACTATTGGACCCAGCGGCGGAGATCGCGCTACGAGGCTTACTTCACCAAGCTGATCTAATCACGCCAAACTTGCCGGAGATGGGCGCTTTGCTCGGTAAACCTGAACCTAAGGACTGGGCCACCGCGGTGCAGATGGCCTTCGATTTAGCCGCAGCATATGACACTAAGGTGCTGCTTAAAGGTGGACATTTCACTGATGAAATTGTCAAAGATGCACTGATATCGGTCGGAGAAGCGCCGGTTGTCTTTGAAGCTCGTCGAATTGAGACGAACAACACACACGGCACCGGGTGTTCGCTCTCCGCTGCGATAGCTACTCGCCAGGCGCTTGTTGGTAATTGGCACGAAAGTCTTCGGGGAGCAACAACCTGGCTGCACGGCGCAATTCGTAGGGGTTCGGAGCTCAACGTAGGCAATGGATACGGCCCGGTCCATCATTTTCATCAATGGCAAACGGCGTCGGTGACTGAAAGTTGGTGGCAGGAGATCGAACCGATCCGAGCCGGCATTCTGGCGTTGCCTTTGATCAAAGATCTGCGCTCCGGAGAGCTGGCCGAAAGTGACTTTGCTTACTATTTGGCGCAAGATGCACTTTATTTGAAGGAATACTCTCGCGCTTTAGCCAGAGCAAGCGCCCTTGCGCCCACCGAAGGGGAGTAGCTGTTTTTGGCCAAGAGCGCCGCCAACGCGCTAGAGTGTCGAGTCGGAAATGCATCGGACGTGGTTGCGTGAGCATCCCGCGCAGCTGGTACAGGGCCCGGTGACCAAGCGATACGTTGATCATCTATTGGCTGCCAGCGCCAGCGACTATGGCACCTTAGTAGCTGCCGTGCTGCCTTGTTTTTGGCTCTATGCCTGGGTTGGGGCAGAGCTATCCGCGCTGGCACCGGTAAAAGATGACCATCCCTATGCAGCTTGGTTGGCAACGTATTCCGATGCAGAGTTCTTCGCTTCTACCGCGTTAGCAATTCGATATGCGGAGCAGGCAGCCGCAGTAGCGGGCCCTAAATCGCTGGAATCCATGCGGAACGCTTTCTTCGAAGCGAGCCAGCATGAACTGGATTTCTTCGACGCACAGCGCGCCCTGCTTGGTAGCGCGCTCAGCGCCCGGTAGTATGGACAGGCACGGTTCGCCGCGCAGCCATTCGAGCTCTTGGTGAAACTGAGTTAATTCGAAGTATCGAGAAGTTCGTGCATTTGCAGTGTCAGCGCTTCATGGCGTATTCTGGACTGTCGGTGCATACGCAGTTATTGGGTCGTGTCTTTCGCAGTGAAAATCACAGCGAAGATGCTCAGATTCCCTCGGCGAGTGGCACAAGCAGATCCTGAGAACGGAAGCAATCAGTTTCCGCACGCAAACTTTAGTTTTTTATCGTCGAGAGAAGTGAGTTACCCAGTGGTTTACGCGATTGTCCGCGCAGGCGGCCGCCAAGAGAAGGTTTCCGTTGGAGACTTCGTGACCCTGAACCGCGTCCCCGGTGGAGTTGGCAGCACCATTGAGCTGCCTGCTGTTCTCCTGGTTGATGGTGAGAAGATCACCTCGGATGCGAAAGACCTGGCAAAGGTCAAGGTAAAGGCAGAGATCCTCGAAGACCTCCGTGGTCCGAAGATTGTCATTCAGAAGTTCAAGAACAAGACCGGTTACAAGAAGCGCCAGGGCCACCGCCAGGCGTTGACCAAGGTCAAAGTCACCTCGATCGCGTAAGCATCCTTAGAGACTCAAGGCAGGAAAAACAATGGCACATAAAAAGGGCGCGAGTTCGACTCGTAACGGTCGGGATTCCAACGCACAGTACTTGGGCGTGAAGCGTTTCGGCGGCCAGGTCGTCAAAGCAGGCGAGATCATCGTCCGCCAGCGCGGCACCCACTTCCACCCCGGCGCAGGCGTTGGCCGTGGCAAGGATGACACTCTCTTCGCACTGGAAGCTGGTGCAGTTGAGTTCGGCGCACGTGGCGGACGCCGCGTTGTGAACATCGTTGTAGCTGCAGCAGCCGAGTAATTTCGGCACTAAGCACAATTTTTTGCGGTGGAGCGGGCCGAACGGCTCGCTCCACCGCTGTTTTAAGCTGGTCCTAGATTATAGATACCAGCCCCCTGAATTCAAGGAGATCACGATGGCAAGCTTTGTTGACAGAGTGGTGCTCCACGTCTCAGGTGGCTCTGGTGGCCACGGTTGCGTTTCGGTCAAGCGCGAAAAATTCAAGCCCCTGGGTGGTCCCGACGGCGGCAATGGTGGCGACGGCGGTAACGTCATCCTGCGGGTTTCGCACCAAACAACCACGCTCTTGGACTACCACCACGCACCGCACCGACACGCGAGTAACGGTGGCCAAGGAATGGGCGATTGGCGTGGCGGCAAGCAAGGCGAAACGCTGATCTTGCCGGTCCCTGACGGCACCGTGGTGAAAACTAAAGACGGTGAAGTCTTGGCTGACTTGGTTGGTGAAGGTACCGAGTATGTTGCTGCAGCCGGTGGCCAAGGTGGCTTGGGTAATTCTTCGCTGTCCTCACAGAAACGCCGTGCGCCAGGATTCGCGTTGCTCGGCGTAGACGGAGAAGCCTCCGATATCGTACTGGAACTCAAATCGATTGCAGACATCGCACTCGTTGGCTTCCCATCGGCTGGTAAGTCCAGCCTCATCGCTGCGATGAGCGCCGCACGACCCAAAATTGCGGATTACCCCTTCACCACCTTGATTCCAAATCTTGGCGTCGTGGAAGCGGGCGAAGTTCGCTTCACCATTGCCGATGTGCCTGGGCTTATTGAAGGTGCTAGTGAAGGCAAAGGTCTTGGCCACCACTTCCTGCGCCACGTTGAGCGTTGTACCGCACTTGTGCATGTGTTGGATACTGCGACGCTCGAATCAGATCGAGATCCTCTTAGCGATTTAGCGATTATTGAAGCGGAGCTTGAAAAGTACGCGGTTGATATGAGCTACGCGGGTGTTGACGGCGAAGTTATTCCGCTTAACGAGCGGCCAAAGCTCGTGGCGTTGAATAAGATCGACACCCCTGACGGTAAAGATATGGCAGAGTTCGTTCGCGCCGAATTAGAGGGTCGCGGCTACCGCGTCTTCGAGGTTTCCGCTTCTTCCCATGAAGGATTGCGCCAGCTTTCCTTTGCCATGGCAGAACTAGTCACCGCAGCGCGGGCGCGAGCAACTGTCGTCACAGCCAAAATTACCCCGCCAGTCCTTCGGCCACGTGCGGTCAATCGCAAAGAATTCACCATTCGCCCCGAAGAGCGCAATTTGGAGCCGTTGTTCCGAGTTCTTGGTGCTAAGCCAGTGCGTTGGGTGAAGCAAACGGACTTCACTAACGAAGAAGCAATCGGCTACTTGGCAGAGCGCCTGAACAAATTAGGTGTTGAAGACGGACTTTTCAAAAAGGGCGCTAAACCCGGCGACACCGTGGTAATCGGTGAAGATGGCGAAAATGCCGTGGTCTTCGATTGGGAGCCCACCATGATGGCCGGTGCCGAATTGCTGAGCGGGCCTCGTGGCACCGATCCTCGTTTTACGGATCTGGGCGACCGTCCAACCCGATCGCAAAAACGTGAAGAGTATCAAGAGCGGCGGGACGCGAAATCTGCTGCGCGAGCTGAGCTTGAGTCAGAGCGAAAAGCAGGCATTTGGACCGAATCTGTGTCTGCTCGCCGTGACCGCGAAGCGCATGAAAGTCGAGAAGCTGCCAGCACGGACGACGGCGATGCGCTCTGATAGCGTCGTCGTCGGCGGTCGAGAGCTCTTAAAAACTGCCTCTCGAATCGTCGTTAAAGTCGGGTCTTCCTCACTCACCTCGGTAAGTGGCGGCATATCTGAGCAGGCGCTTAGTCAGCTTGTCGATGTATTGGCGGCTCGAAAGAAGCAAGGCGCCGAGATTATTTTAGTCTCCTCAGGTGCGATCGCGGCCGGGTTAGCCCCTTTGGGCTTGGCCCGACGTCCTAAGGATCTAGCGACGCAGCAGTCGGCTGCGAGCGTGGGGCAGAGCCTGTTGATGGCCCGCTACGGTGCCGCTTTTGGTAGCCACAATGTCACGGTTAGTCAGGTGCTGCTCACAGCAGAAGATCTCACCCGACGCACCCAATATGCCAATGTGTACAGAGCATTGGAGCGCCTACTTAATCTCGGTGTACTTCCCATCGTGAATGAAAATGACACCGTGGCAACACACGAGATTCGCTTTGGTGACAACGATCGATTAGCAGCTCTGGTGGCGCACCTCGTCAAGGCCGACGCAATGGTGCTGCTTTCCGACGTCGATGCGGTCTACGACGGGCCGCCAAACACCGGAGCCCGGCGAATTGAGCAGATAAGCAGCCCTGAGGATCTTGCCGGAATCAAGATTGGCTCGGTCGGTTCCGCTGGAGTGGGTACTGGCGGAATGGCGACCAAAGTCCAAGCTGCGTCCATCGCGGCAGGGTTTGGCACACCAGCTTTAGTTACTTCAGCAGCGAATGCCGAGGCGGCTTTGGCCGGTGCCGATGTGGGCACCTGGTTTAGTTTGCATGGCGAACGACGTCCGATTCGGTTGCTATGGCTGGCACATCTGGCTAGCACCCACGGAAAGTTAACTCTGGACGACGGCGCCGTTGCTGCCATCCGGGAACGACATAAATCCTTATTGCCAGCCGGAATCAAAGCAGTGTCCGGCGAGTTCGAAGCGGGCGACGCCGTTGAATTAGTTGACTTAGCGGGCCGCACGTTTGCGCACGGCTTGGTCAATTATGACGCCGCGGAATTGCCAACGATGCTGGGCAAGAAAACTAAGGATCTAGCCGGAGAATTGGGCCGAGACTACGTCCGCGCCGTCGTCCATGTGGATGACTTAGTTCTCATTTGATCCCCAACTTCTGCTCGTCTACTGCGCGCGATTACACTTGATCCATGACAGAGCTCATCAGTTCAGCGACCGCCTCCACGGCAGATGACGCCAAGCAGGACGGCGTGCAGAATTCGTCTCCGGCGGATAACGTGCCGGTCGAAGCTGCGGTCTTTGCGATCGCGGACCGATCAAGGACTGCAGCCCGCAAACTTAGTCGCGCTAATCGAGCCTGGAAAGACCGTGCCCTGTTAGCTATTGCTCATGAACTGTTGGCCCGCCAAGACAATGTGCTGTCAGCGAATGCGGCTGATATCGCGGCGGCCAAGGAATCCGGCACTTCGGACGCATTGCTGGATCGGATGTCGCTGAATCAGGAGCGGATAAAGAAACTTGCGGTGGCATTGGAAAACCTTGCCGCACTGCCTGATCCAGTGGGCACAGTTGTTCGCGGGCAGACCCTGCCAAACGGACTTCGGCTGCAACAGGTCAACGTGCCGATGGGCGTAATAGCCGCGATTTACGAAGCGCGGCCCAACGTCACGATAGATATTGCCGGTTTGGCGCTCAAGAGCGGCAATGCCGTGATTTTGCGTGGCGGTAGCGCGGTGGCGCAAACGAACACGGCATTACTGAATGTCATGCGGGATGCCTTGGAGAAGGTGGGGCTATCGGTTGACGCGGTCCAAAGCGTCGATTCCTTTGGACGCGAGGGTGCTGCTGCCTTGATGCGAGCTCGTGGACGAGTGGATGTGCTGATTCCACGTGGTGGCCATGAGTTGATTCAGACGGTCGTTGACAATTCGTCGGTGCCGGTGATCGAAACCGGTGAGGGTAATGTGCACATTTTCATCGACGAATCTGCCGCCGTCGAGTCTTCGGTCGAAATCTTATTGAATTCCAAAACACAGCGGCCCAGTGTTTGCAACACGGTAGAGACACTTTTGGTGCACGAAGGCTCCAAGGCACTTGGGCCAGTCCTGTCCGCTTTGGCCGCTGCTGGCGTGCGATTGCACGTCGATGAGCGCATCATGGCAAAGCTCCCAGCCGGGGTAGTGGCGGTGCTGGCTGACGATCATGATTGGGCCACTGAATATATGGATCTTGATCTGGCCGTGGCGATGGTCGATTCGCTTGATCAGGCCATCAAGCACATTCGTCGCTGGACCACAGGTCATACCGAAGCAATCTTGTCGAATAATCTGCTCAACACCGAGAAGTTCGTCGCTGAGATTGATTCGGCGGCAGTAATCGTGAATGCGTCGACCAGATTTACCGACGGCGGTGAGTTTGGACTTGGCGCCGAAGTGGGTATTTCTACCCAAAAGTTGCATGCCCGCGGGCCCATGGGATTGGCCGAATTGACCACAACCAAGTGGATTGTGCATGGCGAGGGCCAAGTTCGCGGCTAAGCCGCGTAACATGGTGTCGATAAGAAAATTCCCCAGAATCGATTACAGGGAGAAAAATGCTGACCCAGCTCGTCGGAGCAGCCGTCATTGCCGCAAGCGAGCATGAGGAGCCGGCCCCCTTATTTATGCCGTTCTGGATGTTCGGCGTGGTGGCAATTCTGGTGCTGCTCTTGCTCATGTTCATCACCATGTCGTTTACCAACCTCGGTAACCGTCATGAAGCTCATGAAGAAGAGCCAGATCCGCATCGCCAACACACGAATAACCACGATCACGGCGAGGTCAAGGCGACCTCCAATCACTGAGCAGCAAGTGCGACTCGGCACGATTCCGCATGGTGATCCGAATCGCCGGGTGCGGCTGGGTGTTATGGGTGGCACGTTCGACCCGATTCATCACGGCCACCTGGTTGCAGCAAGTGAGGTCGCTGCCAGGTTCGAACTGGACGAGGTCGTCTTCGTGCCAACGGGGGAACCTTGGCAGAAGGCTAAACGTCAGGTCAGCGAAGCTGAGCATCGTTATCTCATGACGGTCATTGCAACTGCGGCAAATCCGCGTTTCACCGTGAGCCTGGTGGATATTGATCGACCCGGGTTGACCTACACGATCGACACCTTGCGAGATTTGCGTCAAAGGCGGCCGGATGCGGATTTGTTCTTCATTACCGGCGCGGACGCTATGGCTCAGATCATGTCATGGAAAGATAGTGATGAGCTTTGGTCGTTGGCGCACTTTGTCGGCGTCACTCGACCAGGGCATGTATTGGATGACGCAGGACGCAAGGACGTAAGCCTTTTGGAGGTGCCCGCTATGGCGATATCTTCGACTGATTGTCGCGATCGTGTGGCTTCGGCGCGTCCCGTCTGGTATTTGGTGCCAGACGGCGTCGTGCAATACATCGGCAAGCACGGCCTGTACCAGCAGGGCGAAGATCAAGAAAACCAGTGACCAGCACGAACGAACAGTGGAAGACGCAAGTATGAGCCAGGACGCCGAGCAGCCACGAAGCCGCAAAGACTTGCGGCGTGCGCAGCTTTCCACCTCGTCAAACGAGGTCGAGGCACCGGCGTATCCTTCGGTGCCGTTGTTTCCCAGCCCTGAAAGTTCTGCTGAACCGGTTCAAGAAGTCGCTCCGGTACGCCACCATGGTTCGCATGCGGCCCCCTTGACGGGCAATTCAGAGCCTGCCGAAGGTCAGCTTGTAGAGTCCACTCAGAGCACCGCGCGAAGCCGACGCGCGCAGGAGTCAACAAGACAGACTCGACGGGCTGAAGAACGAGCTCGAAATGCTGCGGTAGCTCCACTGCCACTTGCGCTGCCTGAAGCTCCAACAAAACCGCCGTCGACCTCCGCTGCCGCGTCGCCGGTTGCTACTTCATCCGGTACTGACCTGCCCGAGGGGGTCGAGCTGGCAGCCAACGAACAACGAAGGAGCCGCCGCGCGCTCGATGTGCCAGCAGACGGTACAGCTCCAGATCGTGTCGAACGAAGCTCCGAAGTCAGAGCCCGTGATCGAGCGGCGCTCAGAGCATATCGGGAAGTTGTCGATGCGGTTGAAGTTGAAGCACCGCTACCTTCACGAAAGCTATTGCGGAAGCAGCAGATTGACGCCGATCGTGCGCCAGCCACAAATCCGCTGCAAATTCTCGACGCCGATTCCTTGGCGGCAGCGAAACCAATGCCTAGCGATAACGCAGAAGCATCGTCGTCGATGGCGACCGCGCTAGCTGAGCGCGATGCGCTCGTCAACGATGCTCGAACACAGCTCGAGTCGATGCCGCCAAACGGGGATCCGTTGACGGTAGATCTTGAAGTTTTAGCACAGCAAAAAGCTTTGGCAGAGCGGGCGGCTATTCTGAACGAACGGGCTCAAGCGCGTGCTCGGCTCGCCGAAGAAAGCGCTGACGCCAGACAGAAACTCAATGACCCCACAACGGCGTATAACCTCGCGATGGTGACTCCACTGCAGTTTGTGAAGGTACCCGGCGTTGAGCGTCCAGTTTTACAAGCGCCAGCAACTTCACACGTTCCGGTTGTGACCAGATCCAATCCAACCTTGCTTCGGCCCAATCGGCCACCGAAATCTATGCCAGCGGTGGCCGCGCCAACCGCAGACCAAGCTTCGGCTGCGGATGAATCGAACCAACGCAGCCGCGCGCAAGTGCTGCGGTTAGCGGAACAGGCAGCGCGAGTTCGTCCAGCGGTAATCGGCAAAAATAATGCTGATCAGTCCCTTGCCTTGAAAGACGGCGAAGTTGCGCCAATGCCTGCGCAGCGCGCGCATGGTTTAGAACCGCTGGATGCCGTTACCGCAGGCCTTGGCCGGGTCCAGCGAAACCGATTTTTGCAATGGGGTGTGGCTGTTATTGGCCTCGGCGCATTGATTGCAGGAGTAAGCATGATCATCATTACATTGATGGCTCGTTGAGCCACCCATTTGAGGAGCACATTGACCGCTACTGATAGTTCTCTCGCCCTAGCACGTGCCGCTGCGCACGCTGCTTCCGAGAAACTGGCCCTAGATATCGTCGCATTGGATGTGAGCGATCAACTAGCTATCACGGATATTTTCTTGATTGCCTCCGCGCCCAGCGAAAGGCAAGTCAACGCCATCGTGGACGGAATCGAGGAGGAAATGCTCAAGCAAAACCTCCGCCCGGTTCGTCGCGAAGGTCGTTCTGAAGGACGTTGGGTATTACTGGACTACATCGAAGTTGTGGTGCACGTTCAGCATGAAGAAGATCGGGTCTTCTATGCCCTCGATCGGCTGTGGAAAGACTGCCCAGTGGTGGATCTGCAACTCGATTCATGAAGCGAGTCCTGTATCTTCGGCACGGTCGGACGGAGTGGAACGCTAGTGGCCGGTTTCAAGGCCAAGCAGATATCCCGCTTGACGACGTCGGCAAGTTAGAGGCGCAGCGGGCAGCCACTTTGCTCGCGGTACTTGAGCCAGAGATTATTTTGAGCTCGGATCTCTCCCGAGCTCGCGAAACTGCTTCGTATCTGGCGACGGCTGTTGGTCTGACGCCTGGAGTTGACGCACGGCTCCGAGAAACTTTTGCTGGCAGCTGGGAAGGATCTAGCTTCGCTGAAATTGACCTCGCCTTCCCTGAAGAATCCGCGCAATGGAAATCTGGTGCGGTGGACGTTCGGCCCGGTGGCGGTGAAACCCCTACTGAAGTAGGGGAGCGGATGGTCGAGGTGGTTTTGGCGGCGGTAGAGGATCTCTCTAACGACGGCCTGCTCGTCGTGGTCACGCACGGCGGCGCAGCAAGATCAGGATTAGCCAAGATCCTTGGCCTAGCCCCAGAATCTTGGGGAATTCTGTCGGGTCTGGCCAATTGTCATTGGTCTGTTATCGAAGAACGATCCGAACTCGCTGGCTGGCGACTTACCGAGCATAATGCCGGTTCGTTACCGGAGCGGCCCGTGCAACAAGAAGGCTAGCTGCATAGCTCGGATCAGCCGGTGCTGGATTTGGCAAGGGTCTTAGAACTGTTCTAAGATAGACAAGTTACTCCGGCAGCAAAACAACTGAATATGGGGGTATGGCGCAGCTGGTAGCGCACTTGCATGGCATGCAAGGGGTCAGGGGTTCGAATCCCCTTACCTCCACCATACGATAGATACAAAACACCGGTCCGCCTATTGGCGGGCCAGTGTTTTCTTGTTTTCGATCAACCTGTTGTGGCCTTACGCTAGCTGCCCGTTCAGGGGCTGCAGGCTCGGTTCAGTCCAGCTCGCAATGACCTCTGCTAGCCCCGTCGTCGAGGACCCGGCATGCGCAATGTATCCATCTGGCCGGATCAATGCCACTTGCACGTCGGCCCAATTGGCTCGGTGGGAGCCAGCCGGTAGTGGGGCAGTCCGTACCTCCACGTGCGTTGAAGCAAAGCTCTCCAACGAAGCATTCGAAGCGAAATCGAGGAGCAGGAAACGATCAGGCTGTAGTTGGCGTTGCAGATTACCTTCAGTCAAGACAAGGTCAGGCGCGCGGGTGCCAACTAGCTCGTGGACGTCATGATGCTGAGGGTAGGCCACCGCAATTCCGGACACCGAGCCCGCTAATTTCCGGGCAACCTCGCCACCTTGGGCAATAAAGCTGCTAAACAGCTGACGCAATGCGGCGCCGGCCGGGCTAAATGTATGCATCAGGGCATCTTGTACCTGCGTGTCGAACACGACGTGTTCGGCAATCGGGCGACGCTCGGCGTCGTAACTTTCGGCACCTGAGATCAGGCGCTCTGGCGCCCAGCCCTGGATCTCGGCCGCCAGCTTCCAGGCAAGATTGGCAGCATCCTGAATGCCAACATTGAGCCCCTGGCCGCCAGCTGGGAAGTGAACGTGAGCAGCGTCGCCAGCGAGAAAGATGCGACCGTTCCGGAAGCTCGTCGCGAGTCGAGCTGAATGGCTTGACTTAGATAACCAAGACGCGCTTTGCATGCCAAAATCTTGGCCGGTGACGCCGATGAGTGCGTTACGCACATCGGAGGTGGTTAGCGGAACGGCCTGCCGAGCGCGCACCTCTTCAGCCGTTAGGTGGATGTCGCGAGCCAGGATGCCAAATACCCGAGTTGTGGTGTCAGTTAGCGGGACGACACTGGCTGGACCGAAGTCCTGATTCCAATAATGAATGGTTTCTTGCGGCGGATTTGTCATGAACACGTCCGCAACGTAGCCGATCTCATCGGGCGTGGTGCCAGAAAATTCAATTCCTGCGAAGTTGCGTACAGTGCTGCGTGCACCATCGGCTCCGACCAGATATTTCGCGGAGTACCAAAGATCATTGCAACGAATTCGCGCTTGATCTTCTGTTTGTTCCACCTCGGTCACCTCGGCGCCAAGATATACCGGCACCCCTCGGTGGCGTAGAAGTGCTGCGAGTGCGGCCTCTGTGCGGTGTTGCGCAATCATCAATCCGAAAGGAAAGGGGGAGTCCAGGCCGTGATAGTCGAGAAAGTCTGGAAGCGTTCCGTAGTGAAGACCTGAGACCTTTAGACCTTGGGCGAGCAGTACATCGCTCACCCGACGGCCGTCGCCGGCGTCGAGGGTACTGCACATCTCAAGCGTGCGTGGGTGCATCGTGGAACCGCGGGTTTGATGGCTTGGTTCGCTATTGCGTTCGAAAACAGCCACCCGAACTCCCGCTGAATCCAAAAGCGCTGCGGTCATCATGCCAACCTGCCCACCGCCAACAACTATGACATCGAAAGCATCCATGGTTGGGTGCTCCTTTGTCGTTATAGTCAATTAGTGTATATAAGGAATTGATATCACGATTGATACACGAAAGTGGGGATCTCATGCCAGTTCAGACAGCATTGACCATCGAAAAAGATCTCGCAGTAACAACGCGTGACGGCGTCGTGCTTCGCGCAGATTTCTTTCGCCCAACCGGACCTGGGCCATTCGGTTCTTCTGGTGCATGGACCGTATGGCAAAGATATTCATTTCTCGGACTTCAACCCGAAGGCATATGCGGCGATCGCGGAGCATGGTCCATACATGACGTGGGAGACGCCAAACCCTGACTGGTGGGTGCCGCGTGGGTATGCACTGGTTCGAGTAGATCAACGAGGTACTGGGAATTCTGCTGGTCGGATGGCTTTATTTTCGCCGCAAGAATGGGACGACTTCTACGATGCTATCGAATGGACCGGCGTTCAAAGTTGCAGTCACGGCAAGGTTGGCTTACTCGGCATCTCGTACTACGCAATCGGACAATGGCATGTTGCGGCCAAGCAGCCGCCTCACTTGGCTGCCATGGTGCCGTGGGAAGGTGCTGTGGACATCTACCGTGATTGGGCCTACCACGGTGGCATTCTCAGTAATGGCTTCACTGACGGCTGGTGAGCCAAACCCCCGTACTGCAATTGCTGGCAACGCAGACATCACCAAAGAGCTGCGTGAGCATCGGGTCCGGGACGAGTATTACCAGGAGCGCGATCTTGATTTGTCTCAGAGTACGGTGCCATTGTTATCGTCTGGGAATTGGCGAGCTTACGGTCTTCACCTAAGCGGAAATATTGAGGGCTACCTGGCTGCTGGTTCAACAGATAAATGGCTGGAAATCCACGAGGGAAACCACTATGCACCATTTCACTCTGAACACGGTCGTGAATATCAAAAGCGGTTTTTTGATCGGTTTCTGGCCGGAGACGAGACCGCTTGGCAGGACGAACCGCCGGTTCGCCTAACCATTTCCGGCCCCGATGGTTCCTTTGAGCGAACAGAGGCTGAATGGCCAATTGCGCGGACTGAATGGACGAAGTCCCACCTGGATGTTGCTCGTGGTTCGCTCGATACGACGCCACCGGCTGAAACGGCTGTCACAAGTTACCCAGCGCCGGCTGGTGGAAGTACGCTGTTCACTGCGCCATTTGAGCACGATGTCGAAATTACCGGGCCGGCGGCGCTTTACGTTTGAGTCAGTGCTGACACGCAAGATATGGATCTTTTTGTCATCATCATTGATCTGGACGAGCAAGGCAAGGAAGTAACGTCCGAGGGAACCTTGGGGCAATTAGGTGACCCGGTAGCTCGCGGATGGTTGCGGCTCTCGCATCGAGCTTGGGATGAAGAGCGATCGCTGCCGTACCGTCCGATGCACCGACACGAAGTCCCTGAGCTCTTGGTGCCGGATGAAATAGTTCCAGCGGTCGTGGAAATCTTGCCGACAAGCAGGGTCTTTGGCAAAGGTCATCGTTTGGGACTAGTGCTTCAAGCGGCCGACCGAAACGATCCAACAGAATTCCTGCATAACGACCCAGTTGATCGTGACTTAGCGGTGTTCGCCGGTACTCACCGGATTCATAGCGGCGGCGAGCAGCCTTCCTACTTGCTGTTGCCGGTAATTCCTTCCGCCTAAACCGCGCAAGGCTGCTGCATTGATTACGTGGCCCAGGCGATGCCTATTTTGGCAGTAGGGAGCTGTTTTCAGCGGTTGAGTTGTTGAGCCGATCGGCCAGCTGCTCATTTACCTCGGCTTGCGAACTACTGACAGGTTGACCAAGGGTTCCTGTCAGAATGGGAATTGGTTGCGACGGCGAGGCGGCAGCATTGCCGCGTAAGACCTGGTCGATCAGGTCCGCCGTCGAAACCATGGCTGCTTTGGTCGGATGATTCGACACCGCCGAAAAGATGTTGGTTGAAGATCCCTGAATAAAGGGGTTCGGGTCGCAAGCGGTGTGCCCGGCTGTTGCGGTATAGGTATCCACGAAACCAACCTGTTGCGCTCTAGCGGCGGCAGCTAGGGCTCGGTTGAGCTTGAATGATTGCTCGTTAAGGTAGCTGTAGTCGCCCTTGGCAATATCAACCGCGCTACAGACCGTCCCGTCGTCCGGCAAACGTAGGCCGTAGCCGACGACAAGAATTCTGGCGCCTGGCGCGGCTTTTAGCCGAATAGCTGCCAGAACATCGCTTAGTCGGTCCTGGGTTCGAGCTAAAGTGCCTTCCCATTGATCATGACCGTCTTTAGTCCGAAAGAAATCACGACACGGCGAACCCTCCGGAGCTCGGTCTTTTACTGCAGGACATTGGCTGACTAGCGAGTCAAAGAGGCCCTCGTCGTTTCCGCCCATCGTGATGGTGATGAGATTGGTATTTGCGGTCACCGCATCAAGTTCGGGTGCTTCATCGACAGGAAGCAGGCTGGCTTGATTGAAGACGGCACGGTTGGCTGCGGCATCGGTGGTTGCGCTGCTGCAGGAGACGTCCTGGAATTGATCATTCATCCAGCCCGACCAACCCACGAGTCCGCGGTTGTAGGCCAGCCAGGTTGCATAGTTGTTGGTGGAGCGAATGCAATTAGAGCTTCGGGTGCTGGGAATCAATGGTCCCGCCGCATAGGAATCACCCATTGCGACATATCGGTCGATCGGCCCGGTCAATGGTTTTTGATTGCTTAGGAAAGACGCGGGTGCGCGTAGGCCAGCTGCTGCTGTAGCCTCCGCGGGCAGTGTGCCAAAGAGTTGCGAACTGACTAGGGCAGTTAGTGCAATGGCGCCCAGCAAGCGAGCTTGGTTATCTTTCCGCATGGTGAATCTTTCGTCGTTGAAGGATGCTGCAGAGATAAGAGCTAGTAAGTTACTAGCCAGTAACAAACCGTAAAGTGATTTGAGTCACCTGTCAATAGTTGTCTATACATGCTTGGCGAGGTGGCATATTAGTCAAAGGCTTGCTGGGGCCTATGTCTAGACTGGCTGCTATGGATGTTGTCTCGATCTCCGCTTATTTGGCGCAAAAAGGTTCATTACGAGCTTCGATTAATTTGGGCAACCCTGTGTTTGCCCAGGGAGCCGCTAGGCACCCCACGGGGGTCGCCGTGGACATCGCTCGGGAGCTAGCTAGCAGGCTGACGGTTCCTCTGGAGCTGATCTGTTTTGATGCGGCGAGGAAGTCTTTTGAAGCGATGGCTTCGGGCCAAGCTGATATTTGTTTCTTGGCGATTGATCCCGCTCGCTCGGCTGAAGTAGCCTTCACCGCACCCTACGTGGTGATTGAGGGAGTCTATGTGGTGCCAGAAAAGTCCAGGATTTCCTCGCTCGCGGACGTTGACCAGCGCGGCGTTCGGATCGGCGTCAAAGAGGGATCGGCCTATGACCTGTTTCTGAGCCGAAGCTTAGTAAGGGCTGAAGTGGTTCGCGACGAAGAAGGTACTGAGGTCTTTGAAAACCTTGGCTTGGAAGTGGGGGCGGGAATTAGAGAACCCGTTTCCGAATTTGTCGCCTCGCATTCAGGGTATCGATTACTTGATGAGCGGTTTATGGAAATCCAGCAAGCGCTCGGAACTAGTAAGAGTCGTCGGCCAGAAACTGTGGCGTTCCTGCGTGAGTTTATTGAAGATTTGAAAGGCAGCGGATTCATTGCGCAATCGCTTCTACGCTCCAATCAATCGGCCACTGTGGCAGCCCTGGCATAGCCTGAGATTGCGCCAAGCGGCGGCGTCGGGTTAGCGCAATTTTCTGCAGTGAACGCTAAGCTACTGATCAGTAACGTCTCTCGCTTGCAAAGGAGCTTAGCGGTGAATGAAGTTGTAGTGGCTCCGAATGAGCCAATGAACCTCGCCTCAATTTGGACCTCCTCTGCGGAAAAATTTCCGGATCGCACGGCTATCAAGATGGACGACGTCGAGCTCAGCTATACCGATCTGGATCAGCTCAGTCAGAAACTTGCCGGGCTGCTAGCCGCAAAAGGTGTGGGGTGCGGCGACCGAATTGCCCTCATCTGCCCGAACTTGCCGTACATGCCAGTTGTTTTTTATGGCGCGTTGCGAGCTGGTGCGATCGTCGTACCGATGAACCCTTTGCTCAAATCGCGTGAGGTCGCTTTCCATCTGGAAAACTCGGGCGCCTCAATTGCCTTTGCCTGGGAAGGAGTGGTTGAGGAGGTTCAAGCCGGCGCGGCCAGGGCAGCGGATGAATCAGGACATACACCCGTTGAGGTAGTGCCTCTTGACGGAAATTTCATGACTTTATTGGACGCTACGGAGGCGCTACCAGCGATGGCCGACACGACGGCCGGGGACACCGCCGTCGTACTTTATACCTCTGGAACCACCGGCAATCCCAAAGGTGCGGAGCTAACTCACGACAATTTGCTGAGCAATTGCGATGTCAGTGTAGGCATGTTCAAGATCAACGAAAATGACGTGATCTTCGGAGGTTTACCGCTGTTTCATATCTTTGGTCTGACCTGTGGACTCAACGCCGCAATACGAACCGGATCTTCGCTGACCTTATTGCCGCGGTTTGATCCAGCGAAGGCTTTAGAGATCATTGAGCGAGATAAAGTCACCATCTTTATGGGTGTGAATCGCCCCGGTGTGTCCGGAGACTTTCTTGTTTGAGAGGATCAGGACATGGCAGGGAAAACTACGACACGGTATCCGCAGGAGTTGAAGGATCGTACGGTGCGCATGGTGGCGGAGATGGAGGGTGCGTCTTCGGCGTGGGCGGCGATGCAAAAAGTTGCCCAGCTTTTGGGTGTGGGTGTGCCGGAAACGGTGCGTAAATGGGTCCGGCAAGCCGAGATCGATGTTGGTACTAGAACTGGAACAACGAGCACGGAATCGGCCGAGCTGAAACGGTTACGGCGTGAGAACGCTGAGCTGAAACGGGCGAACGCGATCCTTCGGAGTGCTTCAGCTTTTTTCGCGGTCGAACTCGACCGCCACAACACTGATCGTGAAATACATCAAGGACCATGCCGGTCACCGCGAGAATAATGGATTGCGGTGGGGTGTCGAGTCGATCTGCCAGGTGCTTACTGGGACGGGGTGAAGACCACCCCGTCCACGTACTACGAATGGGTGGATAAAACACGATCTCACCGAGAACAACGTGATGAGGTGCTCAAGCCCGTGATCCAGAAGGTGTATGCCGCTAATTACGGGGTGTACGGCACCAGGAAAGTCTGGTTGGCGATGAACCGTGAAGGTGTGCCGGTGGCCAGGTGCACGGTAGAACGGCTCATGGGGTTACTTGGCATACAGGGTGCGGTCCGTGGCAAGGTCAAACGCACCACGATCAAAGACTCGAAGGCGGCCCGAGCGAAGGACTTGGTCCGCCGTGATTTCACACCAACGGCACCGGATCGGCTATGGGTAGATGATTTCACCTATGTTTCGACCTGGTCCGGGTGGGTCTATGTTGCCTTCGTGATCGATGCTTACTCTCGGAGGATCCTGGGCTGGTCAGCGAGTGCTTCTATGAACACCGTGCTAGTGCTCAACGCAGTTAATCAGGCAATCTGGAGTCGTGAACGGGCCGGGGCTGAGATTTCCGGGGTGATTCATCATCACGATGCCGGGGCTCAATACGCCTCCTTGGCCTTCACCGAACGCCTGGCCCAGGCCGGTATCCGCCCCTCGATCGGTTCTGTGGGTGATAGTTACGACAACGCCTTGGCGGAAACCATCAACGGGCTTTATAAGACCGAGCTGATCAAACCCGGCAAGCCCTGGCGGACTCTAGAAGAAGTCGAAATCGGCACCGCTGAATGGGCCGATTGGTACAACCACCGAAGGCTCTACCAGTACTGCGGAGACATCCCACCAGTAGAGCTAGAAAACCACTACTACAATCACTACCAGAGCACGGCAGCCGCCGACAGGCTCATCGTCTGAGAAACCCTCCGGACACACCGGGGCGATTCATTGATCGACTGCACCCAAGCGGCAGGCATCTCCCAGCCGAACAGACTGCGGTTCAGGCGCTCGTCTGCGTAGATCGGCAAAACGGTGAACTGCTGCTGGAAAAGCGACCAGAAGGCCGCGCTGGCAATGAACAACGGAATAAATGAGTAGCCCCGGCTGCGCTCAGTTCCGGAGACTTTCGCACTGCTGAGAATCACGCTGAAGTAGGCAATCGCAGCCACTACCACTACCGTCACGACTACCCATTTAAGGTTCCCCGCGGTGATCCAGCCCAGAAGTACCGCAAGCACGATCACTACGACTACGGCGATGCCAAACACCAGCGGAAGGTGCTTCTTCGGCAACGGATTGGGGACGGCGCGTGCTTCATCAGGCAGGGACTTGCGCTTCAGGGTGTACTGGATCAGTCCGAGTGCCATGCCGACGGCGGCGGCACCGAAGCCCCAGTGGAAACCGAAGTCGTTCATGAGCCAGCCAGTGATCAGCGGGCCAATGAAACCACCGGTGTTGACGCCCATGTAGAAGATCGAGAACCCGGCATCGCGACGTTCGTCTTTCTCGCTATAGAGGGCCCCAACGATCGAGGTTGCATTTGCTTTCAGCCCACCTGAGCCAATCGCAACTAGCAACAGGCCGATTCCCAGCCCCAGGGCGCCGGGGATCAGGGTCAACGCAATATGGCCCGCCATGATCAGCACGCCGGAGAAGAAGAGCACTCGTTCCGAACCCAGAATGCGGTCGGCTACCCAAGCGCCAAGAATTGTGGATAAGTAGACCACGCCGCCGTACGAACCAACCAGGCCAGTGGTCGTGATTTTATCGATTCCCAGCCCACCATCGGTGAGCGAGAAATACATGTAAAAGGCAAGGATGGCCTGCATGCCGTAGTAGGAGAAGCGTTCCCACAGCTCAATGCTGAATAGGTTGAAAAGCGGGAACGGTTGGCCAAAGAAGGTGCGGCCAGCTGGTTTCTCAGGCGTGACGGCGTTGTCTGTGTTGATACTCACTTGCTCTATTTTGGCACTACGGCAGGAACCTGTCATATTGACTGCGTTTTCTGACGAAGTTTTGCGCTCGATTTCAGCTCAAAAAGCGCGGCTCCAATCGCTCTTCCGTCACGGTTCCGTCAACATTGCGCACAATATAGGCACCCCTTTTCTCTGTCTCAGTGACCGCCTCTACCAACTTTGTGCGGCGATAAAGCAGGCCGACGCCGTCGTTTGTGCAATGCGTCTCAGCCAGTTCACCCGATTCGACCATGCTATGAATGAGTGGTCGGCGGCGAGCTTCCGAGTCATAGTGCACGCCATTGCCATAAGGAAGTAAGGCTAAGCCGTTGGTTACGCCCCGTAATTCTGGTCCGAATGAGTCGGTTGCCCCACCTTGGAACCAGCAAATCGATCCGGCTGAAACGCCACCTAAGACAACTCCTGCTTGCCAAACTCGTCGAAAGATCTGGTCCAGGCCGTGCGCACGCCAGACGGCAAGTAGATTGACTACCGATCCGCCGCCTACCCAGATCACATCCTGATCCAGTAGGTGCGCCTCGACGTCGTCGACATTTGGCATGCCGAAGAGGTTCAGGTTGATCAGCTCGAAGCCGGCAACGCGGGCGGCATCTGAAAGCCGTCCAGCGAAGGCGTGTTGATCTCCGGATGCGGTACACAGATGGGTTAGCTTCGGCGCGCGGCCGGTGCTACCGGAGAGTTCGACGGCGTACTGCACTAGCGCGCTGAGCTCAAGCTCGGTGCGGTGCCCCTCGCGGTAGCCACCGGAGGTAGCCAAAATAGTTGGTTCAAGAGCTGGCATTTGTGACTCGTCACTTTCGATGCAGTTTCTCAGGCGTGGATCGTCTCACTATAAGCTGGGCCTAACCTCAACTGGCTGAAGAAAGCGGAAGGCAGCGTGGCAATGAGCGAGTTCGAAAATGTAGCGGTCACTGAGCTAAATGACGGTACGAAAATTCTCGACGTCCGTGAGGACTATGAATGGGATGAAGGCCATATTGCCGGAGCGGTACACATTCCGCTCGAAGAATTGCCAACTCGCTTCGAGGAGCTCGATCCTGATGAGGATCTCTATGTGATCTGCCGCTCGGGTGGCCGCTCGGCCCGCGCAACGCAATGGCTCAATGCGCAGGGTTATTCGGCGCTCAATGTCATCGGTGGCATGGGCGCTTGGCAAGATGCGGAGAAGCCAATGGTTTCGGAAAATGGCGAACCGCCAAACGTTAGATAGAAACATCCTCTGATCGGAATATATCAATGCAGAGTTACACCTATTTGGGCCCGCAAGGCACCTTCACCGAGATGGCGCTGTTGCAGGTCCCAGGCGTCGATAAGGCGAATCGAGTGCCGTCTACCAGCGCTGCGGCTGCTTTGGTGAAAGTTCGTTCAGGTGAGGTTGACGCCGCGATGTTGCCGATCGAGAACTCTGTTGAGGGTGGAGTTTCGGCAACACTGGATGCGATTGCTACGGGGCAAGAACTACGGATCATTCGGGAAGTTATTGTTCCGGTGAGTTTTGTTTTTGCTGCCCGGCCTGGGGTTGAACTTAGCGAGGTAAAGCGCGTTGGTACTCATCCACACGCTTGGGCGCAAACGAGAATCTGGGCGGGCGTAAATATTCCGGAAGCAGAATATGTTCCGGCAACGTCAACGGCGGCAGCAGCGCACGAGTTGTCCGTGCCCGTTCCGGCTTATGAAGCGGCAATCTGCGCGAAGCTGGTGGCACAGCAACTGGGACTGGAAATCCTGGTAGAAGGAATCGAGGACAACGTTGGTGCGGTGACCAGATTCGTTTTGGTTTCCCGACCTGGCCCGCTACCGGCCGCCACCGGTTCGGACAAGACTACGGTGGCGATTCCTTTGCCTGCCGATCATCCTGGCGCCTTGATGGAGATTCTGGATCAGTTCTCATCCCGCGGAGTTAACTTGAGCCGGATTGAGTCCAGGCCAACAGGACAGTTTTTGGGCCACTACTTTTTCAGTGTTGATGCTGAGGGGCATATTGCGAATTCCCGGATGGCTGACGCGCTACGCGCTTTGCACCGGCTCAGCCCGCAAATTCGGTTTATGGGCTCGTATCCCCGCGCAGACTCCTTGTACCCAACGGTTCCCAGGCATACCACCGATGACGCTTTTGATTCGGCACAGCTTTGGCTTGATGACCTGCTCGCCGATGAGTAAATGTTAGGGTCTGAACAGTCTGTGGGCCTATGCTTGCCCTCAAGTATCACTAACTTAGGAGGCATCATGTCAGACAGCAATGACGACGGAACGATCGTCAACCCGGGCGCCACATTTGACCCTGAGCTGGACTATTAACGCGGTAGGCGATGCCGTGGATGAGGCCAATGATCTTCGTTTCACCGAAGAAGAAGAGTTGATTCGAAATCAAGCTCAGGCTGGCGCTGCTGAGAGTGCGCCGGAAAAATAACGGCGCTAGGACTTCACTCTTATTAAGAGCGCTTGTGACTCAACCGCTACGGTGACTTTGGTGGCTTTACCCGAGGGGTCGCCGTCGAGCTGTGTCTCTTCCGGGACGGCAGTCCGTAAAACCACGTTTTGTGAGCGATAGAAATCGATCACTGGCAGTTTTCGATTGTGTTTGAAGACGACTTTCCCCATCATGGCCATCCAGCCAAGGGCGCTGCGCGGGCTCATCACGACGACGTCAAGAATTCCGTCGTCGATTAGCGCACCCGGAATGAAATCAATTCCGCCGGGTAAAAGTCCGCAGTTGGCGAAAAGTACCGAGCGAACCTTGCGTTGCTGAGCCGGTGCGCCGTCCATTGCTATCGCGATCTTTTTCCGACGCCCGGGTAAATGCCGGACGCCTGCTTCGCTATACGCGAGCCAGCCGACAGACTTTTTGAGATCGTCATTGGTGTCGCCAACAACCTCGGCGTCGAGTCCGACGCCGCCAATAACTAGGAAGGTGTGCACCGAATGTGCACCTGACACCGAGTTTTCCAGTTCCATCGTGGCGGTGTCGATGCGCCTTTGCAGCCCAAATAATGCGGTCTGCACGTTGGATTCGAGATCATTGATGCTCAACTCCAAATTGCGAGCCAACAGATTCCCGGTGCCCAGTGGCACTAAGCCCATCGCAGTGTCGGTATGTTTGAGCACTTCAGCAACAACGCGCACAGTGCCGTCGCCGCCGCCTACCAGAACGACGTCGGCGCCCCAGCTCAAGGCCTTTCTTGCCTGCGAGTAGCCCGGGTCCGCAACGGTCGTTTCGAGGAACAGCGGCTCTGGCCAATTGGCCGAAGCAACGGCTTCGCGGATGGAGGCTTGAGCTTGGGCGGCTTGAGCTTTGACCGGGTTGAGAATTACCGCGACCTTTTGCTTACCGGCCGGTATTATCTGCGCGGCTTCGCCGACGGCACTTCGAGTGTGTTTCTGCTGCAACTTGCCCACACCCCACCAGCTCACGATGAATATGGCGATCGCAGCGATGGCGATGATCGCGATCCAAAGGGTAGGTGTCATGGTTCTTAAACCTTAGTGGGTGCTGGGCCCTGAAATGACGACTGACTCGATAGCCCGCCCAAGCTATAGGCTTGTGCTCATGATCGACGTCAAAGACTTGAACGAGAACCCGGAAAAGTACCGTGCTAGCCAACGTGCGCGCGGTGACAAGGAATCTATGGTGGATGCGATCATCTCCGCCGACCAATCTCGTAAAAGCGCTATCACCTCGTTCGAAGCACTGCGGGCCGAGCAAAATGCCTTTGGCAAGAGAGTGGCCGCGGCCAAAGGCGAGGAAAAACAGGAATTGCTGGCCCAGGTTAAGGATCTCGCCGCGCGAGTGAAAGCGTCCTCGGCGGCGGCGGATCTGGCTCAGGGCGAACAAGACGAGTTGGTGCGGGCGTTTCCCAACCTGATTATCGACGGCGTGCCCACCGGTGACGAAGACGACTTTGCGCTGGTTAAGACAGTCGGAGAGCCTCGCGATTTTGCCGCGGCTGGCTTTGCGCCGCGCGACCATCTAGAAATCGGCGAGCTTATTGGTGGCATCGATATGGAGCGCGGAGCAAAAGTTTCAGGCGCACGCTTTAGCTTCTTGAAGGGCCCGGTTGCTCGGCTGGAGATCGCGCTGATGAATATGGCGCTAGATCAGGCGACTAGCTACGGCTTCATTCCGATGATTACCCCGACTTTGGTTCGACCGGAAACAATGGCTGGCACCGGATTTGATGTCAAGCATGATGATGAAATTTACCGGCTGGAAAAGGACGACCTTTACCTTGTTGGAACCTCCGAAGTTGCGCTTGCGGGTTATCACAGCGACGAGATTATTGATCTGAGCAAAGGCCCAATTCGCTACGCCGGTTGGTCCTCCTGCTACCGTCGCGAGGCTGGATCGGCTGGAAAAGACACCCGCGGGATTATTAGGGTGCACCAATTCAACAAACTTGAGATGTTCGCTTACATCCCCTTGGAAGAAGCTGAAGCGGAGCACGCGCGAATGCTTGCTTGGGAAGAGGAAATGCTGGGCAAACTGGAGGTGCCGTATCGGGTAATTGACACTGCTGCTGGCGATTTGGGTTTGTCTGCAGCGCGCAAGTTCGACTGTGAGGCGTGGGTGCCCAGCCAAGGTCAGTACCGGGAGCTCACCTCAACATCCAACTGCACTGGGTTCCAAGCGCGCAGGCTCAATATTCGCGAGCGTATTCCCGGCGAAGATGCCAAAGGCACCCGAGCAGTGGCTACGCTCAACGGTACTTTGGCTACGACGCGCTGGATTATGGCGATTCTGGAGAACCACCAGAACGCTGACGGTACCGTGACCGTCCCGGAAAAGCTTCGTCCTTACCTGGGCGGACTGGCGACCATCGAGCTGGTCTAAGGATTTTCTGCAACAGGGTTCACCACTTTCTGTGGCTGTTTGAGTAATTTTCTACCTTTTTGGGTTGTACCTGAGGCAGAGGACGTCTAAAAGTGGTGAACCCGGTGTGTAAAAGTGTCGAAGGTTAACACTCACACTGGGGATGAAGCTGTGAATATTCACCTCTAGTTCACGGTCGCTGTGCCCTGAGTCCTAGGAGCACGCCCGTCGATCTGTTTCACTGGGATTATGGAAACTATGACTGAATATTCAGCCTCTGGCATCGAAGACCGGAGAAAAACTGATCAAAAACTCGTCGCCTTGGACGTTGACGGCACGCTGGTAGACCACGATGGCGCTATGACGGATGAGGTTCGCGATGCGGCGCGCGCCGTCGTCGACGCCGGCCATCAGGTAATTATCGCCACGGGACGTTCGCTCGGAGCCACGTTGCCGGTGATTGAGAAAATTGGCCTGCAAACCGGCTATGGCGTCTGCAGCAACGGTGGCGTCACCATCAAACTAAACCCCGAGCTGCCCTCAGGTTTTGAAGTGGTCCGCAGGGAGACATTTTCGCCTCGAACAGCTCTGACCGCTTTGCGGGGCATCCTGCCAGCTGCACTGTTTGCGGTCGAAATTGCTGACGGCGAGTTCCTTTCCACCAGCAGCTTTCAAGACGCGAGCTTTGGCATCCAGGCGCGGAGCGTTGATTTCGAGGAGCTTCTCGATGCAGAAGCCGTGCGGGTAGTGGTGCATAGCAAAGACCTGCCACTGGCGGATTTTGAGGCAGCTGTGCAAGGTATTGGTCTGCCCGGCGTCGACTACGCAGTTGGTTGGTCGTCTTGGCTCGACATTGCCGCCGCAGGTGTAACAAAGGCGTCCGCGCTAGAAAAGCTCCGAGCAGATCTTGCTTTGGGCAGGGAAGCGACTGTCGCCGTCGGGGACGGGTTCAACGACGTCGAAATGCTTCGTTGGGCGCACCGAGGCGTTGCCATGGGGCAAGCACCGCAAGGTGTTCAGGAAGCGGCGACCGAAATCACCGGCACTGTGTATGACGACGGCGCGGCCCAGGTATTGCGCAGCCTGCTCTAAATTCTCCCAGCCAGATTCGCTTAAACCTGAACGGGCACGCACACCCAATCGATGCACTTTGCGGGCAGGAACCTTCCTACCCGCAAAGTGCAAATTAGACGTGCGTGCCCGTTCAGCGTGCGCTAGTGACCTTCGGTCTCGGCGAAGCGCTTGATCGAAGCTTCAAGCTCTGCCTCGGCAGCTGCCTTGTCCGCCCAGCCTTCAGCCTTGACCCACTTACCCGGCTCCAAGTCTTTGTAATGCGTGAAGAAGTGCTCGATCTCCTTGACCAAGAATTCTTCGACGTCGGACAGCTCTTGAATGTGCGCGTAACGCGGATCGTCAAGTACGCAGAGAACTTTGGCGTCTCCGCCGTCGTCGTCGGTCATGTTGAAGACCGCAATCGGGCGTGCTTCCAAGACCACGCCGGGGTGCAGGTCGTATTCCTGCAGCAAAACGAGTGCATCCAACGGGTCGCCGTCTTCGCCAAGCGTGTTGTCAAAGAAGCCGTAATGCGTGGGGTACTGCATTGCCGTGAACAGAATCCGGTCCAGGCGCACTCGGCCGGTCTCATGGTCCACTTCATACTTGACTCGTGAGCCGCGGGGGATCTCGATTGTCACATCATGCTTCATTTGCGCTCCTTCTGAGGATTCGAAAAATGCCATGGGAACCTTCGGCTCCGTCTATTATGAGGATATAGGCGTATAAGCCGCACCAAAGAATTGAATTGACCTTCTGCGCGACTTAGCTAGAGGGCCTGAAGTAAGGACAGTTGATGCGCCGAACGGCCCGCATCCTGCAAACCGGGTTGTTGACATTGGCACTCGCTGCGCTTTCAATCCCCGTTGTGGTCAACGCGATCCCAGCTTTTTTACCGCCAGCAGAGGCTCAACTCGCTAACCTGCCTGCCTTGCAACAGCCGCCGTCCGCGCTCAGCCAAGTAACTCTTGCCGGATCGCTTAAGCCAGATGCTGCCAAGGTGGATGCCGCAAAGTTGGGCCCGTTACTGGATTCAATTTTGGTGTCGGATCAAGGGAATTTCACCGCCCAAGTGCTGGATGCGGCCAGCGGAGCGGTGCTTTTTGATCGTAAATCAGAGGCGCCGTCGATTCCTGCTTCCAACTTGAAGCTACTAACTGCCGCCGCCGTGTTGAAAAATCTTGGCGCAGACTCACGTTTGGAAACCAAGGTTTTTCGCGGTACCGAGCCGGGCACGATTGTGCTCCGCGCCGGTGGCGATTCGCTTTTGGCTGCCGGTGAATCCGTAGCTGGCGCGGTCAACGGCCATGCCGGATTAGCCACGCTTGCGCAGCGAGTAGTTGCCGCGCTCGCTGGTTCCGCCGGCCCAGCTCCGCTACGCGTAATAATTGATGACTCGATCTTCACCGGTCCAGCACTCAACCCGGCGTGGGATCCAGGCGATGTTGCCGTGGGCGAGATTGCACCGATTTTTCCGCTTGCCGTCAATTCGGCCCGTGCTGACGTTAAATCAGTCGCTGGCCGGCCAAAAGACTCAGCTTTTGCCTCCGCACAAGCTTTTGCCGCCGCCTTGAGCCAAGCTGGCCTGCCCGCCAGCGTGGATTCTGTTCGAGCCGCCGGGGCAGATTTGACGCTCAATGACACGACCAAGAATGTCTTAGCCTCGGTACAGTCAGCGACAATCGCCGAGCAAGTCGGTTACATGTTGCAAAATTCGGACAATTTCGTTGCCGAAGTGCTGGCTCGGATGAGCGCAATCTCGCAGCAAAAATCTGGCAGCTCCGACGACTCAATTGCCGTGACCGAATCAACCGTCAAGGGGCTGGGCCTGGCCACCGAGGGGCTGAAAATCTTTGACAATTGTGGTCTGGCACCCGCTGATCGGGTCAGTGCGGCACTTCTGGGCCAAGTAATGCGTCTCATGACTCAGGGCCCTGACGCGAATGTTCGACGCGCGGTGGACGGCTTGCCGATCGCAGGCTTGAGCGGGACTTTGGAAAACCGATATGGAACCGCGGCAACTTCAAATGCAGCAGGTCTCATTAGGGCGAAAACCGGCACACTCAACACCGTGATGACGTTGACTGGCTACGTGGTCGATCTGGATGGGCGGTTATTGATCTTCTCTTTGATGGCCAACGACTTCAATGCTGGTAGTGCAGCCGCGCAACCACTTTTAGACAAGGCGGCTGCCGTGCTAGCCGGTTGTGGCTGCCGTTGAAATTCAGCCGATAGCGGCAGGACGGTCTGGACGGAAGTATCTGTGATGTGATGGTTCCGTGAACGCTTTGCAGAAACAGAATCTGATCAACTGGGAGCTTGCAGCGTCGACGGCGGCAAGACTCTCCCCAGCAGGACCCACCCTGAGTAGCAGCGAAATCGGCGCTGCCGTCGCAGATCTGCGCCGAATGGCGGACAAATCAGTGCCGCATGTTCATCAGATCACCGGCTTGGATGCCGCCGCAGATCTGCGGGATTCGCAAGTGCTGATCGTAGACAGGGCGTCTTGGGCTAAAGCCAATACCCAGAGCTTCTCCGTGATGCTGGCTTCCACGCTGGCCAGGCTTGAAGAAAAAGCAAGTACCGAAAAAGTGTTGAAGCCTGCTGCTCGTGCGGTCAGTGGCACCGTGACCGGCGCGCAATTGGGTGGAATTCTGGCGTTTCTCTCCTCAAAGGTGCTGGGGCAATACGATCCCTTCGCCGCGATGGCTGCCGGCTCAACAGCACCCAGGGCTGGGCGGCTGTTATTAGTGGCACCAAACATTATTTCGATCGAGCGCGAGCTGGGCGTTGACCCCAGCGACTTCCGGCTTTGGGTCTGCCTGCATGAACAAACACATCGGGTGCAATTTGCTGCTGCGCCGTGGCTTCGAGACCACATGCTCTCTGAAGTAGACAAGCTAAGCGGCCTATTATTGGGAAACATCGACACGCTGGGTGGGCGCCTGGGTTCCGCGGTGCGCGGTTCCGGCAGCAGCGAACCGCAAAAGTCCGGGGGGCTGCTGGGGCTTCTGCAGGACCCGCAAGAGAAGGCTGCGTTATCGCATCTGACCGCGGTCATGAGCTTGCTTGAAGGGCACGCAAACGTCGTAATGGATGCAGTTGATGCGTCAATCGTGCCTACCGTGAAAACCATTCGGCAGCGCTTCAATGCGCGTGGCAAAGACCGCGGTGCAGTGGAGAAGTTCATTCGCAACTTGCTTGGCTTGGATGCAAAGATGCGCCAGTACAGCGACGGTGCGCGATTTGTCCGTGCCGTCGTTGCCGAGGTTGGCATGTCTGGATTCAACGCGGTCTGGGAGTCAGTGGAAAACCTTCCCACTGAGACTGAGATCCACGAGCCCGCCTTATGGGTGCAGCGGATGGGTATCTGATTCGTGTCATCCTCTGAATCAATCGGTCCGGTCTCGGCTCGACCGGATTTCGCTGGCCCGCGCCGTCGACTCAAACCAGTGGTGGGTAAGGCGCGCAAGATCCTTCGCGAGGCATTGCCGGAGTTGGAGGCAACGGACTTAGTGCTGGTGGCTTGCAGCGGTGGGCCAGATTCGCTCGCGCTCGCGGCGGTTGCCGCATTTTTCAACAATCGGAAGTCGTTCCGTGTCGGTGCCATCATCGTCGATCACGGCCTGCAAGACGGCAGCGCAGCGGTGGCACAGCAGACTGCTGCGAAGCTGCGAGCGTTCGGCTTGGCGCCAGTAGAGATCCGAACGGTCGACGTCGTCGCTGGCCCGGGCGGGCCGGAAGACTCCGCGCGGGTGGCGCGTTACGGTGCCCTGGAGGCGGCCGCCGTCGAACACGGTGCTGTGGCAGTATTGCTCGGTCACACCCTGGATGACCAGGCCGAACAAGTAATGCTTGGCCTGGCCCGCGGTTCCGGAACACGATCGCTCAGCGGCATGCCCGCCCGGCGTGAATTTCCCGGTGGCGTGCACCTGCGCCCGTTCTTGCCGCTAAGCCGCGAAGAGACCGAGGCAATCTGCGCCGTCGAATCGCTAGAGCCTTGGCGCGATCCCAGTAATTCTGATCCGGGCTTTACTCGCTCGCGAATCCGGCACGATGTTTTGCCGTATCTCGAAGTTGAGCTTGGCCCCGGAATTGCGGAGTCGTTTTACCGCTCAGCTTCGATCCTGGCCCAAGACGCAGACTTCCTGGATCAGCTCGCGCAAGCGGAGTTTGACCGGATTGCTGAGCTCGCGCCCGAGCAGGTACTGCTCTCCGAAGCGGAGCTCAACCAGTTAGCACCCGCGTTGCGGCACCGAGTCTTAGCGCTCGCCGTCGTGCACTTAGGTGGAACCCAGCCCAGCTTTGAAAGGTTGCGAGCTGCGGAGGCGTTATTGCGGCGGCATGGCTCGGCTGGGCCTGTTCAACTTGCGGGCAAAGTCAGCGCCTATCGGCAGGCGCGAAACTCCGGCCCAAGCTATGGGAAACTAGTACTGAAACGACCTTCTCAGCCAAACCAAGCCAATTAGGTTCTAACCCAGTCAGGAGCATCGGGTGGATTCAAGCGACGTCGAAGCAGATCTCAAGCACGTTCTCTACACCAAGGAGCAAATCCAAAGTCGAGTCATTGAGCTCGCCGCTCAGGTCGACGCAGATTATGCGGGACGGGATGTATTGCTGGTTGGTGTGCTCAAGGGCGCGGTGATGATCATGGCCGATCTTGCGCGGGCGCTACATAGCCATGTCACGATGGATTGGATGGCTGTTTCTTCCTATGGCTCAGGCACTCAGTCTTCCGGTGTGGTGCGAATTCTGAAGGATCTGGAAACCGATCTGATGGGCAAGCATGTGCTCATCGTCGAGGACATCATCGACTCAGGTTTGACACTGTCTTGGCTACGCGCCAATTTGATTTCACGCGGCCCGGCTTCGGTGGAAATTTGCACGTTGCTGCGTAAGCCTGCGGCGGCCAAGGTGGAAATTGACGTGAAATACGTCGGCTATGACATTCCCAACGAATTCGTGGTCGGCTACGGTCTAGATTTTGCTGAGAAGTACCGCAACCTCGACTTCGTGGGCACCTTGGCCCCGCACGTTTACGAGTAAAATTTTCCGCTGGTTCCGGTCAGTTCATTCGGGATTGATGGCAGATTTCCGGTGTTTAGCACGGCACCACTCGCGAGATCTACTGCGTGAATTTTTTGCTGGCTAGGTTCGGTGACATAAGCGGTCGCGCCGTCGACAAATAGCGCCGGGCGCGTCTCTTGCCACGCTTCGGGTTCAGTCCAAGCTGGAATGACTGGAATCTTATTGCGGACGCTGCCGGATTCCGGGTCAATGACGTGCAGAGACCCGTCCGTGCCAAGAACCAGAGCTTCACCTGCCGGGCCGCGACCCAAGGAGTGGAACGAGTAGCTGGCGCCAAGATCGACGTGTTTTAGCGTCGCAGTTCGGGTGTCAATCAGGCTGATTTTGCTAGGCCGCTCCAGTTTCGCGGTTTTGTCGACTTTGTAATCGCCCAGCACTACCGGTGACTTGTCTGAGCCGGCTTGGTTGCCAATCCGGCCGTACGCATCGGGAGCCTGCACCTTGTGGATTTTTCCGTCCTGATAAACCAAGGCACCATCCGTGCAGCCGACGACGACGGCCTCGCCCTGCGCAACCGCCTCACCATGTGTGCCGGGGCAGTTTGCCGCGTGCGCGATTTCCTTCGCGCCGTCGCCGATTTTGTCCAGAACGGTGATGCCTACTCGATCCTTACCGTTGCTGCGGGTGGTCAGTAGGTTCCCATTTTTCAGCGCGACGGCGACGCCGTGGTGCGGTTCTGGGGTGCGGTGTTTCTCAGTTTTTGGCTCCTCTTTGCCGCCTAATTCAGCGGGGTCGAAAACTGTCACTTCGCCAGTTCCATCAGCAAAAAGCGCCGTTTTGCCGTGAGTCACTACGTGGCCGGGATGGTCGGCAGGGAACACTGTGCCGGTTAGCTTTGGCGGCATCGTATAGAAGTGTGAGTGATCACCGTGCGGGAATTCCCAACTTCCGGCGTCGAACGCTTCAAAGCCCTTTTCGGTGGAGATCAAAACGTGCCGCCCATCTCCGGCCGGGTTGACGCGAATGAACCCGTCTAAGGAGAGGGGATCGCCTACTGGTTTGAGGGTTTTGGCATCGAGGGTAAGCAAGCCTTGCGAGGTGGTAAGTAGCAGGCGCGCCGTGGGACCCGCCTGCTCTTTCGCATTTTCTGGTTTGGCGTGGTTATGCTCGCCCGCGGTGATTGTTGGTGCGGAACTTTGTGCTGGCTGGCCGGTCCCACAACCGGTCAACGCGATCAGCGCTGCAGCAGCTAGCGCAGCTGGGACAAGGGTTCGAGGTGGTTACATGCCATCAAGTCTAAACTTAAATGAGAATCATTTGCATCTAAGGTTGCTCCGGGCTAGCTCTTTGCCATCGATATTGGACGGAGCCGCTGAAATTTGTGCGGCTCCGTCCAATATCGATGGCAAAATTGCGGTAACCGAGCATCACGCCGGCTCAAGACCGGCGTCGAGTAGGCATTTACGCAACCGTGGCCTACTGATCGCCTCGGCCCAAGTCCACCGCACGACTTTGAGGCCCATTGAGCGGAGCGCATCTTCGCGTCGTTTCTCGGCAAAGACCCGATCGCCGGGGCTTTGCCCGCCTGACCAGTCTTGCCGCAAGTACTTTTCTTTACCATCAAATTCACCGACCAAACCGGCTTCTTTCCAATAAAAATCTGGTCGAAACCGGCGTCCTGACGCCGTCGTGAAAACGTTTTGTAGCGTTGGCGGCGGAAAACGTTCAAGGTGCATTTGTGCCCTGCTGATCGACTCGCCAAGCGATTCGGCGAGCGGCGAGGAGAACTCGATGACGAACTGGGCCCGCTTTCGCGAGGCCGCGGTGGGCAATGATTCGGCGAGAGAGATGAGTTCGGCCACGGACACGGGAAATCCCCGTGGCAAAGACTCCGTCCAAGCCGACCAATTGTCAACAGGTTTGGACCAGGTAGGACGTCGAGCGGCGTCCATAATTCCCACGCTTTCGATAAACGGCAATTCGAGGCTTAGTTCAATTGCTGTCCGGGCCTTATCGGTCAGCTGATAACCGGACAGTTTGCTGATGTTTCCGGTGAGCGCTGCGTAATGAGTTTGGACGCCGTTGCGCGATCGACCGCGCCTCGGTGCGTTACTCAGAATATGGAGTTCATGGGGAATGTTCAGCAGCGGAAGTCCCCAAAGCATTGCCGCTGAGAAGCCGCAGAACTCTGGTTCAGACTTGACGAATCTTGCCAAGGCATCTGCTTTGAGCCCGTATTTTTGCTGCTCGGATAACAATTCCCACTGTTCCTTCAACACGTAGGCGCCGTGTCGAATTCGAACTAGGTGCCCACGCTTGGCAAGGAATGCCAGCCGCGTTGGGTCCCGGCCAGTCCTGGTTTGATCAGCGGCGTAAATGATGGTGGGTCTGTCCATGTTCCGAGTTTCACATCAGCGGAATCGGTCCGGGAAGCGTTAGCACCCAATGTGGATAACTCGGCCAAAGTTCCGGCTAGAACCCACCGATATTGGACGGAGCCGCTGAAATTTGTGCGGCTCCGTCCAATATCGGTGGCAAAATTACTGGAGTGCCGTTCTGCTCTGAGGGAACATTCGGGCTCTGAATGGAACTTCGGGGACTCGTTGTGCGTGAATGACTGCGGACGGTGTATAGCTAAGTAGGGTTCAAACTCGAAGGCGCCGAAGAACGTAGCAGGAAGGACGGGGCTAGTCCCCGGGGTACATGGATATCAAGAAACTCCTTAAGGGTCCGATTGTCTGGATAATCATTGTGGTGGTTTTGGGGGCCATTGGGTTCTCGCTGCTCAACGCTGGCGGCTCGTCGCGCGTGGATACCTCAGACGGTATGTTGTTGATCAAGGACTCTAAAGTCCAGTCTGCGAAGGTCTACGCCGAAGGGCGAGTAGACCTGATGCTCAAGGACGACTTCAACAAGGACAATAAAAACCTTGGCAAGAGTGTTCAGTTCTACGTTGTTGATGCTCGCGAAAAGGACGTCATCGCTGCGCTGAACGATGCAAAGGTCTCGAACTTCGATGACCAACCCGTTCAGAACAACTTCTTCGTGGGCTTCCTGCAGCTCATCGTGCCGATTCTGATCCTTGGTGTGATCTTCTGGTTCTTGCTTTCCCGGATGCAGGGTGGCGGCTCCAAGGTCATGCAGTTTGGTAAGTCCAAAGCGAAGCTTGTCTCCAAAGACAATCCGCAGGTCACCTTCAACGACGTCGCCGGTGCGGACGAGGCCGTTGAAGAGCTCCACGAGATCAAAGAATTCTTGCAGGAACCGCAAAAGTTCCAAGCTGTTGGCGCCAAAATTCCCAAGGGCGTGCTTTTGTACGGCCCGCCAGGAACAGGTAAGACGCTGCTTGCCCGCGCAGTCGCTGGTGAGGCTGGAGTGCCGTTCTACTCTATTTCCGGCTCAGACTTCGTCGAGATGTTCGTTGGCGTTGGTGCCAGCCGTGTGCGCGACTTGTTCGAGCAGGCTAAAGCGAACTCACCGGCCATAATCTTCGTTGATGAGATCGACGCCGTCGGGCGTCACCGTGGTGCCGGAATCGGCGGTGGTAACGATGAGCGTGAGCAGACCCTCAACCAGCTCCTGGTTGAAATGGATGGCTTCGATGTCAAAACCAACGTGATCTTGATCGCGGCAACTAACCGCCCCGACGTACTTGATCCGGCTTTGCTTCGACCAGGCCGCTTTGATCGGCAGATTCCTGTGGAGGCTCCGGACCGAATTGGCCGTGAGCAAATCTTGCATGTACATGCTAAAGGTAAGCCGATGGCTCCTGGCATTGATCTCAACGCAGTCGCCAAAAAGACTCCGGGCTACACCGGCGCTGATTTAGCTAACGTCTTGAACGAAGCGGCGCTGCTGACCGCGCGCTCGAACGCTCAGCTGATCGACGATCGTGCCCTTGACGAAGCTATTGACCGTGTGATGGCGGGGCCGCAGAAACGCACTCGTTTGATGAAAGAGCGCGAACGGAAAATTACTGCGTACCACGAAGGCGGCCACGCCCTAGTTGCTGCTGCATTACGCTATTCGGCGCCGGTCACCAAGATCACCATTCTGCCCCGAGGCCGCGCTTTGGGTTACACCATGGTGGTTCCCGAGGACGACAAGTACTCAATCACTCGGAACGAGCTTTTGGACCAGATGTCCTACGCAATGGGCGGCCGAGTTGCTGAAGAAATCGTCTTCCACGATCCTTCCACTGGTGCTTCAAATGACATCGAAAAGGCCACCGCAACGGCTCGCTCGATGGTCACCCAATACGGCATGAGCGAACGCGTTGGTGCGGTCAAGCTTGGCTCCGGCAGCAGCGAACCCTTTATGGGGCGCGACGCCGGCCGGGACCGGGATTACTCAGAGGCCGTCGCAGCGATGATCGATGAGGAAGTACGTAAGCTCATCGAAGAAGCTCATGACGAGGCCTATGCGGTTTTGATTGAGAATCGCGATGTCTTGGATCGCCTGGCCTTGGAATTGTTGGAGCGCGAAACGCTCAACCAAGCTGAGATCGCAGAGATTTTCCACGACATTCGCAAGCGCGAGTTGCGTGACGTTTGGCTATCAGCAGATTCTCGTCCAGTGTCGAATATTCCACCGGTGGTTTCAGCTAAGGAGCGTCGCGACGCAATCGAAGCTGGCGAACCGGATCCGGATACTGTGACGCCGCAGGAACAAATCGCTTCCGCAAACCTTTCTGGTCCTTCTGATGCGCCCGGCGGTGCTACCGGTGGAACGCTGGGTAACCCAGGCGGGGGAGCTACTGGCGGTTCTTCGTCCGAGTCCTCGGGTGAAGGTCAAACTCAGGATGGCAAAGGAAGCTAGCCTCCGAAGTCGCTAAACGCGCCGTGCTAGATTGCGGATCGTGAGGCTGGCGCAACGAAGCTCCAGGGATTCCAGATAGGATCACTGTCGTGTGTGATGTCGACGAAGAAGCGCAAGTACCCGCCAAATCGGTTGTGGATTTAGCGCGAATTGAAGCTGCGGTACGAGAGATTTTGATTGCGATTGGTGAAAACCCAGATCGCAGCGGACTCATGGAAACCCCGCAGCGAGTGGCCCGAGCCTACTCGGAAGTCTTTTCCGGACTAAACCAAGACCCGGCAGAAGTTCTTTCACGAACCTTTGACATCTCGCATCAGGAACTTGTGCTGGTCAAAGACATACCGTTTTACTCAACGTGTGAACATCATTTGGTTCCGTTCCACGGCTCAGCGCACGTTGGGTACATCCCGTCAGCCGACGGGAAAGTGACTGGGCTGAGCAAACTTGCCCGTTTGGTTGATGTCTTTGCTAAGCGTCCGCAAGTCCAAGAGCGACTTACGACGCAAATCGTGGATGCACTTGTCGAGCACCTCAAGCCGCGCGGCGCTATTGTCGTCGTCGAGTGTGAGCACATGTGCATGTCGATGCGCGGTGTTCGTAAACCAGGCGCGAAGACCGTTACCTCGGCGGTGTGTGGCATACTGCACGACCCGGCAACTCGCGCCGAAGCCATGAGCTTGATTCTCGGCAAATGACCCAAAACGACAGAAGGTAACTATGGACTCCCTTGCCGCCGCACCAGGAACCGGCCCGGCCACTTCGCCGCTGCCCACCCTTCGGCCACCACGGGCAGCTGCCCGATACGACAAGCTGCCCACCGATCGTGCGGTAATCTTTGGCATTCTCAACGTCACGCCGGATTCGTTTAGTGATGGCGGTTCATACAACTCGCTAGACACAGCGATCGCGCATGGGCTCCGGATGTTTTACGCCGGGGCAGACGTCATCGACATCGGAGGCGAGTCGACTCGACCAGGTGCCGAGGAAGTCGATCCGACTACTGAGCAGGAACGCATCATGCCCGTGGTTGAGGCCATGGTCAAAGCGGGTGCGTTGGTCAGCGTGGATACTCGACATGCTGAGACCGCAGCGAAGGCGCTCGACGCCGGTGCCGCCATTATCAATGACATTTCGGGCATGAGCGTCTCGGCCGAGATGGTCACGTTGGTGGCTGAACGCCAGGTCCCTTACGTGCTGATGCACCGTCGCGGCGATGCTAAGACCATGGACTCGCTAATTCGTTACAACAATCTGATTGACGACTTTTTAGCTGAGCTAAAGGCTGCCCTGGAGAAGCTCTATGCCGCCGGGGTTGCCAAAGAGAACATCATCGTGGACCCGGGCCTGGGCTTCTCCAAGACCGCGGATCAGAATTGGGAACTGTTGGGCAATTTGAGCCGCTTCCACGAGCTAGGGCACCGAGTTTTTGTTGGCACCTCACGGAAGCGCTTTCTTGGCTCCTTATTGACTACCGCCGGCAAAGCCGCTGCACCAGCTGAGCGAGATCAAGCCACGATTGCAACTACCGCACTAGCTGCCGCGCAGGGTGCCTGGGCCGTTCGGGTGCATGACGTAGTGGGCAATCTGCACGCAGCTAAGGTTGCGGCCCGGATCGCCGCCGCAGCTAGCTCGGCCAAAGTATCTCTCGCCGCAGACAGCGGAGTCTGAAAGTGGCAGCTAAGGCGCTAAACCGTCCTGATCGAATCACTTTGACCGGTGTGAGCGCTATTGGTCATCACGGTGTTTTTGAACGGGAAAAACGTGATGGTCAACCGTTTATTGTCGATGCGGTGCTTTTCACTGATGTTCGGCCAGCCTCGGCCAACGACGAGCTCGAAAAGACCTCGAACTACGCTGAGGTGGCTGAAGAAATCAAGGCGATGATCACCGGTGAGCCATTTGATCTGATTGAGACTCTGGCAGAACGGACGGCGCAAAAGCTCCTCAAGGAGTTCGCGGTAGATGCCGTAGAGATTACGGTGCACAAACCCAAAGCTCCGATTCAGGTTCCGTTCGGTGATGTTTCGGTAACGCTCTACCGGGAGCGGACTTGAGTAAGCTGCCGGTGCACTCGGTACTGGCGCTCGGCTCAAACCTTGGCGAGCGCCTTGAAACGCTCGCCGAGGGTGTTGCAGACGTCGTCGAGCATCCCTTGGTTCGTTTGGTCGATGTATCGCCAGTGGTGCAAACGCAGCCGGTAGGTGGTCCGGCGGAACAGCCGCTGTATCTCAACATGGTGATGGAAATTGAAACTGAGCTAAGCCCGACCGAGCTATTGGCTCATTGCCAGGCAGTCGAGGCCCAGCATCACCGAGAGCGAATTGTGCGCTGGGGGCCGCGCACTCTTGATGTGGACATCATTACCTACAACGATTTGCAGCAGGACGATCCGGAGCTCACGTTGCCGCATCCACGGGCGGCCGAGCGAGCTTTTGTGCTTGTGCCGTGGCTATTGATGAATCCACAGGCAACATTGGCTGGCCGCACGGTGCGTGAGCTCGCTGCCGCAGCGGATGATTTGCACGGCGTCGAAGACTTTGACGGATATCCCTCCTGAGTCTTCTGGCATTGGTACCGTTGAAACAAAGACCCAGTAGATATCTGTGAAGGAAAAGATGAAGTCGCAGTTACGCACCATTCGGCCGCTCTGGCTAGCCGTTGTGGTGCTGCTTGGTGCTGTGGCTGGCTGGCTGATATCGATGCTGCTGAGGCGAGTTGGCTTGCCGACGCCGGCCCTGCCTTATAGTTCCTTGATTACTTTAGGGCTAGTGATTTTAGCTGTTGTGGTCCTTGGGTTAGGAGTGCGCAGCTGGCGCAACGGCAATCGAGATAGATCGCTGGATCCGATTATGGCCGCTAGGACCTTAGTCTTGGCGCAGGCAAGCACCTACGCCGGCGCGCTCTTGTTTGGCTGGCATTTGGGCGTTTTGATTGACGGATTGATTGTGATTTCTTACGGTGCAAGTGCCGGGGTTTTGGCTTTGCCAGCTGCTTTGCTGGGCGGCTCGGCGCTGATGGTGGCTGCGGGGTTGATGACAGAGCGGTTTTGCCGGGTGCCACCCGAGAACGGCGGCGATAGTGCTAAGGGCCCACGGGGCGAAGAGGGCAGCGCAGATGGCGAAGAATTCGCCCGGTAAGGTTGTTTGAAGTCCCCGTTGGCGATTCAGAAGGAGCAAAACATGAGAGAGCCGATCGATCCGGTCGGAATCCAGTGGTTGCGCGTTTCGCCAAAACTGGTGACTTTGCGAATCTTGCGTGAAAGCCTGGGCCCGCTATTTGTGTTGATTCTCTTTGCCATGCCGCTGGTATTCCAGCGAATCGGTTGGTGGCCAGGGTTTCCGCTTTGGCTGGCCTGGATTTTGCTTATTGGCGCAGCGGTGATTCGAATATGGCGATTGTTGTTGGTGCCTCGCCAAGTTCGTGCGATCAGCTTTGCTGAATGCGATGAAGATTTATTGATTCGTAAAGGCTTGTTCTTTCAACGAGTTTTAGTGGTCCCCTACGGACGGATGCAGTACGTCGACGTCGGCGTGGGGCCGCTGGAACGCGCCTTGGGCTTGGCTACGCTCAAATTGCATACTGCTTCGCCGGGCACGAATGCGCTGATCGAAGGCTTACCGACCGAGGAAGCGGCTCGGCTCCGGGAGAAGCTTTCCGCGCTCGGAGAGTCGAAATTGGCGGGGCTGTGACCGTTCAACCCCTTCCGATAAACGAGTCCGGCCCGCAAAATAGTCGCGGATTCCACACGGATTCAGTCGAAGAGTGGCATCGGGTGCATCCCGCGTCGCCCGCGGTTCGTGGTTGGGTAGCGGTAGTCGCAGTCGCGGTGGTGTTTGGCCGTAACTTCTTCGAACAACTTTTCCAACAGGGGATTTCCGGCCGTGGTGGCGGCGAGGGTTTGCCCTGGTGGGTTGTCGCGCTGGTGGTGGGCGGCGCTGTCGTCGTTTTCGGCACTGTTTTTGTGCTTTCCTGGTTCTTCACGCGCTATCAGGTGACCGATGACCACGTGCGGATCAACTCTGGCTTTATTTTCCGGCAGCAGCGCCAGGCGCGGATTGACCGAGTGCAAGCTATCGATGTTGTGCAACCGCTATTGGCTAGACTGCTTGGCCTGGCGGAGCTGAAGTTTGAAGTCGCGGATGCTGGAAAATCCGCGATGAAGCTCTCATTCTTGAAGCTCGATGAGGCGAATCGGTTGCGGGCTGCGATCCTTGCCCGGGCCGCTGGCGTGAAAGTAGACCCGGAAAATCCGACTGCGGTCGAAGAGGCCCCAGAACAGCAAGTACTTCAGATTGCGCCACCCCGGATTCTCGGCTCAATTGTGGCTTCCGAACTGACCGTGGTGCTCATGATTGTCGCGGTCGTGTTGATCGTGATGGCGTCCCTTGGTTGGTGGGGCGCATTGATTGGTTTATTGCCAGTGATTTTGGGTCTTGGCGGTGGTTATTGGCAGCGGTTTTCAAAAGACTTCAATTTCCGGATTGCCACCTCACCGGACGGCATCAGGTTGCACTATGGATTGTTAGAAACTCGTTCCCAAACAATTCCGCCGGGCCGAATCCAAGCTGTCGGGATTAGCCAGGGTCCGGTTTGGCGCCTGTTTGGTTGGTATCGAGTGCACGTGAACGTAGCCGGTTACGGAGATTCGGAACACGAAAGCCGGAGCACTCTGCTGCCGGTAGGAAAGATGCCAGAAGTTTTCGCGGTGCTATCGCTGATCTTTTCGGATCCGGGCGTTGCCAATCCTGAAGAGGTCTTTACCGCTGCTTTGAATGGAAAGGGCACGGCTGGCGGTTTTCAGCATTCGCCTGGGCGGGCGCGTTGGATCGATCCTTTAGCCTTGCGGCGCAATGCCTACCGCGCAACCGATACTGCATTATTGTGCCGGCACAGCGTGTTTTCTCGACATTTGCAGGTTGTGCCGCACGAACGTACGCAGTCTTTGCAGCTAAACCAAGGACCTTTGCAGCGCGCGCTCGGATTGACCGACTTTGTGCTGCATTCGACGCCGGGGCCGGTGAAGCCGCTGGTTCACCACATGGATATTTCAACAGCTCGCGAATTGTTCGTGGCCCAGTCGGCGCGCGCAGCGAAAGCCCGACGGATCGCTAAGCCGGAGCGTTGGATGCAGGAGCAAGAATAGGAACCACCACTATGAGTTATGGGCCGCAAGAGAAGCCTGGTCGGCTCGGTATTGGAATTATCGGTGCGGGCAAAGTAGGCACGGTGCTTGGTGCGGCGTTGCGTGCGGCTGGCCACGCTGTCGTGGGTGTCTCTGCTGTTTCCGAAGCGTCAAAGGAACGAGCTGAGCTGCTCCTGCCACAGGTTCCGGTGCTGACTATCCCAGACGTGGTGGAACGCGCGGAGCTAGTGTTACTCGCGGTGCCAGATGATGCGCTTGAGCCATTGGTTTCCGGCTTAGCCGCCGTCGGTGCCTGGCAGCCTGGCCAAATTGTTGCGCATACTTCTGGACGGTTCGGTGTGGGCGTTCTTTCGCCGATACGCGCGGCGGGCGCGATCCCGTTGGCTATTCACCCGGCGATGACTTTCACCGGATTGAGCATGGATTTGGCCAGGTTGCCAGATTCGAGTTTTGGTGTGACTGCCGATGCCGCAATGCTGCCTATCGCGCAAGCATTGGTTGTGGAGATGGGGGCTGAGCCAGTAGTAATTGCTGAAGCCGATCGGCCGCTTTATCACGCAGCATTGGCGCACGGAGCTAATCACTTGGCAACTTTAGTGGCGCAATCCGCAGAGCTGCTCGGCAGCATTGGCGTTGTGGGAGCTGAACGGTTGTTAGGGCCGTTGCTTCGGGCAGCCTTGGATAACGCGCTCGCGTCAGGTGAAAATGCCCTGACCGGACCCGTGGTCCGCGGTGACGTAGGTACGGTTCGCGCTCATATCGACGCGCTGGCTGAGTCATCAGCTGAGATCCTGGCCGCTTACCGAGCGATGGCAAGCACGACGGCGGCGCGGGCCGTGGAGCGGGGAAAACTGAGTATTGAGCAACTCGGTTTGCTGCAAAACGCATTGGCCGGCAGCTCCGCTCAGGCCGAAGAGCTTGAGGATGCAGGGTCGCAAGATTCCGATGATGAACAGGAGAGCACGTGAGTATTGCCGTGGTCCGCACGATTGCGGAGTTGCGTGAGGCCTCGGCGGATTTGTTGTCCCAGCGCGAGCAACCTTCTTTTGGCCTGGTACCAACTATGGGTGCATTGCATGCTGGGCACGCTCGGTTGGCGGCCACCTCGGTGGCCGCAGAGTCTGTTACCGCAGTGTCGATCTTCGTCAATCCCTTGCAGTTCGCGGATCCCAGCGACTTGGAACGTTATCCACGGACCCTGGAAACCGATGTTGAACTTTTATCATCGGTGGGGGTCAATCTGGTTTTTGCGCCGTCGGTAGCGGAAATGTATCCAGGCGATCAACCGATGGTTCGGGTATCTGCTGGTGCGCTAGGTGAAGTCTTCGAAGGGGCTTCACGGCCCGGACATTTCGATGGTGCGCTGACCGTGGTGGCCAAACTGCTGCACGCCGCGCAACCAGCGGTGCGTAGCGGATACCGAGCCTATTTTGGTCAAAAAGACGCGCAGCAACTGGCCTTGGTGCGCAGGATGGTGGCGGATCTGAATTTCCCGTTGGAAATTGTTGGTGTACCAACAGTGCGGGCGAATGACGGGTTAGCGCTTTCTAGCCGGAATCGCTTCTTGTCAGATGCCGAGCATGAAGCCTCGTTGGTGCTTTCCCGGGCCTTGAATTTACTTGCCGCGCGGGCTTCGAACCGCGAACCGCTCGAGCTAGACTCCGTCGTCGAAATGGTGCGGAGCCAGCCATTAGTGGAGCTTGATTATTTTGAGGTCATTGACCCGTTGACCTTCGCCGCGCTTGGTGAGAATTGCCGGGAGACTCCCTTTACGGGGCAAGCACTTGCGATACTCGCGGCCAAAATTGGTCCAGTGTGTTTGATCGACAACACTCCGCTCATCGCCGGTTAAACACCAATATCGATGGCACTTCCGGCTAGCGATTCAATTCTGCGGCTACCTCGGCCGCGTCCGGGTAGGAAGCTTGAGCGCCCTTGCGGGTAGTTGCGATTGCCGCAGCAACCGAGGCAAAGCGGGCGGCAGCCACAAGCGAGGCTCCAGAAGCCAATTGCGCAGCAACCGCAACGGTAAAGGCATCGCCTGCACCTGTGGTGTCGATAGGTGAGACTTTGAGCGGATCGATTTTTGTTACGGGTTCGGCCGACGTCGAATCGAGCACTACCGAGCCCTCACCGCCGAGCGTTACTAAGACCTTAGGCAGTCCACGTTCCGCGAAATGCGCACCGGCGGCAATCCAATCGCCCTGATGGTCGGCACCCAGAAGGTCGGCGGCCTCGTGCGCGTTGAGCAACAAAATATCGGTCAACTCAAGCAGCTCATCCGGTACCGCACCATAAGGGGACAGATTGAGCATTACGGTGGCCCCGGCGTCGTGCCCGGCCCTAGCCGCAGCAAGAACGGTCTCCAATGAGACTTCCAAACAAAGGCAGACGACGCCGGCCCCGGAGAAGTCGGCCGCGGCAACGTGTGCGGGGCTCAGGGTGCCATTAGCGCCTGCGGAAATAATGATGCTATTTTCGCCGTGACTATCCACTGAAATCACGGCAACCCCAGTTGGTTCGGTTACGGTGCGCAATTGGCTGATGTCCGCGCCGGCCGCCTGAACAGAATCCTGCAGCATTCGGCCATTGGCGTCGTCGCCCACGGCGCCAATAAGAGTTACTTGCCCACCTAGACGAGCGGCAGCCACTGCTTGATTGGCAATCTTACCGCCGGGTTTCACGCCAAAATCGGAGCCGTGGATGGTCTCACCAGGCTGCGGTAACTTCTCGCAATAGATGGTCAGATCCGCATTGAGTGAACCAAAAACTAGGATTTTTTTCTTGCTCACGCAGTTACTCCGGTCTGTACTTCGGCGGATGCCGGTTGGGGGATCAAGAATGAGGTAGCTAGCGCTACCGTGGTAATCACCATGCCAACGGTTACGACGGCAAGGTAGGCGCCGCTGCCGCCTACTGGTGCCAGGCTCACGAGGAAGCTCAGCCCAGCGCCGAGGTTAAACGCGCCAGCATTCATACCAGGTAAAAATCCGGGATTTCCACTTGGCGAGAGCAGTACGCCCAAACCGTTGAGCATAATGTTTACACAGCCGGCATACGCGATGCCCAGCAGAGCAGTGCCAACAATCATCAGCGGCAGATTATTCAAGCCGAAGATTCCGATCACGGCCAAGGCAATCAGTGAGCCGATCAAGCCAATTCGCAACACTTTGGTGTAACCCCATAGTGGCGCGAGTCGGCCGCTAAAGGGCCCCACGATCCAGCCAAGCAGGGCGTACGGCGTCAAGATCATCAGTGGCATTTCGGTTGGGCCAACACCAAATCCGGGGCTGCTCGCTTGGACGTAAGCGGGCACGATTCCGTTGATGATCGCGAAGATGCCGGTCATGGTGAGTGTGGTGGTGAGCAGCGGTGCCCACGTTGCGCGCTGGCGGAGGTGCTGAATTTCTACCATCGGGTGTGAGGAGCGTTTTTCGGTTAGCCAGAATCCGGCAAAGCTAGCGAGGGCAATGACCAAGAGCACAAGGGCGAGCGCCAGTGTACCGCCGTCGAACGCGCCAGGAAGCTTCGCCGCCTCGTTGAGCGCGGTCAGCAGTGCGCCCACGGCAACCACGATGAAGAACACGCCCACCCAGTCCATCCTGGTGCCCGCGCCGGGTTTTGATTCCGGTGTCAAAGTCAGCACTAGCAGCACGGCCACTGCGGCAAGAACCACCATCAGCCAGAAGATGCTACGGAAACCGAAGTGCTCCACCATAAAGCCGCCAATAAACGAATCGACGCCGGCCACACCGCCGTTCACGGCCGTGATGACGCCCAGCAAGGTGCCGTAGCTCTTGGCGTCTTTGACTTCGCTACGCAACATGATCAAACACAGCGGTACCGTCGGCCCGCTGACGCCCTGGATGATGCGGCCGACAAAAAGCCAGCTGACATCTGGTGCAAGAGCGCTGACCACGGAACCGAAGGCCATCAGCACCATCATCGCGACCAGGATTTTACGTCTGCCCACAATGTCGCTCAGTCGGGGCAGGAAAGAGTGAAAATACCGCAGCCGCGGTTGAAGAACGAGGTTTGCGTTAGCCCAATGACTGATTGGTCAGTGTGCAGCTCCTGGCCCATGCTCAGCAACGCGGGGCTGAGCATGCTGGCGTTGAGCTGGAAAGCGATACAAGCGGTCAGCAGCGCCACCATCAAGGTAGCAACGGAGCGAGTTCGGGTGTTCATCGTGAGACTCATTTTTCCCCAATTCGTTCCAGCGCGTCCACGATGAGCGCCCAGAATCCTTCATGGTCCAGCTCGACGGCGACTGACGTTTTGCAATCTGCTGGCGCGGGCGCACGGAAGTCTGCCACCGTCATGCCTAACGTGAGCGTGCCGGTGAGCTCAATGTCCACCGGAACCTTCCGAGTTTTTACGATGGTCGGATCGATGACATAGGCCACGGCGCAAGGGTCGTGAACCGGGGGTGAGTCGAAGCCCTGAATGTCTTTGTAAGTCTTGCCAAAGAACTCTAAAAGCTCACCAACGAATTTGGCTGGCTTGGTGCCGACCGCGGCAATTTTTGTGGCAACCTCGGGGGTGGCCAGCGCTTGATGGGTTAGATCTAAGCCGACCATGACTACTGGCCAACCAGCGTTGAAAACGATGTGGGCAGCTTCTGGGTCAATGGCAATGTTGAACTCGGCGACGGCGCTGAAATTGCCCACGTGGTAGCCGCCACCCATCAACACAACCTCTTTGACTCGGCTAATGATTTTTGGTTCTTGGCGCGCCGCGAGCGCAATATTAGTTAGCCCTCCCGTGGGTACCAGTGTGACGGTACCGGGATCATGTGCCAGCACGGTGTCGATGATGAGGTCGACGGCGTGCCGGGGATCCAGCTCGATTTCCGGCACAGGTAGCACGGGTCCATCGAGGCCGGATTCACCATGGATGTCAGGAGCTACCTGGATTTCTCGCAGTAGTGGACGGGCCGCTCCGGCGGCGAAAAGGACGCCGGTTATTCCGGCAATCGCGGCAACTGACAGCGCATTTCGGGTGACCTTTTCCAGCGTTTGATTACCCACCACGGTGGTTACGGCGAGCAGCTCAATCTCCGGGTTGCCATGCGCCAGGAGCAGGGCGACGGCGTCGTCATGCCCTGGGTCGCAGTCCAGGATGATTTTTCGAGGGGTCGGGTTGAGATTCAGTTCAGGCATTGCGCTCTTTCCACTTCTTTGGGGTAGTCCTTTGGCAGTTTCGCATTCGAGCACGAAGCGCGTCAAGCGCTTAACTTATGCAAAGTTCGGGCTAACATCGCTCTATGGCTTCTCTTCAACCACCGAAGCCCGTCACCGCGGCAACCGTGGCTGCCTTGGCTGGGGTTTCCACCGCGACAGTGTCGCTAGTGGTCAACGGCAAAACCGCAGGGCGGGTTTCGGCGGAGATCGTTAGCCGGGTTCAAGGTGCTATTGAGGAACTTGGCTACATCGTGGACAGCGCGGGGAGCTCGCTGGCCACCGGTGCGGGAAACTTCGTCATCTTAGTTGCTCCTGATATCTCAAATGCGTTTTACTCGCAGGTGATTACCGGAATTCGGCAGGCAATTAGCCCGAACTTCCAACTCCTGCTCTCGGTAACGGATAACGGACATTTCCCTGATGTCAACGATGTACGCAAACTCTTCGCGCTCCGTCCGGCGGGCCTTTTAGTGGATGCGCCAAGTGCCCAGTTCCTGGCCGAGCTAGCCGTAGAGGGTCCAATCGTCTTACTCGATGCGCAGGGAATTTCCACTGCTGCGCCAACAGTCAACTTGGACGTTGAGGCCGGTGCCATTCAGCTCGCAGAGCACTTGCATTTTCGAGGACACCGGAAAGTTGCGTATTTGGATTCGGTCACCGGAACATTGACTTTCGCTTTACGCCGCGAAGCATTTTCTCAACAGGCTCAGGTACGCGGCATCGAGATCTGCGAGGGTGTCTTGGCAGCTAGCACAATCGATATGGGCGCGGCGGCTGGTTCCTTTTTGGCCGCGTGGCCCGAGCTGCTCAAAGCCGGCGTAACCGCCGTCGTGTGCTGTACCGACACACACGCCTATGGTGTGCTTCAAGCAGCCAAGGCGCTGGACCTGGAAGTACCCCGCAAGCTGGCTGTCACTGGCTTTGATGACTTGTCTTATTCAGCTTCGAGTCATCCCAGCCTGACGACTGTGCGATTACCGGCCGCACAGCTTGGTGTTAGCGCCGGATCTCAGCTAAAAGCCCTGATGGAAGGCCAAGAGTTAGCACAAACTCAGATCAGTTTGCCGAGTGAACTCATCGTGCGTGATTCCACCGGCGGCTAGTGTTCGGAGCTGGGCCGTTCCGTGGTGAAGTACTTTGCAAGCTCGTTCAGGAGTTCTTTTGCCGCCGCTGGCACTGAGCCATGTACGCCTTTTGGTGAGATGACAAACGAGCTGCCTGGCACCGCATTGTGTAGTCGGCGTGCGGTTTCTTGGAAGTATTCTGGGCTTTTTGCGCCAACCATGAATTGGGTTGTGGCGGGCAACTGGCTGAAGTCCTGTGCCTTTTCGGCCTCGAGCATTCCGGCTTTCAACTCGCCAACGGCTGTTGGCAGCAGAGTTTTGGCTGCCTTTGCCGTCCTAGTTGGCGCAATGAGACCTAGTAGTCCTGCCAAAATCGGTTCCGGCACTTTGGCCAAAGGTCCGACCGCATTGAACCCACGTTTGAATCTTGCCCAGGCGTGTGCATAGCGCCCCGCAGTAACATCATTTTCAAACGCCTCAAACCAGCCCATGGTCAATGCTGTTATCAATGTTGATCGCTGGATCGTAGAGGGCTAACCGATCTGGCTCTAGCTCGCCGCCGACAAATTCTTGAGCGGCGTTGAGCGCCACCGAACCGCCTAAGCTGTGCCCCAGAAGTTTGTTGCCACCAGTTTCTCGAAGCAAAAGCTCGACGTCGGCAATTTCGGTGCGCATGGAATAGTCCGCTGGTTGTGCACTCGAGTTACCCCGGCCACGACGGTCGTACACGTCCACGGCCCACCCCTCACCGAGCGCCTTTGCGAAAGCAATTGAGAAGGGACGGTAGATGAGTGCGGTTAAAAAAGCACCGCCAACGACCAGCAAACGGTTGCTGCTCGGAGCGTCTTCGGTGCCGTAGCTATACAGAGCTAGATGGTCGCCGTCGGGAGTCTGAATAGTTCGTTCGCGCATGATTCGAACTTACCTTGTGCGGGTTCATTGGAGGCTACGGTCGTCGCTTGCGGATGTAACCGGTAAAATAACTATTCGTGACCGACGAAAAAACCCCGCAGAGTACTGAAGTTTCCGAGCAGATGCAGATTCGGTTGGACAAACGTGCCAGCCTTCTGGCGCGCGGGTTGGAACCGTACCCGGTGGGTGTTCCGCGCACGCACAGCCTGATTGAAGTTCGGCAGAAGTTCGATCATCTACAAGCTGATGAAACTAGTGGCGAAATTGTTGGCGTGTCCGGACGAGTGGTTTTTATTCGCAACACCGGCAAGCTGTGCTTCGTAACACTCCAAGAAGGAAGCGGTACTCGACTCCAAGGGATGCTTAGCCTGGCTAATGTGGGCGAACAATCGCTTGCTGATTGGAAGGCTCTTGTCGATCTAGGCGATCATGTTTTCTTGCATGGTGAGGTTATTTCTTCCAAGCGCGGAGAGCTATCCGTTTTTGCTGATTCTTGGCAGATGGTTTCTAAAGCATTGCGCCCGTTGCCGGTTCTACACGCAGATTTGAATGAGGAAAATCGCGTTCGGCAACGTTATGTCGATCTCATGGTCCGTGACGAGGCGCGGCAGATGGTGCGCACGCGTGCCGCAATAACTCGTTCCGTCCGAGAAACCTTGAATTCACTGGACTATGTTGAAGTAGAAGGTCCAGTTCTACAACTGATCCATGGTGGAGCTTCTGCGCGTCCGTTTGAAACCCATATCAATGCATTTGACCAGAAAATGACTCTGCGCATAGCGCTCGAGCTCTATCTGAAACGCGCTGTGGTTGGCGGAATCGATCGGGTGTATGAAATGGGTCGAATTTTCCGCAACGAGGGCGTTGATTCAACGCATAGTCCAGAATTCACGATGCTTGAATGCTATGAAGCTTATGCTGACCAATTTGTGATGGCAGAGCGAATGAGACAAATCATCCTGAATGCCGCGGATCTGATTGGTAGCCGGCAAATCGAAACGCCAGCCGGAGTCATTGATCTCGACGGCGAATGGCAATGGCTCGGTGTATACCCTGGGCTTTCTGAGGTGGTTGGGCAGAAGATTACTCCGGAGACAAAAGCCGAGACATTACAAGCGTTGGCGGTGGAGCATGAAATCAAAATTGACCCGGCCTGGGATGCCGAAAAGCTTGTTGTGGAGCTCTTTTGCGAACTAGTTGAGCCAAAGCTATTGCAACCGACTTTTGTCTATGATTACCCGCCATCGGCGCAGCCACTGGCTCGTCCGCATCGCAGTGAACCTGGTTTGATTGAAGCTTGGGATCTGATTATCGGCGGTATGGAACGTGGCACCGCCTTTTCAGAGTTGATTGATCCGGTCATCCAGCGCGAACGACTCACAGAGCAATCGTTGCGTGCCGCCAGCGGTGATCCAGAAGCAATGCAGCTGGATGAAGACTTCCTTCGAGCCCTCGAGTATGGGGCGCCACCGATGGGTGGAATCGGCTTGGGCATCGACCGATTGGTGATGCTTTTCACCGGTGTTGGTATCCGCGAGTCGATTCTTTTTCCTTTGCTCAAACCAGATACGCAAAGAAGCTGATTTCAATGGAATATGTAGCAGTAATTGTTCCTTCTCTTGGAGTTGGAGTGATATTTTTCTTCACTATGAAAGCAATTTTCAACGCTGATCGATCTGAACGAGAAGCATTGGCGCGAGCTGAAAATGAACTCCGCGACAAGAATTCAGGAAAAGATATAGCCGTAAAATTGCATTAATACTTACCGAATTCACAGGAAATAGTCAGCAGTTAGTTTTGCTCGTTACCAAGTTGCGCTGCATAATTTAGTGGTCAAGCGTTTCAATCATCAAAGTTTTGCATTTCATCAGGGGGCCTTCTATGGCACAGCGAGTAAACATCGTTTTGGTCGACGACCTCGACGGGGGCAATGCCGAGGAAACTGTCCGGTTCGGACTGGACGGGTCGAATTACGAAAGCGATCTCTCTTCAGCGCATGCGAAAGATCTTCGTAGCGCACTCGAGCCGTTTGTCGCAGTTGCGCGTAAAAGCGCAAGCTGTGGTCCGCGTGCTGGCAAGCCGGGTACGCCAAACCGTAACAATGACGTAGCTCAAATTCGTCAATGGGCGCGTGAAAATGGTTACACCGTCAGCGAGCGGGGCCGAATTCAAGCCGATATCGTTGACGCTTACCGTAAAGCTAAAGGTTAGACGCTAAATAATCAGGGGAAAATTCGGGTGCGGCAAGCACCCGAATTTTCCCCTGTGGCGAACATCGTCCCGCGCTCCTTGGAACATGCGTAGCATCAAAGTACGCAGTAGCTAGGAGTGTGGCGCAATGTTCGAAAGATTTACAGACAGAGCCCGTCGGGTGGTCGTGTTGGCCCAAGAAGAGGCCCGCATGCTCAACCACAACTACATCGGTACCGAGCACATCTTGCTCGGCCTCATTCACGAGGGCGAGGGCATTGCCGCAAAGGCACTGGAATCGCTGAGTATTTCCCTCGATGCGGTACGTGAACAAGTGCAGGAGATCATCGGCCAGGGGCAGCAGGCTCCTAGTGGACACATCCCCTTTACTCCGCGCGCCAAGAAGGTACTCGAACTCTCGCTGCGTGAGGCTTTGCAGCTCGGCCATAATTACATCGGTACCGAGCACATTTTGCTCGGATTGATCCGCGAGGGCGAAGGCGTTGCTGCCCAGGTGCTGGTTAAGCTCGGCGCGGATCTTAGCCGCGTTCGTCAGCAGGTAATTCAGCTGCTGTCCGGGTACCAAGGCAAAGAAACCGCGAGTGCAGGAGTTGGCCAAGGCCAGCAAGAGGGCACTCCGGCTGGTTCAGTGGTACTTGACCAGTTCGGTCGTAACCTGACGCAGGACGCTCGCGATAACAAACTTGATCCGGTCATTGGTCGCGAGCATGAGATGGAACGCGTCATGCAGATCCTCTCTCGCCGCACCAAAAATAACCCGGTGCTTATTGGTGAGCCAGGCGTTGGTAAGACTGCCGTCGTCGAAGGTTTGGCTCAGGCAATAGCACGGGGTGACGTACCGGACACCATCAAAGATAAGCAGCTTTATACCCTTGATCTAGGATCGTTGGTCGCTGGCTCGCGATACCGCGGAGATTTTGAAGAACGCCTGAAGAAGGTGCTCAAAGAAATCCAGACTCGCGGCGACATCATCTTGTTCATTGACGAGATTCACACCCTCGTCGGTGCCGGTGCCGCAGAAGGCGCAATCGATGCTGCTTCGATCCTCAAGCCCAAATTGGCTCGTGGTGAATTGCAGACGATCGGTGCCACGACTCTGGATGAGTACCGTAAGCACATTGAAAAGGATGCGGCTCTTGAACGGCGATTCCAGCCCATCCAAGTCAAGGAGCCCTCGGTTTCGCACGCCATTGAGATCCTCAAGGGCTTGCGCGACCGCTACGAAGCCCATCACCGGGTTTCGATTACCGATGGTGCACTGACCTCGGCTGCGACGCTGGCCGAGCGGTATATTTCTGATCGCTTCTTGCCGGACAAGGCCATCGATCTGATCGATGAGGCCGGCGCCCGGTTGCGCATTCGTCGGATGACCGCACCGCCGGAGCTCAAAGAGATGGACGGCGAGATCGCTTCGGTTAAGGCGCAGAAAGAAGCCGCAATCGACGCGCAGGACTTCGAAGGTGCTGCTGCTTTGCGCGACACCGAGCAGAAGTTGATCACCGAACGTGCAGATAAAGATCGGGCTTGGCGCACTGGCGGCATAGACAGCGTTACCGAAGTCGATGAAGAGCTCATCGCCGAGGTACTGGCTAATTCAACTGGTATTCCAGTGTTCAAGCTGACCGAGGAAGAATCCGGTCGCTTGCTCAAAATGGAAGACGAGCTGCATAAGCGCGTTGTTGGCCAAGATGAGGCCATCAAGTCGCTTTCGCAAGCTATTCGACGCACTCGCGCTGGGTTGAAAGACCCGAAGCGTCCTGGCGGCTCATTCATCTTCGCCGGGCCAACCGGTGTTGGTAAGACTGAGCTAGCAAAGGCACTTGCCGAGTTCTTGTTCGGGGAAGAAGACGCGTTGATTACGTTGGATATGTCTGAGTACTCAGAGAAGCACACCGTGTCCAGACTCTTCGGTGCGCCTCCTGGATATGTTGGTTATGAAGAGGGCGGCCAGCTCACCGAAAAGGTTCGCCGCAGGCCATTCTCGGTAGTGCTTTTCGACGAAGTTGAAAAGGCGCACGCTGATCTGTTCAACTCGCTTTTGCAGATCCTCGAAGACGGACGCTTGACCGATAGCCAAGGTCGGGTTGTCGACTTCAAGAACACCGTGATCATCATGACGACCAACTTGGGCACCAGAGATATCTCTAAGAGCGTTGCCACCGGGTTCCAATCCGGCACGGACACGCAGACCGGCTATAACCGGATGCGTGCTCGGGTTACTGAGGAACTCAAGCAGCACTTCCGTCCCGAGTTCCTGAACCGTGTTGACGACGTCGTGGTCTTCCCGCAGCTCACGCAGGACGAGATCGTGGAGATCGTCGATATGTTCGTGGCTCGCTTGGAGCTGCGGCTCAAAGAGAAGGACATGGGCATTGAGCTGACGGCGGCTGCCAAGGCTTTGTTGGCTACCCGAGGTTACGATCCGGCAATGGGTGCGCGGCCCCTGCGCCGTACCATTCAGCGCGAGATCGAGGACCAGTTGTCCGAAAAGATCCTGTTTGGCGAGCTTAAAGCTGGCGAGATTGTGGTCGTGGATGTTGAAGGTGATGGTGACGAGGCGAAGTTCACTTTTGCCGGAACCGCCAAGCCTCGAGTGCCTGAAATTGCACCCGTAGCCTAGTCTTTATGGGTTTGTAGCACTGTTCACAACGCGTCCTCAGCTGTAGAAGGTACAAATGACTATGTACCTTCTCAGTCGGGGGCGCGTTTTTTCATCGTTAGTTATGAAAGGCAGTAATGGCGGGGATTGGTCTTACAACCGGGTTTTTGACGATTCTTCTGCCAGTTCTCGGCGTGATCGGCCTGGCCTGGTTGTTGATTGGCCCGGTTAAGCACCTCAGGCTCGCGGTGCCGAGTGCGTTGGTTATTGGTGCGGTCGTAGGATTCGGTGCCAAGTTCCTTATCGATGACCTCATCAACCCGTGGGGCGCTCCGTTGGATTGGCGGATCTACCTTTTCGTTGGCATCGGTGTGGCAGCTTTGGCGCTTTTAGTGCCGCGAATGTTCGGATCGAAAAGATGGTTTATCAAGATCATTGCACCGATTGCGCTAATTTTGGTCGTCGTAGCGGTTGCCGGCCAGATCAATCAAGTGTTTGGCGGTTACCCGACCCTAGGAAGTATCTGGGGTGATAACGGCGTCAAGATCGAGGTTCAGAGTACGCCGCCGCCAGATCAAAGTCTGGTGCTGACCGCGCAAACCCCAACGGTGAAGCTTGCCGATTGGGTTCCGCCAGCAGATATGCCGGCTAAGGGCAAGGTGGTCAGAGTTGCCATCCCGGGAACTGTTTCTGGCGTGATTTCCGGCGATAACTACATTTACATTCCACCGGCGTATCAAGTCGAGAACCCGGCTAACGTGCCGGTACTTGTGCTAATTCACGGCAATCCTGGCGGATCCATTGACTGGTTGCAGAGCGGTCAACTGGCTCAGGAAATGGATGCTTACGCGGCAGCCAACAAAGGGATCGCACCGCTAGTAGTGATGCCAGATGTTTCTGCCAATTACAGCTCACCCAATTGGCCTCTGTGCATGGATTCGAATTTGAGCAAGGGTGGAACATTTCTGGCAGTTGACGTGCCAAATTATGTCCGCTCTACGTACAGGCTAGGTCTTGGCTCCAGCCAGCAATTTGCCATCGGTGGTTTTTCATTTGGCGGCACCTGTGCTTTGCAGATGGGAACCGTTTTTCCCGCTCATTACCACACTTTCATTGATATTTCTGGCGAAAGGGCGCCCTTTATGACCGGCGGAGATGCGGCGATCGTCAAGACCTACTTCGGTGGGGATGCTGCTGCGTTTGCCAAAGTGAATCCCCTAGACGTGCTCAAATCGTCCAAGCTTTCCAATAGCAAAGCACTGGTCATTGTGGGTGGCAATGATGGCACTTATCGGCCCCAGAATGAAGAAGTGTTTCGGGCGCTCAAGACTGCTGGAGTGCAAGCGTCATTCCAGCTACTGCCGGGCGGGCATAGCTGGTCGGTTTGGAAGCCAGGGTTAATGAACAACATTGACTGGCTGATGCAGCAGTACGGTGTGCGCTGAGTGTGGTTGCAGCGAGGCCCTGTGGTTAAGGATGCTTCCGTTACCACTCAAAATACCCATGACGGCGAGGGCAACAACGCCAGTTGAGAAAAACTTCTACATATATTACTCCCAAATACTTGGTATATAGATACTGAGTATCTTTTTGGTTAATTTGGATGTCAAGGACCACGGCGAGTTTTGTCCTGACTAGTAGCCGATGCGGCAGTAAACTCATGCCGTGAGTGAATCGAGCAAACCGGACATGTCCGAGCGAATCGAAGGGTCGGCCAATCTTTTGCGGCATGGGCCGAACACTGAGCGAACCATCTTCTTTTCTGATGCGGTCTTTGCCATCGCGATGACCTTCTTGGCATTGGACTTGAGAGTAGTCTTCCCGGAGCATGCAAGCACCGAGGCCATTAATGAAGTGCTCGTTGCAAAGATTCCGGGCTTTATTGGTTTTGTGCTCTCGTTTTTCTTAGTAGGCAATACTTGGCTAACTCATCACCGACGATTTAGAGGTATTACCTCATACGATTCCAGGTTGCAGTTCATCAACTTGGCCTTGTTGATGATGGTGGTTTTCCTGCCGGTTCCCACTAGCATGTTGTTCGAGCAACTGGGACTTTCGCCCTGGCCGATTGTGATTTATGCCTTCACGACGTGGGCAATATATTTTATCCTGGGTTGGCTTTGGCATTATGCCAAGCGGGCTGGTCTGCTCGATCCAGGTGTCTCAGAAGCCTTGTACCGCTATACCCTAAGCTCCACTCTGCCGGTAGCAATTGTCTTCTTGTTTTCAATTCCAGTTGCGTTCATCAACCCAGTCGCCGCAATGTATTTCTGGATACTGATCAGCCCGGTTTCGTTTATCTTTGGCTCCTTCTCGAAACGTCGTTTTGTTCGTGCGGAGACGCTGAGGTTGCAAGCTGAAGATGAGGCGGCAAAAGCTGTGGTGGACCGTCCCGGGGTGTGATAAACCGGAGCTATGACTTCCGAACACGGCGAGGACGCCGTCACGCCCAAAACTCCTTTTCACGATCTAGATCGATACATTGAAATTCCGCGCTTATCAGGCTTGACCTTGAGCCCGGACGGGAGCCAGTTGGTGACCACCGTTGCCACTATCGATCCCAAAAAGACCGGATACCGCAATGCGCTTTGGGCGATCGACGCTTTGGGCGACGCACCCGCTCGTCGGCTAACGCGCAGCGCTAAGGGCGAAAGCTCTGCAAGCTTTACTGCGGATGGCCGTTTGCTCTTCACCTCGGCTCTACCAGATCCGGATGCTGAGGACGACGGCGAGGCTAACAACGCGCTTTGGGAACTGCCTGCCGGTGGCGGTGAAGCTCGATTAGCGCATTCCCGGTTGGGTGGGATTGATGGGTTCCTCTCGAACATTAGCTCCGACGTCGTGGTCGTCAACGCTGGCGTATTACCCGGTGCTCATGATGAGGATTCCGATCAAGAGTTGCGCAAGGCCAGAAAAGACCGCAAAGTAGCTGCGATTTTGCACGATGGCTATCCGGTTCGCTTCTGGGATCACGATCTTGGGCCGGCTGAACCCAGGCTTTTCGTGCTCGACTCCGCCGCCTCGGCGGAGTCCTCAGCTGCTACCGCCAGCTCTGCTTCGAGCCTACGACCAGTCACAGACGGCATTGGCGTGGGGCTTTTTGAGGCGCACAGTGTGCTCAGCCCAGATGGTTCTTTCGCGTTGACCACTGTTTTCCGGCCGGGTGCCGAGGCTGACTTGAGCGAGCACGTCGAGCGAATCTCGCTGATCGACGGCACTCGTGACGTGTTGCTGGAAGCGGCGGACGGAAATATCTATCCAGGTCCGGTCAGCCCAGATGGCACGCGCGCAGTGTTTAGTCAAAGAGAGTCGTAGTACGCCGGAGCAGGCAGTAGTTATGACGATGTGGCTGATTGATCTTGCCAGCAAAGAGATGACGCCGTTGGCTAGCGATTGGGATCGCTGGGGTTCACCGCAAGCTTGGCTTCCAGACGGTCGTACTGTGGTGGTTACCGCTGATCAGAATGGTCGCTCGCCAATATTTCTGATCGACGTCGAGTCTGGGGCGGTCCGCCAACTCAGCCAAGACGACGCGGCCTATACCAACGTTCTGGTCGGCCCAGACGGCTCAGCACTTTTTGCACTACGAAGCTCCTACGCCTTCCCCTCCGCACCTGTGCGCATCGAGATAGCAAGCGGTGAGACTACTGCACTGCGTTCGCCGGTTGCCCGCCCGGAGCTGCCGGGCCGAATCGAGGAGGTTAGCGCAACTGCGCAGGACGGCTCCACGGTTCGAGCCTGGTTAGTGTTGCCAACTGAAGGCGACGGCCCGCGGCTATGCGGTGCTTTTGCCGGATCCGGCTTTGTCGACCGGATATGGCCAAGATTTCATCCAACGTGGTTGGGGTCGCTGGGGGTCGGAGCCCTTTACGGACCTCATGGCGATTACTGATGCCGTAGTGGCCCGGGACGATATTGATCAGGATCGAACTGCCGCAATGGGTGGCTCTTTTGGCGGCTATATGGCCAACTGGATCGCGGGTCATACGGATCGATTCAAGGCAATTGTGACCCATGCCAGTTTGTGGGAGTTGGGTGGTTTTAGTAATCCCACCGATGTTGCTTCGTATTGGAAGCGCGAAATGAGCGAGCAGATGAGCGCGGAGAATTCTCCGCACTCATCGGTGGAAAAGATCGTTACACCGATGCTTGTGATTCACGGTGACAAGGATTATCGCGTGCCGATCGGTGAGGGTTTACGGCTTTGGTACGAGCTGCTGTCTAAATCGGGTCACGCAGTGGATGCCGATGGCAAGACAGCGCATCGATTCCTGTACTTCCCGGATGAGAATCACTGGATTCTGAAGCCGCAACACGCGCGAGTGTGGTACTCGGTTGTGGAGTCTTTCCTTGCTGAAAATGTCCTTGGCGAAAGCTTGCCGGTGGTTAAAGAACTGGGCCGCTAACCGGTGCCGTTGAGGGGTCGCATCAGTTGGCCCCTCAACGGCAAGGTGAAGGTGACTAGACTTGGTGAGTGAATAATTCGGCTTCATTCTCGCTGCGTCCGGCCCGCACAACGGACGTTCCTGCAATCAAAGAACTTGTGGCACCTCTGGCTGAGGAGCGCGTCTTGGTGGCAAAGGAAACTGTGGCCTACTTTGAAGGCATTCAAGAGATGCTGCTTGCTGTAGCAGACGACGGCGAGGTTATTGGTTGCGGCGCCCTGCACGTTATGTGGGAGGACCTGGCCGAAATCCGCACGCTCGCTGCCGCGCCAGAATGGCTGGGCAAGGGTGTAGGCCATGTGATGGTGGAGGAACTTGTGCAGCGGGCCAGGAAGCTGGGCGTCAGCCGAGTATTTTGTCTGACCTTTGAGGTTGAGTTCTTTACCCGGCATGGTTTTGCGGTAATGCCGGATCAGAGCGCAGTTAGCCCAGATGTCTATTCCGAATTGCTCCGATCACACGATGAAGGTGTTGCCGAATTCCTCGATTTGGCTCGGGTCAAACCCAATACCTTAGGCAACACTAGAATGATCAAAACGCTCTAGACTTTTGGTTTTTCCGGTTCGGGTTGCGCTAACTTCTCTGGTTGTTTTGCGAAGCTTTTTCGGAGCACCCAGGCGCGGATATAGATCATCAGAGCTGCGGTGAGACCGATCACTACCCAGACCGTCACGGTGAGGTTGATCCAGGAGCCTGGCGGCGGGTTGCCTGGTAAGAAGTTTCGGATCGGGATCACGGCAAAGAGCATGCCCGCGAACCAGCCGGTGAACGCACCTTAGAATGCTTGCTTGTGATGATGAACTCGTAGCGCGACGAAAATTTCCATCACCGGTAGTGATATCAAAACCAGCACCAAGAGCAAGCCAAGTACCCAGATACTCGCTGAGTGTGTGAAGGCAAGCTCCAGGACAGTGATCTCCGGATCGTACTTTTTGATTTTTTCACTAGCCGGGATCTCTTTACCGGACATTTTCCAGCCGACCACATTACCTTCGATTGCTACCTCGGTCTTCAGCAGCTTCGGATTATCCAAAGAACCTTGAAAGGCTTGAACCGTTAGATTTCCGGTATAGCGATCAAAAGGCCAAGTTTCGATACTTCGCTCCAGGCTGCCCTCGGCTTGGAACCGCACGGTCTCGGTCTGCGGCAGCTGCCCGGGATTAAGCGTGTAGCTCCCGGTGCCCTGCACATTGCTAACCTGCACGAGCAATGGCTCTTTCACGGTGACCCCATTAGCCGCCAATATGGAGGCTCCTGGCTCCACGATCATGGAAAATACCGCGGTTTGTTTGTCTGGCTCAATGCTTTGAGGACCAGCGTCACTTTAACATCGGGGTTGGGCGGTTGCTCCAGCGAGTCGATGTCGGTAATGCCGCTATTGGCCTGTACGTAGACGGAGAGCGCAAAAAACGCCAGGAAAACGCCCAACACGGTGAACAGCAGTGGGTGCCGAGAAACTCGTCCCGATTGCTTTGGTTGTTGAGCACGTACTGATCGTTTCTGTGGCATAACAGAATGTTAGCGTCCGAATCCGAACCGGACGGGTCCTCTGAGAGCGGCAGCGTCATTTCTATATATGTTTACTATATATACAGTTGTAAGATAAGTGAATCAGCATCATTAAACGGCGGGGGATCGAATGACGATCGAAGAATTTACTGGTCAGCGAGAGCCGACCTCAGAGCTTCTCGAGATGCTGCCACCCGGCGTCGCACTGTCTTGGGGATTGAATCCGGCAGGTTCCAGGGGGCCAAAACCCGGGATGAGCGTGCCGAAGATCGTTGAGGCCGCCATTGAAGTTGCCGACGATGGTGGACTGTCCGCAGTCTCAATGAAGAGTGTTGCGGATCGGCTCGGATTTACCGCAATGAGCCTATACCGGTACCTGAATTCAAAGGACGACCTGCTCATTTTGATGCTCGACGCCGGGTTTGGCCCGGTCCCGGAAAGCATTGAGAACGCAGAATGTTGGCGCGAAAAGTGCTCTGCCTGGGCGCGCGGCGTTTACCGCGTCGTATTGCTGCGTCCTTGGTTGATCGACATCCCGATCGGCGGAGCGCCGATGACTTACTACCAAATGCGTTGGCTGGAGTCTTGTTTACAGGCGCTCGCTGACACCACGCTCAGCGGAGATGAAAAGCTACACACCGCATTGACCCTGAGCTCAATATCCATGGCCAATGCCCGGCTCACCCGCGATATGAGTCGAGGTCAGGTGGGATCGGACGAAACCGGCGCAAAATTCGAGCAGGCGATGATTGCCCTCTTGCCAAGGGGCGAATTCCCAGAGCTGGAGCCATTGGTTCGGGCCGGTGAATTTAGCAATAATGATTCTGAAGCCAGCAAGCACGAGCATTTTGAGTTTGCCCTGGCCCTAATTCTGGACGGGGTGGCGCGCCGCATGGAGGCAAAGCGCTAGGCTGAGAAACACACTCGCACGGCAAGGAAGCCTCGGGAGGCAGCTATGAAAAAACTCATTAACGATCCCAAAAATGTGGTGGCCGAATCAGTTGAGGGATTCGGCTTAGCGCACCGTGATTTAGTGACGGTGCACAATGATCCACTGTTTATTACGCGCGCTCCTGCTGTAGGGGACAGGCCGCGAAAAGTTGCTTTGGTATCCGGTGGTGGCTCCGGCCATGAACCGTTGCACGCTGGATTCATCGGATTAGGCATGCTTGACGCAGCGGTGCCCGGCCCAGTCTTCACATCACCAACTCCGGATGGCATCATCCCGGCGACGTTGGCTGCGGATTCCGGCGCCGGCGTGCTGCACATTGTGAAAAATTAAACCGGCGATGTGCTCAATTTGGAAACCGCTGCGGAAATGGCCCAAGCCCAAGGAATCGAAGTTCGCTCCGTGCTGGTCAATGACGACTTCGCAGTCGAGGACTCCTTATACACCGCGGGTAGACGCGGGGTAGCCGGCACTGTTTTGGTGGAAAAAATCGCGGGCGCGGCTGCCGAACGCGGCGATAATTTGGACGCGGTAACTGAAATAGCGCAGCGCGCTATTAACAATGTGCGCAGCATGGGTGTAGCACTTTCGGCTTGCACCGTTCCGCACGCGGGGGTGCCGAGTTTTGATTTGGCCGAGGACGAGATTGAAATCGGTATTGGTATTCACGGCGAACCCGGCCGGCATCGAATTGCGATGGAACCTGCTGATGGCATTACCGATCGTTTACTCGACGCGGTGTTGGCGGACCTCAAGCTGAATGCTGGCGAGCGAGTCTTGCTTTTCGTCAACGGTATGGGTGGCACGCCTTTGAGCGAGCTCTATATTGTCTATCGCCGCGCTGCCGCGGTGTTGGCCGAGCGCGGCGTAGAAATTGATCGGTCGCTGGTGGGGAATTACATTACCGCGCTTGAAATGCAAGGCTGTTCAATCACCGTGCTTCGATTGGACAAGGAAATGACAGAACTTTGGGATGCGCCAGTGCACACTGTGGCGCTGAGGTGGGGGGTTTAGAGATGCTAGATGCGCAATGGGCAGTGGCCTGGATGAAAGCTAGCGCTGCCACCATCGCGGAAAACCGGGCGGAGCTAGTTGAGCTTGATCGGCTCATTGGCGATGGCGATCACGGTGAGAACTTGGACCGTGGATTCAGTGCGGTGTTACAGAAACTAGACGCCGAATTTGCGAACCCGGGCGCTGTCTTTAAGTTGGTTGCGATGACCTTGATGTCTGTCGTCGGTGGCGCTGCTGGGCCGCTTTACGGCACTGCTTTTTTGCGGGCAGCCACGGCGGCCGGCGAAGCCGAAGTCTTAGACGCCCAAACAGTTAGCGCAGTTCTTACGGCAGCGCGAGATGGCATTGTGGCCAGAGGTAAGGCAGAACCCGGTGACAAAACCATGATTGACGCGTGGACACCGGCCGTTGAGGCGGCCGATGCTGCGGTAGAAAACGGCTTAGCAGCTGACGAGGTGCTGGCCGCTGCTGCCGCGGCAGCTGAAGACGGCGGTCGAGACACCGAGTCCTTGCTGGCGCGAAAGGGCCGAGCAAGCTACTTGGGTGAGCGCAGTGTGGGGCATCGAGATCCGGGCGCCCAGTCAAGCGCGCTGATCTTGCGAGATGCAGCCAATACAGCAAGAACCGCGCTATGACTGTCTCGCTTATTGTGGTCTCGCATAGCGTCAAACTTGCCGAGGGCGTCGTCGAGCTAGCCGGTCAGATGGCCCCGGATGTCAAAATTCTGCCAGCCGGTGGAATGGACGGCGGTGGCCTGGGCACCTCATTGACGAAAATCTCACAAGCTATCCTCGCGGCCGACGCCGGAGCGGGTGTATTAATTCTGGCGGATCTGGGTTCAGTGGTAATGACCGCCGAAGCTGCACTGGAATTGACCGGGAGTCCCGAAAAGGTGCGGCTAGCGGATGCGCCATTGGTTGAAGGACTAGTGGCTGCTGCGGTGGCGGCCCAATCTGGAGCTAGTCTTGCCGAGGTGCAAGCTGCTGCCGAAGGCGCACTTGCCGGCGCATCTGGACTGGGTATTTCGCGCCCTGAGGCTTCTACGACTCTGCCCGCGCTCGCAGCTTCTGGTGGTCGGTTAGTGCAAGCGGATGCGGTATTGGTCAATCCGATGGGCCTACACGCGCGGCCGGCAGCAACCCTGGCAGCGGCCCTCGGCGTGATGAATGTGGAGATTGAAATTAACGGCGTTGACGGGCAATCCGTGATGATGCTGATGACACTTGGTGCGGCAAAAGGGACAAACCTGCACATTGAAGCATCCGGCCCAGATGCGCAGCGGGCTGTCGAACTGGTCCGGACCGAAGTGGAAAGCGGATTCGGCGAGATCTAAGCACGCTGCCCGCTTGTTTACGCTGCTCGTTTGTCTACGCGGGCAGCGCCAGGCCGGCTGCGCTTTGTTGGGCTAGTCCATTGCCTAGTAACCCTTCGAGAATGCGCGCAAGCCGGCTGGGGTCGCTTGCCAAACTGTGCAGGTGCCTCATCGGCTGATCCAAAGCGCTGGCGTTTTTAGCATCAGGCTCTGCGGAGCTTTCAAGCTGAATTGGCGGGGCAAAAAACAAATCTCTAGGAACTAGCTGCTCGGCAACGCGGAGCACCGCCATCACAGCGCCACGTAATTGCCGGTCCGTGCCCGCCCAAGCTTGGCCTTTGGGCCGGTAATCTGGCTCTGGTTCACCAGCCGCTATCCAAGCGCAATCCGCGCGAACCGGGCAGATCACGCATTGCGGCGATCTTGCTGTGCAGATCAAAGCGCCTAATTCCATTGCGGCAGCATTCCAGGCAACGGAGTCGGATCGATCTTTGGGGAGTAGCTCTTCGGCCAGCCGCATTTCTGCGGCGCTCAAACTCGGGGCAGGTAAGGCTCGACCACTGAAAAGTCGGGCATGCACTCGGCGGATATTGGTATCGACTACCGTGGCGCGTGCGCCAAAGGCGAAAGCGGCAACAGCCGCGGCGGTGTAGTCGCCGATGCCGGGTAGCGACTTGAGCTCATCGACCGTGCCGGGCACCACTCCATCGAACCTTTCAGCGATTTCGACAGCGGCCGCGTGCAAGCGTAGCGCCCGCCGCGGGTAACCCAGACGGCCCCAGGCTCGGACTGCCTCGCCACTGGAATCGGCATCTAAGTCTGCAGGCGTGCGCCATCGTTGCTGCCACTGCAGCCAAACTGGCAGGACCCTGACCACGGGGGTTTGCTGCAACATGACTTCGCTGACCAAAATTCCCCAAGGTGTGCAATCCGGCGCACGCCAGGGCAGCTCGCGCGCAGACTGGTCAAACCAGTTGACGACGCGGGCTTTGATGCTGAGAAGATCTTTCGCAGAATGCACAGCATCCAACGTAGTACTGATCGTCGCTCCAGTGCGATTCGGCACAGCCCGGCGTGGGAGTTCTCGCGGCAGCGTCAGCTTCCGTAGGCTGGAACCATGGCGGGAAATGACAGCAGTCGGAGACAACAGGTTTCCCCTGCGGTTTACCGTCGACGCAGACTTATCGTAGTAATTGGTGCTGTAGTAGTGCTTGTGGTGATCATTGCGATCATCGTTGGGGTAGTAAGAGGTTCCGGAAAGAGCTCTGCCGCCAGCTCAGAAACCCCTTCGGCGTCTGGTGCCAGTAGTCCATCCTCCAGCAGCGCAGAACCCAGCCCTTCGACGCCCGCTACCCCCACCTGCGACCAAAGCAAGGTCACGGTAGCTGCCTCTACGGACGCGCAGAATTATGCCTCGGATCAAAACCCGGTGCTTACTTTGACGGTGACGAACGGCGGCTCAGTAGCCTGCGACGTCAACGTAGGCACTAGCCAGATGGACTTCGAGATCCTCAGCGGAGCGGACCGGATTTTCTCGTCAAAAGACTGCCAATCCGCAACCGCTGATTTAGCTAAGTCGATTCCGCCTGGTGGTTCCGAGAAGGCCAATTTCCCTTGGCAGCGAAACCGGACCACGGAAGGCTGCCAAGCCGTTGCAGCTAAGCCGGGTGCCGGTGTTTACACCTTGACGGTGAGTTTGGGAAAGCTCACTAGTCCTAAAGCCGTGTTCACTTTGGATCCAGCAAAGCCCTGAGCCCGCCGTCGGCATTTTGGCTTTAGAGGAAACGATCCAGCAGCGAAGTCTCGGCAATTCTAGAAAGTCCTTCGCGCACGGTACGCGCGCGCTGTTCGCCGATGCCTTCGACCGCCATCAGATCTTCGATGGTCGCCGCCATCAAGTTCTGCAGACCGTCGAATTGCTCCACTAAGCGATCAGCCACTGCCCTTGGCACGGCCTTGAAGCTGGAAAGCAGCCGGTAGCCGCGCGGGTGAATGACGGTGTCGAGAGAATTCCCGGGCTCCATCAATCCAACGATGCCCGCGATCTTATTCAAATCAATGAGCTCGGTTGCGCTGATGTCTTGTAGTCCGATGATTGCCGCTTCGATGTCCTCTTGTCCAGCTTCGGCAGCGGAGTAATCTCGAATAACCATTTCACTACCTGGGCCAAGGCCCACGGTGAGTTCCTCAAGCTGGAGTGAGAGTAGTCGTCCATCGACGCCAAGCTCAAGCACGTATTGCGCAATTTCTTCGGAGATCCGGCGCACCATTTCCTGGCGCTGCAAAATTACCGCAACATCGCGGATTGTCACTACGGCTTCGATCTCTAACGCAGATAGCGCAGAGGTCACTTGATCAAGTCGGGAACGGTAGCGTTCAAGCGTTGCCAGAGCTTGATTAGCGCGGGCAAGCACTTTCTCCGAGCCTTCCAGAACGTGCCGGAGCCCATTGATGTAAAGCGCGATGATCTGCATTGATTGGCTCACCGAAATCACCGGGACTCCGGTCTGAATCGCTACTCGTTCAGCGGTGCGGTGCCGAGTGCCAGATTCTTGAGTTTCGATCGTTGGATCGGGCAGTAGCTGAACGGCCGCACGGATGATTTTGGAGGCGTCTTTATCGCAAACAATAGCGCCGTCCATTTTGGCTAGTTCACGCAACCTGGTGGAGGCAAAATCAATATCAATTTCGAAGCCACCGGAGCACAGCGACTCAATGGTTTTGTCGAAACCGAGCACTATCAGTGCGCCGGTTCGTCCACGCAGAATCCGCTCCAGGCCGTCTCGAAGTTGGGTACCAGGCGCAACTCTTGCCAGAGTTGCGCGCAGCGACTCCTCGGGGGTGCGAACCATGGCACTTCCTCTCCTTGGTCAGGCGCCGAACTGACATAGCTCAATCCGACCGATTGTCAGGCTTGATCGGCCGTGCGGCAAATACTAGAACGTCTAAGCCAATACTAGTGGGATGCGGCAGCCGGCGGATCCTTCTTAGTGCTGAACCTGGGATTCACAAGTGCCAGTTGGCCAGCTCAGCTTTGCGCCGGAACTGGGAAGAGCAGCTCTAGGGCATCGCTGAGTTGGTGAACTTCGCGTACGGCGAATCCTGGCGGGATTGGCCCTGGTCCGTTTGGGCTTGCCGGAACTACGGCGTGGCTGAAGCCTAAACGATGTGCTTCTTGGATTCGCTGACCGATGCCGGGCACTGGTCGTACTTCGCCCGCCAGGCCAACTTCGCCAAAGGCAATTAACCTGGCCGGCAGCGCAATGCCGGATTTTGCCGAGGCGATGGCCAGGGCGATAGCCAGGTCCGTGGCAGGCTCGGTGAGTCGGACGCCGCCGACGGTTGCCACATACGAATCCTCGTTGCTGAGATTTGCGCCCGCACGCTGCTGCAATACCGCGAGCAGCATAGAGACTCTGGCAGAGTCGAGCCCACTGGTGGCTCGGCGTGGCTGCGACGTCGAACTAGTAGCCAGCAGCGATTGCACCTCGGCTACCAACGGCCGTTTGCCTTCCAACGCAACCGTAATACAGGTTCCGGATACTGGTTCTTTGGTGCGTGAGATGAAAAGTCCGCTCGGATCCGCCAGGCCTTCAATCCCTTGCTCTCTCAGGTCAAAGCAACCCACTTCGTCGGTGGGGCCATAGCGGTTTTTCACGGCGCGGAGCAGGCGCAACCGCGAGTGCCGCTCGCCGTCGAACTGGCAGACCACGTCAACCAAGTGTTCTAGCAGCCGCGGGCCAGCAATCGACCCGTCTTTGGTGACATGACCAACTAGCACGGCGGTCATATTGAGCCGTTTTGCGGCCGCGATGATTGAAGCAGCTACCTCGCGTACCTGAGTGACTCCGCCAGCTGAACCGTCAACTACTGAGCTGGAAAAGGTTTGGACCGAGTCGATGAGAAGTAGCTTTGGCTTGAGCTGTTCCACTTGCCCTAAAACAGAGCCCAGGTCGTTCTCGGCCGCTAGGTAGAGCGATTCAGCTATTGCGCCGATCCGCTCGGCGCGGAGTTTCACTTGAGCGGCAGACTCTTCACCGGTCAGGTAGAGCACATCGCCGTTTTCTCGGGCAAACTTTGCTGCGACGTCGAGCAACAAAGTGGACTTTCCGACGCCTGGCTCACCAGCTAACAGAATCACCGCGCCAGGCACCACGCCGCCGCCCAGCACTCGGTCTAATTCATCAACTCCGGTGCTTAAGTAGGCGGCCGTCGTTGCATCAACTTCGGCAATCTTTGTTGCCGGAATCGCCACCGTGCTGGCCGCCGTCGTTTTGGCGACTACTGCGCCAACTTCCTCAACGGTGCCCCAGGCTTGGCATTCGCCGCAACGGCCGACCCACTTCGCGGTGGTCCAACCACATTCGGCGCATTTGAAGCCGGGAGGGGGTGTGCGAGTGGTTTTGGCCATGGAACGAGCCTACCTACTAGCACCGACAATCAAATTCAGCCCGTCGTCCTCCCTCCCACCAACCCCGCTCGGCGTTTCAGATAGCTAGACGGCTTTCGGATAGCAAGAAGACCGGTTGTCTTGCTATCCGAAAGCCGTCTAGCTATCTGAAACGCCGAGCGGGGTTGGTGGGAGGGAGCTAGACGTCCGGCAGTACGCTTTTCGCTTCTTCGGTTTCTACGCCGGAGGCTTCCATCAAATCCACCAGCAACGGTCGCAGCAGCATCACCGCAGTTTCGCCTTCGAGCCGTTGCACGCCAAACAGCTTTGGGTGCAGTCGGCTGGCAATGACCGTCAGCTCGTCACGCGCATTGTGCATATTGATCGCGCTTGCTTTGGCATCGCGTTCGGCAAGGCCCAGCGCGAGTAGGTCGACGGCGTCGGCGGTGTCCGAAATGACCTCGCTGATGCTTTCTACCGCGGCATCCGAGAGCGCCGCATTATTGATGGCACTGGTAAGCCTTCGGGCAAAAACTCGGGAGTTACGGAGCGCGAAATCGATGTATTCCAGCGAGCTCTCAAGCGAATTAATTTCGCCCTTGTAGCGCCGGTATGCCGGCGATATGGTCGCAACTTCGCCAGAAGATCGCAACGAAGACCGCATGCTGTCTATAAGTGGTTGGCAATTCCGCGCGCGAACCAAGGCACGCCAGGCCAGGGCCGAATCGCTACTGCTCAGTGCTCGGCTGCATTCACGCAAAACCTCAGCTAGCTCGGCAAGCAGCTTGCGAATATCTTGTTTGGGTTCTTTTCGAGGATCCCGCGGGGTGAGCAACGTGACCAAAAGCGCACAACAGCCGCCGACTACCGCATCCAAACTCCGCGTGAGCGGGCCGCCGCTTGGTAACGGCAGCAAGATCACCAAAACGGACTGTAAACCGAGTTGGGTGGCAAAAATCGCACCGCCGTCAAGAAACCGCGCCAACATGATCGAGGCAAAAAGTACGACGGCGGCCTGCCAAATTCCAGCCCCGGCCCAGGTGAGCACGGCCTCGCCCATCAAGATCCCGAGCGTGCAACCGATGGCTACCTCTAAAACTCTGCGCAATCGGGGATCACGCGAGAATCCCAACGCGATCAGCGAGGACGTGGCGGCGAAGATTGGACCGCTATGGCCTAAAACGAATTCGGCGAATGAATAGGCAGCAACGGCACAAATTGTCATTTGAATCGCTGGCACTACAGACTGCGCACTCCGACGAGCACCAATTCGGCTACGGTCGCGGAAAAATCGGGAGGTCGCCGGCCAGGCGCGTCGCGGGACGCCGGAACGCTTTACCGAGCTCTGTGCGGGCATGTCTCCAGTCTATGCGGCCAATTATTCACGACCGCTTTTACCGCGATTGTGGCCGTAAACACAGCCTACTTTCGCCAATGTCCAATTCTTGTTAACTCTGTGTTCATCTTGGCTGGCGTATCCCGTTACCTCAGCAGCCTACGTTTAAGGTTGTAGATTCCTGCAAAACATCTGAATTCGATAGATAACAGTTGACGCGCAGCCTTCATGGGGGGCGACGGTTCAGCTAGAACCCTGGAAGGGGCATCCAAGTGAAGGTACTTCGCTACGGTCGTGTTGCGGCTGTCATTGCGGTTGGAGCCATTGCGCTCACCGCCTGCGGTGGCAACTCGGTCACCAACAACTCATCCGCCGCAGGCTCGTCCTCGAGCGCCGGCGTCGATGACTCCAAACTTTCCGGAACCATTACCGCTGGTGGATCCAGCGCGCAGGCTAACGCGCAGACCGCGTGGACCGCTGGGTTCAAGGCCAAGGCTTCCGGAGTCACCATCAACTATGACAAGTCGCAGGGTTCGGGCGGTGGCGTCACTAACTTCACCGCTGGTTCGTATGACTTCGCTGGTTCGGACGCTTACTTGAGCGCCGAGCAGGCCACGAAGGCACAGACCGTTTGCGGTGCTGGCGGCGCAGTGAACCTTCCGGTTTACCTTGACGGCGTAGCGATCGTCTTCAACGTCAAGGGCGTTGACAAACTTCAGCTTTCCGCTGACACCATCGCCAAGATCTTCAAGCAGCAAATCAAATCTTGGGACGACGCCGCAATCAAGGCTGACAACCCGGGCGCGACTTTGCCGGCTACCGCGATCACCACGGTGACCCGTTCGGATGGATCTGGCACCACGCAGAACTTCACCAACTACTTGAGCCAGGTTGCGCCGTCGGTCTGGACTGACCCGGTTTCCAATAAATGGCCGGTTGCAGGCTCGTCCGCGCAGCAGGGTGGCGCTGGCGTAGTCAACACCGTCAAGGCTGGCGACGGCACCATCGGCTACGCCGACCACTCCGCAATTGGTGAGCTCAAGTCGGCATCAGTCAAAGCCGGCGACAAGTTCGTTGCTTTCAGTGCAGACGGCGTGACCAAGGCTATCCAGACTGGCGTGACCGCAGCGCCCAGCGAAGTCAAGGGCGATCTGTCCCAGAAGATCGATTACACCAAGCTGACCTCCGGCGATGCTTACCCGATCCCGTTGATCTCTTACGACATCGTCTGCACCAAGTTCAAGGACGCCAAGCAGGCTGAATTGGCCAAGGGTTACATTGGCTACATCGCAAGCGAAGAGGGTCAGAAGATCGCTGCGAAGAACGCTGGCGCCGCTCCGTTGCCGAGCGAGCTTGCCGCCAAGATTCAGGAAACCCTCAAGACGGTTTCCTAGTCATTAGCTGAAGGCCGGTCACCCCAGCAGTCACAGGTGACCGGCCTTTGGCGCTGATCTACAGTATTCCTTTCGAGTTACGTCAAAGCGCGAAGAAAGCATGATGTGAGCACGTCAACCGCAGCCAGCACCGGGGGTTCTGCGGCCGCGAAAGCCCGGCCCGCCGATCGGTTCTTCAAATCTCTTTCCACCATTGCCACCGTTTCCATCATGGTGATTCTGGCCGGCGTTGCGATCTTCTTGATTGTGCGCGCCCTGCCTGCCATCATGGCGAATTGGCCCACCAACCCGGATCTGAACAAAGACTTTACCGCCGGATTTTCAAGCTTTTGGGCTTACGTTGGCCCACTAGCCTTCGGTACCGTTTGGGCATCCTTGATTGCGTTGATTTTGGCGGCTCCGGTGGCTATTGGCATCGCGCTGTTCATTTCGCACTACAGCCCGCGCAAACTTGCTAACGCGCTCGGCTACGTTGTGGACCTGCTGGCTGCGGTGCCGTCGGTCGTCTTTGGTCTCTGGGGTATCTTCGTAATGCGGCCATTCCTGCTGCCTTTGCAAGATTGGCTCAACACATACTTGGGCTGGATTCCATTCTTTGGTTGCGAAGTCACTAAGACTGGCTCGTCGATCCTTACTGCCGCCATTGTGCTGGCGGTAATGGTGTTACCAATCATCACCTCGATTTCGCGCGAGATTTTCTTACAGACGCCCAAATTGCGCGAAGAGGCTGCGCTGGCGCTGGGTTCAACTCGCTGGGAAATGATCAAACTAGCCGTCTTCCCCTACGCTGGCTCGGGTATGTTGAGTGCGATCCTCTTGGGACTCGGCCGTGCCTTAGGTGAAACCATGGCGATCGCGATGATCCTTTCGCCTTCGGTGATTGTTTCCTTCTTCGTGCTGACCGAAGGGCAAAATTCGCAAACCGTCGCGTCGAATATTGCGCTCAACTTCCCCATCGCTGAAGACTTGGGCCGGTCAGCTCTTATTGGCACCGGCTTGATCCTGTTTGTGATTTCCTTTGCCGTCAATCTGCTGGCGCGCTCCATCGTGAATCGCAAACCAAAGTCCAGCAAAGCGGACAAATCCACGTCAGCTGCGACCCCTGACTCAACCGACGACGCCGCTGTCTCGCCGGCCTCGCTTATTCACCCCGACGGCGACCACGGCCATGTGCACGCTCGAAGACCCGGCAGCACTGGCTCTGCTAGCACCGAAGGGGCAGCCAAATGAGCACGCTGACTGAAACGCCGCGGGGCAATACGCGCAATCTGCTGACTAGCGGCCAGTTGCCAAGGTTCATCGATATTTACACGGTGCTTGGCTCGCTGGTTGTTGCTGCGGCAATTTTGGGCCTCATCGGGTTCAACATTGTGGGCCTTATCGTCTTTGCCGCGATTATCTATTTGGTGGCGATCTCGGTGCTGTCAATTGTGGTGGAAAATCGCCGCAGAGCGATGGACCGGTTCATCCGTGGCCTGATAGTGGTCTTCTTCCTGATCGCGCTGGCGCCGCTCGTTTCGACGCTCTGGACCGTGGTTTCCAGTGGCATCAAGGTTTTCAACTGGGACTTCATCACTACTTCTGGCGGCGACAGCCACATCGATCCGGACACGCTGGAGTTAGTTACCTCCGCTGGCGTGCTGCAGTCGCTGGTCGGAACTCTTGAGATCACTGGCTTGGCTACCTTGTTTTCGGTGCCGATCGGTTTGCTGACCTCGATCTATTTGGTCGAATACGCGCAGCCCAACCAATGGTTGCGCCGCACCGTCACCTTCCTCGTGGATGTCATGACTGGCATCCCGTCGATTGTGGCCGGTCTGTTCGCCTTCTCGCTTTTCACCATCGTCTTCGGCCCGAAAGCGTTTAGCGGTATTTCAGCCGCCGTCGCACTGTCCGTTCTGATGATCCCGATTGTGGTTCGGTCCAGCGAGGAAATGCTGTGCCTGGTGCCTAACGATCTCCGCGAGGCTTCCTACGCGCTGGGCGTGACCAAGGTTGTCACGATCCTCAAGGTGGTTATCCCGACGGCGATCGCAGGCATTGTCACCGGCATCACCTTGGCGATTGCGCGAGTTATTGGCGAAACGGCGCCGATCTTCATCGCAGCCAGCTTTACCAATAACTTCAATGCGAACCCCGTTGACGGACCGATGTCTAGCTTGGCCACTGCGGCATATACAGGCTATAAATTCCCTGGCCCAGATCAGCAGCTTTCGCTAGACCAAGGCTGGGGTGCGGCTTTGCTCCTGGTGATCTTGGTGGTCATCCTCAATCTTGTGGCACGCCTCATCGCGATGCTGTTTGCTCCGAAAACCAGCCGGTAGCGGCGGAAGGAAATCATGTCCAAAAGTGTTTCGGTCAAAGACCTCCACGTTTATTACGGAGACTTCCTCGCCGTCGAAGACGTTTCGATGGATATCTCGCCCCGCTCGGTAACGGCATTCATCGGGCCGTCCGGCTGCGGAAAGTCAACCTTCCTGCGCACGCTGAACCGGATGCATGAGGTTATTCCGGGTGCGCATGTCAAAGGCCAAGTACTGGTTGATGGCGACGATCTCTACGGCACCGGCGTTGACCCGGTAACGGTGCGTCGGCAAATCGGCATGGTCTTCCAACGGCCCAACCCGTTCCCGACCATGTCCATTAGGGAAAACGTGCTGGCCGGGGTGCGGCTGAACAATAAGCGCATCTCCAAGTCGGAGGCAACGGACTTGGTGGAGAAGTCACTCAAGGATGCCAACCTCTGGAATGAAGTCAAAGACCGGCTGGAAAAGCCTGGTATGGGCCTTTCAGGTGGTCAGCAGCAGCGACTCTGCATCGCGCGCGCTATCGCCGTCGAGCCGGAAGTTTTGCTGATGGACGAGCCTTGCTCGGCGCTTGACCCGATTTCCACTCTTGCGGTGGAAGATCTGATCAATGAGTTGAAAGAGACGTTCACCGTGGTGATCGTGACGCACAATATGCAGCAGGCTGCCCGCGTTTCGGACCGGACGGCGTTCTTCAATATCGCCGGTACCGGCAATCCGGGCAAGTTGATCGAATACGCTGAAACAACCACGATCTTCAACAACCCTTCAGTCAAAGCTACCGAAGACTACGTTTCTGGTCGCTTCGGCTGATCTCTGGAGTGGGGCCACTGCGCCCCACTCCAGAGGCCAGCTAGCGTCTTTTCAGCTACATCAGTGACGACAGCGCTAGGTAAAGCACCCCGGAGATTACCGCACTTACTACTGGGGTGGCAAACCAGGAAAGCAGGATTTTTCCCGCGAGCCTGCCGTTAGTTACTGAAAACCGCTGGTTGACGCCGGCACCTATGATGCTCGCCGTCGTGAGTTGAGTTGTCGCCAAAGGTAGATGTAAGCCGATACTGCCGATCAACAGCATTACAGCGCTGACAGATTGGGCCACAAAGCCTCGCATCGGATCAACCTTTACCAAGCGGCTGGACAGCGTGTAGCCAATCCGCCAGCCGCCTGCGAGTGTGCCCAGGGTGAGGAAGATGCCTACGGCGCAGGCTAGCCACCAAATGGCGCCATCAAGGTCGCCATAGCCGGCGGCCACTACCGCAAAGAGCAGCAACGTGGTGATCCGCGAGCCATCCTGTAGACCGTGCCCAAAGGCCACTGAACCTGCAGCGACTGCTTGAGCGCGCCGGAACCGCCGGTTGATGTTGTTTGGTTGTGCATAGCGCGAAAACCAGGCGATCGGGAAAACGAGCAAATAGGACGCGGCAAAGGCGATCACGGGGGAGACCAGCAGCGGCAGCACCACGAGCCAAATAAGCGTTGAATCAAGACCGGCTAGGCCCGGGGCGCCCTTAAGCATTGCTGCCCCGGCAGCGCCGCCGATTCCGCCCAGCAGTGCGTGCGTTGACGACGACGGGTAACCGATCCACCACTGCTGGATGCCCCAGATCAGAGCCGCGATGAGCGCAGCGAGAATGATCGACAATCCTTCAGCGCCAGGCCTCAGCACGAACAGCTGGTCGTGCAGAGCCAAAGCGAGTCCACCGCTGAGTAAGGCACCCAAAAGATTAAAAAAGCCGGCCAGCACGACGGCGATGCCCGGCGTAAGTGCCCGGGTCCGCACTGCGACGGCGATGGTGGAAGCGACATCTCGAACGCCGTTGAGCATGGTGAAGAGTGCTGCGAACAAGCAAATAAGCGCAAAAAAGATAGCCGTGACGACTGCCACGGTCAGGATTCCTTGACGATGATGCTGCCTACCCTGGTTGCCAGCAAGCGAAAGTCTTTAGTGATCGCCACAAGATGATCGGCGAAGTCACGTTGCCTGATGTAATTGACCGACGGTGCTTCCGCCAATAGCTCTGCAACAAAGACGCGATGCGTTCGCTCAGCCCGTTTGGCAAGCCGTAACATCTCGATCCAGTAATCTTCTAGACCATCTAAATCGTCGAGTGAACGCATCGCGTTCACCGTAAGCTCGGATTGCCGAGCGATCACTTCAAGCTGGTCAGAAGCTCTGCGCGGTACCCGTTCAATTTTGTACAGAATGAGCAATTCCGCAGCTGCATCAAGCTTTTCCATGGCTTCATTGAGAATCCTGGAAAGGGCATACATATCTTCGCGAGGCAGCGGGTGGATGAAGCTAGTGCGCATCTGAGTCAGCAACGCGTAGTGCAAGTCAGCCGACTCAGCTTCGCGCTCGCGGATTTGAGCCGCTAGCGGCGGGTACGCTTGCACACTTGCACCAAAAATTTCAGAGAGCGAATGTACGCCGAGTACCAGCTGCTGAGCCATCTGCGAAAGAATGTTCAGCCCAGCACGTTCCTGCGGAAAGAGGCGTAACTTCACCTAGGTTCCTCGCCGTTTCATAGCTGCCACGATGCCGGGCACCTGGAGTAAACGGCCCGTACTGGAGATATCTTACCTGCTACGCTTTGAGCGTGAAATTCTTGCAACATCGGTAGGCTTGAAAGCCACTTTGGGCAAGTAAATGGTGCCGAACCGGGAGCGCCTCTCGGCGTGTGGCCGCTCGAAGCGGCTAAGAAATGGAGCCCGGGGGTTCCACGGTTCGACACCACCTTCAGTGTCTAGCCTTGGCATGCAGATGTCAACGTGACGCTAGTCCTAGAAACGTTCATTTGGTGTCGTTTTGCGAAACAGAACTAGGCCTAGGCCGCCTCCTACAATGATGGCGGCTTGCGCGTAGAAAATGCCAAAGACTGCCTGTTCGCCGGGACGTCGGGGAAAGCTGCGCCTGCCCCGACGTTGTGGAGAAACCGGCGCTAATCTAATTCTCCGCGTCGCCAAGCGGACGCTGCATACTCCAAGTCCTCTGCCGTTTTCACAAGGCGTTGGGCGCTGCGGGTGAGCTTGCTGGCGTGATCTTCATTGCTGAACTCGCGATCGTCGGCAACGTGCGTTTGGCCTAAAGCGACTACCCGGCAGAAGGCTGCGGTGCGTTCCAGCGCGACGTCGAACTCGCCGTCGAAAGCGCCAGAGAGGATTGCATCTGTCATGGTTTTCAACTCTTCAGCGCCTGGCGGCTCGGCCACTCCTGCGACGACGTTTGTGACCTGTGCTGTGGCTCGGCCCTCTTTGAAGTAGACGGAAATCCGTTCGGGGTCCCGCTGAGTTGCTGCTCGCAAGGCGTAAAGCCGCCAGAGCGCACCGGGAAGTGAACGGGCGGGGCTTTCTGCCCACAGCTCGGCGATTACTTCTAGACCTTGCTGATCTGCCAGCGTGACAAGCCGGGCAGTAATCTCGGGATCATCGCTGGCTCTGCCGTGGTGAACCAAGGCATGGGCGGCCAGGTGCGCAGCTTCGGAGACGCGCGCCGGATCAGCACCGCCGGCGAACGGCTCGAAGTCGATCGGGGCCATCGGTACCGGTTTATGCGGTCGGGGCGCATTCTCACTCATGATTTGACGATACTCCTGTGCACAGGTGCGGTCGAGAACACTTAGGTTGCAAATTGGCCGATTTTGGCCGAATTGGGTACTCGATTCTCGACGACGGCATGGTGTGGGGTAAGGTATTAACGTCCATTTGCTTCAGGCATTTCAGATCACTGGAGAGCCTGGTTGCGGACTGGTCGGGGCCTTTAGCTCAGATGGTAGAGCATCGGACTTTTAATCCGTGGGTCGAGGGTTCGAGCCCCTCAGGGCCCACCACTGCTCCGGTTCAGAACTCTGAACCGGAGCTTTTGGTTTTAGCCCCGAAACGATGTCCCACCGAGCAGTACGCTGCAGCGGGATAAAACATCTTGTCCCATCAATGCGGTTTTTCCAGCGGGAAATAGTCAATGAATCGAACGAGATCTTGACCAGCACCAGGGAGCCATCTGCTAATGATTCCTATTATTAAAAACAATGATTTCTAATAGCTTAAAATCTGCAGGATAAATTGGTGCCGGAATCTGATCTCGATTGATTGAAAGTGCTGCCGAAAAGCTGGTATTGCTCATTCCTGGGAGTTTTCTGGCAGTTGACTACCTAGTATCGACGCGGAATGACAGCTCATACAAGCTTCAAACATAGATTTTTCACAGTCTTTGAAAACCGCAATAGGAATATTGCGGTTTTAATTATGTGGAAATCCTGTTCAGTAATCAAAGATGTTTACTGATAGCTTTCTCTAACTTAGGAATAGGTTTATGAAAAAGTACTACGCCGTAACTGGCATAGCTTTGGCTGTTGGCATGCTGTGTACAACGCAGCTCGCGGGCGCCACTCAAGCCGCTGACCCCTCGGTGGGCAGCCTTGACTCGTCTAACGTCGTTACCGAGTTCTCCGCGCAAGGAAATGTAGAGCAGATCACTTTCAAATCTGCCATCAAGTCTGCGCCGATGAGTTCGGCACGATCGGCTCAGACTAGCGCCATAATCCCCGGCCTTAAGAACTTGTTTGTGAGCGCGCCAGGTAGCGATTTCAGCCTGAATGATTCATCGAACAACTACATCAAGCGGTTCACGCAGAACATCGCAGGCATCCCGGTGCTGGGCTCGTCAATTACTGAGGTCCTTGATGGTCAGGGCGCTGTTACCTCGGCAATTGGTGCAGTCACCTCTGCTACTAAGGGTGCTTTCCCGGCTGATCTGGCCGCAGGCCAAGCAGCAGCCCTGGCTTCGGCAACCAAGATCGCCTCAGCTGGCAAAGACGCCAGCGCGATCTCGCTTGTTGACCAGAAAGCAATCTGGTTCGACGCCGTTCTTATCGGCAAGGGAGCTACAGGCTCCGTTGCAGTCCCGGCGTACCAGTTCAGCTTCACCACTGGATTCGCAGAATCGCGGGTGCTCACGGTAGCTGCCAACGACGGCGCTATCTTGAATGACCGCACCGATCGCAAGGACATCAACCGCGTGGTCTGCGATGCGAACTCGAAGGTCATCGATCTTGAAGCTAGTAATGCAGATGCTCTGTTGAAGTGTGGCAAGACTCAGGCCAATAAGCCGACGCGCATTGAAGGCCAAGCTGCATCGTCAGTGGCCGATGTGAACTCGGTTTACAACTTTCTGAATGACACTGCGTCGTTTTACGGTGCAAACACTAAGGCCAATGATCTGACCGCACTTATTGGCAACGATGAAGGCGACGGTTTGGGCAAGGCAATGCGTGCCGTGGTCCGGATCTGCGTGACTGACAGCCAGAACGGCGAGCAGTGCCCGTTCGCTAATGCTTTCTGGTACAACGGCCAGATGACCTACGGCCAAGGCGTGACCACCGACGACATTACCGGCCACGAACTGACGCACGGCGTGACCGAAAAGACCAATGGTTTGGTCTATGCAAATGAATCTGGCGCAATCAACGAATCGATGTCCGATGTATTCGGCGAGTTCATCGACTTGAGCAACGGCAGCTCGGATGACACTGCAGCTAACCGCTGGGCAATCGGCGAAGGCAGCAGCCTTGGTGTGATCCGGAGCATGAAAGATCCCGGAAAGTACGGTGAACCGGCGATCTATAAGGGCTCCAACTGGAAGCCAACCGCTACCAACCCGAACGACAACAATGACCAGGGTGGAGTTCACTCCAACAGCGGTGTGGGCAACAAGCTCGCATTCTTGATCACTGACGGCCAGACTTTCAACGGCCAGACCGTGACCGGAATTGGCATTGCTAAGGCCGCTCAGCTTTACTGGGCCGCACAGCGACAGTTGACCGCAAATGCGACTTACTCGAGCTTGGGTAAGGCTTTGAACTCTGCTTGCAGTGCAAACGTTTCTAACAACGTTGCAGGAACCACCGCAGCAAACTGCACCCAGGTAGCCAACGCCATCAAGGCAGTCGGCATCAAATAACCTGAGATAGCTAGAAAGCGCCGGTTTTCTCGCGAGAGGCAACCGGCGCTTTGCTTTTAGATCGCTTAGCGAGTGCTTTCTATGGCCTGCAGCAAATCGGCCGCAACGTCGTCGGCGCCTTCTAGCCCGATCGACAACCGAAGCAGATTGGCATGCGGTTTGGCCTCGGCTACTACCGGCCGGTGTGTTAAGCCGGCCGGGTGTTGAACGAGGGTATCGATACCGCCTAGCGACACCGCGTGCGTGATCAGTCGAGTAGCTCCGGGAACTCGCTCAGCGTGCTCGGCGCTGGGTAGCTCAAATGCCACCAATGATCCCGGGCCAAGCATTTGGGTGCCAATGAGCCCCATCGGGTCGCATTCCGGCAATCCGGGGTAAAAGACTTTGCTGATTAGTTCATGCTCAACCAGAGCAGAAGCAATTTTCCCGGCAGTCTCTTGTTGCGCACGGATTCGAATTGGCAAGGTAGCCAAGCCGCGGTGCAAAAGGTAAGCGGTCCACGGCGTCAGAATGCCGCCGGTAACCGCGCGGACCCGGCGAAGTCGCTCCGTCCACACTGGTTCAGCCGCTATTACGCCGCCCATCGCGTCACCGTGGCCGCCCAAGAACTTCGTGGCACTGTGCAACACCATGCTGGCCCCGTGTATCAGCGGTTGTTGCAGAATAGGGCTGGCAAAGGTGTTGTCGACAAGCACCGGAACGCCATCCGTTGCCGCCACCAAATTCGCGATATTTACCAGTTCCAAACTCGGATTGGCTGGAGTCTCGACCACGACTAGGCCAGTATCCGCACGCAGCGCGCCGGGCACCTCCTCGGGTGATACAAAAGTCACCTCAGTGCCCAGTAGGCCAGCGGCCAAAATGTGGTCACTGCCGCCGTACAGCGGGCGAACGGCGACGATGTGCTTCTTCCCAGTGGCGACGACGGCGAGCAACGCCGCACTGAGGGCGGCCATGCCGGTTGCGAAAGCAACAGCTTCCGCTGCGCCTTCCAAAGTGGCAACACCTGCTTCGAAGCGAGCCACGGTGGGGTTCCAAAGTCGCTGATAAACGGTGCTCTGCCCCGCTTGATGCATATCGCCAGTGGCCATCTGCTCGTAGGCAAGTCCGCCATCGTGAACCGAAGGCAAGGGTGCGGTTGTTGAGAGGTCGATCGGTACCGTGTGAACACCTTGTTCGGTGAGCCCGTCGCGGCCGGCGTGGACGGCCATAGTGTCGAGGGAATGCATGCTACTCCTTGTGGACTATCTGCGGTCAATGGGCATAAGTATCTCCTTAAAATTTGGTAAAAGGTAGTAGTAATTGCCTATAAATTCGCTGGAATGTCTAATCGGCGAATTCGGTAGCGGAGCACGATCGATCATTGCGGCAGGTTTCGCGCGGGCTGATATTCGAGTCTTTTGACGTAAAGAGCCGTGAAAAGAGACACATAGTCGACTTTTTGCGATGTTCTCAAGTGGTTGGGGTGAAACTCTCAGCGAACGTTCAGAGTCGAGTGAAAGCTTTCGGAGGTCAAAGCAAGTTTTCGCTCGTCTGAAAGTTAAATCATCGTGAAGAAGAATAGAGTCCGCGCTCGCGGCTCGGTTATTGCAGGCTTGGCCGTTCCGGCCATCGTCCTGGCCTTTGCCGGCACTTCGGTGGCCGCAACCCCGTCACCCTCGCCCGACGTCGTGCAGGGAATTGCGGGATCAAGCTCACCTCGAGTTTCGCACTCCCAGCGTCTGGACGCGGCTCCCGCGCAGCAGCAACGTACAATCAAGGTCTCGCTTGCGCCACACAATGTCGCCATTTTAGATGCTCTTCTGGCAAACGTCAATGATCCGGCTTCGCCGCAGTACCGCCACTTCTTGACTTCAGCAGAGTATGCGGCACGCTTCGCGCCGACTCAGGCAGAAGTTGATTCTGTGGCTGCCGTTTTGAAAGCAAAAGGATTGTCGATCGATGCGGTAGGCCCAGGCAATCACTATGTGTCTGCTTCAGGAAATGTCTCGCAACTGCAGAACCTTTTCAAAACTAATCTTTCGCAGTACCGGGATTCGCAGACCGGAACAGACTTCACCGGCGCAGACAGCGATGTCAAGGTTCCGCAGAGCTTGGCTGGTCTGATCACTGATGTTTCTGGATTAACCGACGAGGGCAAAATCCTTCGGCCAGCTTCGTATAAGGCGCCAGTTGACGCCGCTACCCTTCAGACGGAGGCTAAGGCCGTAACTGATAAGGGCAGCGGAGTCAAAGGTGGCTTTACGCCGAAAGAACTTAACAGCGGTTACAACACCGCGTCGATCTCAGGTGCCGCGCAAGGCGCCGGGCAGACCATCGCCTTGGTTGAATTCTCTGGCCACAAGCAAAGCCATGTCACCACTTACAACACGCAATACAACATCTCCGCAGCCACGCTCCAAGATGTGAACGTCGACGGCGGTCCGGGAACCCCGGATGAAGGACAAGGCGAAGTGGGCCTGGACATTCAGGTACTGCACGCAGTCGCTCCGAAGGCTTCGATTTTGAACTACCAAGCACCGAATACCGATGCCGCTGATATTGATCTCTACACCGCAATTATCAACGACAACAAGGCCTCGATTGTCTCCTCAAGCTGGGGCAACGCGGAGAACCAATCCACTCAGAGTCATATCACGGCACTATCGAACATCTTCAAACAGGCTACTGCGCAGGGTCAGACCATTTTGTCTGCCTCCGGCGATCACGGTGCTTCCGATGACTGGTCGAACAACAACGACGCCAAATTGACTGTTGATTCGCCTTCTTCGGATCCCAACGTCACCGGCGTTGGCGGAACAAGACTCTCGATCGATTCAAACACTGGCGCATGGGCCGGTGAAGCAGTTTGGAATGACTACGTGAAGTCCGGCGACACCTGGCGAGGCGCCACTGGTGGTGGCGTCTCGACCTTCTTCGCCCGCCCCTCATGGCAGACCGGCGCCGGTGTAAACACCTCGCAGAAACGTCAGGTGCCGGATATTTCGTCAGCTGCTGCGGAATTCCAGTACTCCATTTATTCGGAGAACTACGATTCAAACGGAAACGACCTCGGTGAAGGTTGGAGCGCATCCGCAGGAACCAGCGCTGCGGCACCGCTGAATGCCGGATTCCTTGCCCTAGTAAGCAACCAGGGTGGTGGAAGCGTAGGCTTCGGCAACGTCAACCCGGCAATCTACAAGGCCGCTGCCGCCAATCCTTCGGCGTTTCACGACATCACTTCCGGCACCAATAGCATCGTTGGCAAGTCCAGCTCTTACGCAGTAACTGCTGGCTTTGACAAGGCCACCGGCTGGGGAAGCCCGAACTTCCCGGCTTATGGAACTGAGTTGCTCAAGAAGTAGTAAATCTGAAAAGCGACGGCCGTTCAGCATTCAGTCGATGCTGAGCTGCCGTCGCTTTTGTGTTCAGGGGTTAGGTCCGAACTGGCCGTCCGCCGCTGAGCGAAGCCTGAGCTGCATCGGCTATGCGGGAAGCCACTGCAGACTCGGCTACGGTGCAAGGGTTCTCCGCCTCGCCGCGTGCTAGCGCTAGAAAATGTTCAAGTTGGCTCTGATATTCGTCAGTGAACCGTTCCATAAAAGTTTCATGCGCGGACTTATGCGGGAAGGTGACTCCACGTTCAACCGAATGCAGTGCGGAGCGCTCGTCCAAGCCAACGCAAGCTGTTCCTTCGCTACCCTGAAGCTCCAAGCGCACATCGTGCCCGGCGCCGTTGTATCGCGTGGCGACCACCGTTGCGAGTGTTCCGTCGGCCAGAGTGAACATTGCCACGGCCGTATCAACGTCGCCAACCTGTCCAATTTCAGGATCTCCACGGTTGGATCCCTTCGCGTATCCCTCGACGATTTCCTGTCCGGTGAGCCAGCGGATGATGTCGAAATCGTGCACGCTGCAGTCGCGGAAGAGGCCGTCAGAGCTGGCTAGAAATCGGATCGCGGGCGGGCGGGCATCCGCGGTAATGGCGCGGATCGAATGCAGCCGACCGAGCTTGCCCGAGGAGAACTCCGCTCTGGCTCGGAGATAGCCAGCATCGAATCGGCGTTGATGCCCAATTTGGACGATCCCGTGATTGGCGGCGACGAAGTCAACTAGCTCTTGTGCCTCTTGCGAGCTTGGTGCAACTGGCTTCTCGCAGAAAACCGGAATTCCGGCGAGAACCGAGCGTTCGATAAGTTCTCGGTGTGCGCTAGTTGCTGCCGAAATGATCACGGCTTCGGGTTGCGCCGAAAATAGTTGATCGAGCTCCACTGCGGTCCCTTGGCCTAGTTGAGCGGCCGCTTGCTGAGCAGCTTCCGGAACTGCGTCAGCAAAAAGCACCTCGGTGCTGCGTGGTGACTTGAGGAGATTCTGGGCGTGCATTAAACCGATGCGGCCTAAGCCAATAACGCCAATGCGCATGCTGCAACCTCGATGTTGAAAGTAGAAACAATGTCAGTATGTCAGGACATTCTATTGATAGTTGTTACTTTTGTCACCACTATGGTCGGAAGAGTACATCCGGGCCGGGGTGGCGTTCAGCGTAGTTTCCCCGCAGGTCGAGCAGCATCCGACGACAATCGAGGGAGCTAGTCGTGCAGGCAAGAGCAATAAGATTTGGTAGCGCCAAACGCAGATCCAAAATGCTGGCGGCAGCGGCAATTCCGGTGGTCCTAGCCTTAGTGCTCGCGGGTTGTTCATCTGCCGGCGGTCGGCCACAGCCCAATGCGGGCGGAACTGGCGGCCAGGTGGTCACGACGCCGCGGATCACGATCGCGTTGATTTCACACTCGGCCCCCGGCGACACCTTTTGGGATATTGTCCGTCGAGGTGCTGAAGAAGCGGCCGCCAAGGACAATATCAACCTGCTCTATACCGCGCAGCCGGAAGGTGCTGGGCAAGCACAACTTGTTCAACAGGCGATTGGTCAAAAGGTGGCTGGTATTGCCGTCACACTCGCCAAGCCAGACGCGATGAAAACTGTGTTGGTTAATGCTAAAGCGCAAAACATTCCAGTAATTGCCATCAATGCTGGCCAATCAGCTTCGAAGGAACTTGGTGCCAAGCTTTTCATTGGTGCAGATGATCGGATCGCGGGCGAGGCCGTAGGTCAGAAGTTACTTGATGAAGGTTTCAAACAACCCATCTGCGTGATTCACGAGCAAGGCAACGCTGGTTTGGAAGATCGATGCGCCGGGGTGAAAGCTAAAGTCCCCGGCACCGAGATCCTTTATGTGCAAGGTTCTGACATGACTCAGGCTTCCTCGACAAATACCTCAAAACTGCAGGCGACGACGTCGGCCGACGTCGTAATTGGCCTGGGTGCGCCATTCACTTTGACTGCGCTCAAGGCTGTTGAAGCAACTGGCTCCAAAGCAAAAATAGCTTCCTTCGATCTCAATCCGGACTTGGCGCAACAAATCAAAGATGGCAAGATCGCGTTCACGGTTGATCAGCAACCTTGGCTGCAGGGTTACTTGGCCGTCGATTACTTCTGGCAGCAGCTGCGTGGTGGCTTTGAAATCGGTGGTGGGCAGCCGGTGCTTACCGGCCCGGCGATCGTGGACAAAAACAACGTTGATTCAATACTGAAATTTGCGAAAGACGGAATTCGATGAGCGCGGCAATTGCGGATGAACGAGTCCGCCCGCACGGTCGAGTGCAGTCCTTCTTAGCTAGGCCGGAAATCGGCTCGCTTGTTGGTGCCATTGTGGTGCTGGTCTTCTTCGCTATTGTGGCACCGGCGTTTCTGCAGCCGGCTTCTTTTGCCACCGTGCTCTATGGCGCATCAACCATCGGCATCATGGCGGTAGGCGTCTCGCTTTTGATGATTGGCGGCGAATTCGATTTATCGACCGGTGTTGCGGTGATTTCTTCGGCGCTGACCGCGTCATTATTCAGCTGGTACTTTGTGCTCAACATTTGGGTCGGCGTCGGCCTGGCGCTTGTGGTCTCGCTCGGAATTGGCATGCTGAACGGCTGGATTCTCACCAAAACCAAACTGCCTAGTTTCATTGTTACTTTGGCGACGTTTTTGATGCTGACTGGCCTGAATCTTGGCCTGACCCGGCTGGTTGGTGGCTCAGTCGCTTCGCCGGGGATTTCAGATATGGATGGGTTCGCGCTGGCCAAATCGATTTTCGCAGCCACTGTGAACATTGGCGGAGTCGATATTCAGATCACGGTGTTCTTTTGGCTTGCCTTGGTCGCCATTGCCTCGTGGATCTTACTGCGAACCAAAGTGGGAAACTGGATTTTTGCCGTCGGTGGTGACGCGGCCGCCGCTCGCGCGGTTGGTGTGCCAGTAGCCAAAACAAAAATCGGGCTTTTCATGGGTGTGGGATTTTGCGGCTGGCTTTTGGGTATGCACAACCTCTTCGCATTTGGCGCTGTGCAATCTGGCGAGGGCGTGGGCAATGAGTTCCTGTACATCATTGCCGCGGTAATTGGTGGATGTTTGCTTACTGGCGGTTATGGTTCAGCGATCGGCGGCGCAATCGGGGCCTTTATCTTCGGCATGGCCAACAAAGGCATCGTCTATGCGCAGTGGAATCCAGACTGGTTCAAGTTCTTCTTAGGACTCATGTTATTGCTGGCCACGCTGGTGAACCTGGCGGTCAAACGTCGCGCTGAGCGTAAATAGGGGTAGGGATATGACGACTAAGTTGAATGATCCACTCACCGATGCTGATGCGCATCTGATTGCGCTCGACGGCGTGGGTAAGCGATACGGCAACATCATCGCTTTGCGGGACATCACGATGGCGGTGGACAACGGCCGAGTCACCTGCGTTCTGGGTGATAATGGCGCGGGAAAATCGACGCTGATCAAAATTCTTGCTGGATTACACAGCCACGACGAGGGTAGCCTGCGGATCATGGGTGCCGAACGTAAGCTCGCCTCACCGAGAGAAGCGCTCGACGTCGGCATCGCCACCGTCTATCAAGACCTTGCCGTAGCGCCGCTGATGTCGATCTGGCGGAATTTCTTCTTGGGCTCTGAATTAACTACCGGCCGCGGGCCATTCCGGCGGCTTGACGTGGCTCGGATGAAAGAAGTTACCCAGCAAGAGCTAGCTGCCATGGGCATCGACCTGCGAAATGTTGATCAACCGATAGGTCAACTTTCCGGCGGTGAGCGGCAATGCGTCGCGATTGCCCGGGCAGTTCGCTTCGGTGCCAAAGTGCTGATCCTTGACGAACCGACGGCCGCGCTGGGTGTCAAGCAGCCCGGCGTCGTACTGCGCTATATTTTGCAGGCGCGGGACCGGGGATTGGGTGTGGTTTTCATCACACACAACCCACATCACGCCTTCCCGGTAGGTGACCGGTTTTTGCTGCTTAAGCGTGGTTCATCGATCGGCTACTACGACAAGAAAGATGTGACTTTGGCTGAACTTACTAGCCAAATGGCAGGCGGAGCAGAGCTTGCCGAACTGGCGCATGAACTTGAAGCAGCCAATTCGAGTGCCAGCTCATCGAGCTCCGAATAAATCAGAAATCGCGCTCGGCTTAGCTCGCGGCGTCCTGATGTTCTTCCTGTGCCGAGACTGTCGATGCTTCCCGGGGGCGAAGTGTGCGACTCCAGGTCACGGCGAGTAGTGCCAGCAAAGTGAGAGCTATTCCGACCAGCATCAATGATCTGGTGCCGGTCCACGCGATTTGGACGGCGCCCAGTACGGAGCCTAGCGTGACGCCAATATTGGATGCCGAAACGAAGAGGCTATTACCGAAGGTGGGAGCGTCGGTAGCTTCTTTGGCGATTAGGGATTGCCCCAAAATCAAGCCCCCGGAGTCAATCAGACTCCACGGCAGCACCAATAGTGCAACCGCCCATGCGGAGGGCGCAACGAGGACGATGATGAGGTACAGCAGCAGGTAGAGCGCGAGAAATGCTAAGAGTGTGCCGGCTAGGCTGGCTCTGATCAAGCGAGCAAAGATGAAGTTGCCAGCGATCATGATTAGCCCAAACACCAGCAAAAGACCGCCAACTATTGTTGCCGGGATCCCGCTCACTCCGGTCAGGTAATCAGCAAAGTAGCTGTAGCTCGAGAACATGACCGCGAAGACCAGTGCGACGATGATTACCTGGGCCCAAACCCGGGGGCGAGTGAGTATTTTGAGCTGGTGCCCGTAGGTCATTTTGTTATCAGCAGGCATCGAAGGCACCCACATCGCGATACCAATGAAAGCGATGATGTTGACCAAAGTTACCGCAGCAAAGGCTGCTGATAGTGAGAAATGATTAGCGCAAAAGCTAAGCGCCGGTACCCCAAAGGCGAATCCGACGGTGACCCCCGCGAAGACTCTGGCGGCGCCGCTGTCTGGTCTATTTGGTTGTTCCAGCGTCGTTGCGAGCGCGAGTGCTACGGAAAAATAAATGGGGTGAAGCAGCGCCGGAATGATGCGGAACACCACTAAAAGCGGAAAATTGTCCGAAACCGCGTAAACGACGTTGCTGAGCGCGAAGGCCGCCATGGTAATTAGCAGTACCGCTCTGCTGTTGAACCGTGAAGCAATAAGCACGCCGAAGGGTCCGCTAACCGCCACCACGAGGGCGAACACGCCCACTAGTAGCCCGGCCTGAGAGATCGAGATGTCGGAGCGCTTAGCCAGCTCGGGCAGCACGCCAACAATGCCAATTTCAGTGGTGATGATGCCAAATACGCCTAGTGCAAGCATAATCTGGGTGACAAGCGTCTTTTTCATGCATCCTAATATCTAGATAAATAGATGTATTAGTTCAGAGCCAGCTATCGATGATTGATCGTTTGCTAGGTCAGAGCGTCTTGCGTACCCAGTCGGAGAAGGCGCCGATGCCTTTTTCATCTCGGCGATAGTATGTCCAGCGACCGGCGCGGTAGGAAAGTAGCAGGCCGGCGTCTTGCATCGACTTCAGGTACGTCGACGCTACCGACTGCGAGATATTCAGCGAGCGCTGAATATCCTGCACGCAGATTCCGCCCTCGATGGCGAGCCCGTAGCCGAGGTATTTGTCGTTATCGAAATGCTTCAGTGGCTCCCTGAGCAGTTCCAGAATTTCACGTCGAGTGTCATTCGCGAGCACGCGATAGATCTTGGCGCCGTCGAAGGATTCATCCATATATCTAACATAACAGATGAATGCCTAGCGGTCGCTATTGGCCTTGCTCGGCAGCTTCAGATCACGCAATGCGAAAGTCCGCTTGCGCCTCGGAACTGGAAGAACGCCAGTAACAACATCACTAATCAACGCGGCTACAGTCTCTTGTACGCACGTCTTATTTGCACCGATTCCGCCCGAGGGGCCGCGTTTGATCCAGCCCACCACATAGTTGCCGGGCAAGCCTGCTACTCTCCCGGCGTCATGTGGAATGGTGCCAGAACGCTCATCGAATGGCAGCCCGGGCGTCGGTACGCCACGGTAACCGATTGCCCGGATCAGCGCACCGGTGTTGATCTCTTGGGGTTCGGAATTTTCCGAAACGACGACCGCGGAAACTGCATCCTTGCCAAGGATCTCTTGTGGTTCCGAGTGGAACTTGAGCACAATGCGCCGTTTGCCCTTTGCCGGCGGAGCGGACCAGTCGATTTGCTCTTGTCTTACTGTTTTCAGCAGTGCGGCCTTCCCCCCAGTTGCGTCTGCTATATCTTGGGCTACGCGCGGATCATTCGCATCAACGACCAGTTCGACGTCGTCGTGCTCGGTGAGCGCGATCAGTTCCGTTGAGGTGTAGGCGGCTTCATCTGGCCCCCGGCGGCCGAGGATCACGATTTCGCGAATTTTACTTTCACGAAGCCGGCCCAGCGCCACCGGTGAGATTGACGTGCCTGCTAAGCGCTGCGGATCAGTGCAAAGGACTCTAGCGACATCAAGGGCAACATTGCCGTTGCCAACAATGACGATGCGCTCGGCGGACAAATCAACGACGTCTGCGGTAGCCTCTGGATGCCCGTTGTACCAAGCGACCACATCTGTTGCCGCGATACTTCCGCTAAGATTTTCACCCGGAATTGCCAAGGAACGCGCCGATGATGCTCCGACGGCGTAAATCACGGCATGATGCTGAGCCGAGAGTTCTTGCACCGTAAGGTCTTTGCCAATCTGCAGCCCAAGACGCATCTTCAACCGAGGATGGGTATAGAAGCGTGCGAAAGATTCGGCAATCTTTTTCGTCGCCGGATGATCGGGGGCCACCCCGTAGCGGATTAGACCGCCTGCTGCGGGTAGCCGATCAATCAAGGTGACTTTGGCTTTTGTGTGCAAGAGCAAATCTTCAACCGCATACATGCCAGCTGGTCCGGTCCCGACCACCGCAATATTCAGTTCCGGAAAGTCGCTTGGAATACTCCGGTTGAACACTGGTGGATTCCAGGTATGGAAATTTGGCGCCGGGTCCACGTTCTCTGCCGGGTCCGCCTTGGCATCGAAGTAGTCGGCATTGATCTTCGGGTAGGCCTTTTTGGGCCCAGCGAGCAAGCTTTCTATTGGAAAGATCGCATCCACTGGGCAAGCATCTACGCAAGCGCCGAAGTCAATGCAGCTCTTCGGGTCAATGTAGAGCATGTCAGTGCTGCCAAAGTCTGGCTCGTCCGGGGTTGGATGAATGCAGTTGACTGGGCAAGCGGAGATGCAGGAGGCATCGTTACAGCAGTTTTGCGTGATCGCGAATGGCGTGGGCGCTCAGATCAAATTTGCGCGTTTGTAAACGAAGGTTTAGGCTTTGGTGAGTAGCCCCGCGGAGCTGAGGAACTCCATGAGTCCAGAGCATCTTGAGCGCATCATCGACTTGTAATGCTCGTTGGCAGTTGCCTCGCGGACGGCACGCTTCTTATCTAGCCCGGCGTTGGCGTACACGCCATGATTCACCATGCTGGTCACAATTGCGTAGGACGCTATTGAAATCACCACGGCATTGATTTGCCGCCTCAGCCAGCTGGAGCCTTCGAGGCGCTCTAAGGTCTCCTCCCGAGCAAACTTCATGTGCCTCGAGTCTTCGACCACGTGAATGTTGTTGATAGTGCGCATAAAGGGCACCACTCGGTCATCACGCATCCAGTCGCGCTGCATGACGTCCAAGACTTCTTCGGCCACGAGTATTGCGGCGTAGGCAGCTTCGCCGAAAGCCACTGTCTGGAAAACGCGACCCAATTCCACGATCAGTCGGCGGGGTCGGTAGGCAGGTGCCTTCAGCTTTTCGGCACCGCGCGCAAACATGATCGAATGCCGACATTCATCTGCGATCTCAGTCAGGGCCCATTGAAAGGCGGCATCAGTTGGATCTTTGGCATAGAAGTCTCGCAAAATCATCTGCTGCAGAATCATTTCGAACCAGATGCCGGTACTTGCTACTGACGCCGCTTCCTGCCGGGTAAGTTCGCGCTGCTGATCCGCGCTCATCTCATCCCAGTAGGCAGTTCGATAAAGCGTGCTCCACTCGGGGCTAGCGCCGTGATAATTCGTATCTAACAGGGTATCCCAATCGACCTCTTGGGCTGGGTCATAAGACATTGCGCGGAAGATTCCAGCAACTTCCGCGCAATGTCTTCGCGTACGTTCGATTCGATTCCAGTGCTGCTCATGAAGTACTCCTTACGGCGTGACGACATCGTCAAGGTCGGGGTTACCGGCCAGTAATGATACAAGATAGCAAAGATTGTTTCATGCTACCTCTGCTGTTTTTGAACTTGCAAGAGTTTGACGGAAATTAGTACTTGGATCTCTTAGTGAATCTCGGTTAGAAAAGCCTCGCCGCCGCGATGTTCGGGTTCTCCAACTCAAGCAGCGCCCGCTTTCGCTCTAGGCCGCCGGCGAAGCCAGTAAGGCTGCCATCGCTGCCGAGTACGCGATGGCAACCCACCAGGATCGAGAGTGGATTATGGCCTACTGCTCGGCCCACCGCTTGGGCGAGCTTTTTATTGCCCAGCTTTTCCGCCAGCTCGCCGTACGTTGTGGTGCTGCCGAAAAGTAGAGCGCGCAATAGCGACCAAACTTGCTCCTCCAATTCGCTGCCCTCAGTTGCGGTTGGTACATCGAAAGCGACGCGTTCACCGCGCAAATATTCGTTCAGCTGAGATTGTGCGCTGTGTAATAAATCGTCGTCTTCGGCGGCAATTCTCGGACCGAAATCTGGCTTACGGGGCAGGGTCCAATGCCCTGGAAAGTAAAGGCCGACGACGGCGCTCCCCTCAGCGACAATCGTGATCTCGCCAAGCGAGGTGGCAACAACTGCGTGTCGTTTTGGTGCCCTGAGGCAATCCGACGTTTGGGTTTCCATCTGTTCAGTCTGCCAGGACAACGCCCTAGCTGCTAGCGGAAATCGGACATCTATGCTGAGCTTCGACTACTTCTTAGCGTTGCCCGATATTAGACTCTTGACGGCTTTGATCTCGGGTGAAAAAGCATAGGTGTTGTTGCCCTCCACAGTGACTAGCCATTTGCCGCACAGGACCGTTGCGTTCTTCTCGATCTCTACTGGCCACCAATCGGCGGTCAGGCTCGGAGCGTCCGCGGAAAAATCCTCGGCCTTCTGTGAGCTTTCGGCATCGTCCCCACACAGTGCAGTTTTTCCGGCTGGAATCGTGGTGCAGCTGCTCGGCGGGGTTCCGTTTTTCATGGTGATAATTCGCTCAGAACCGGTGGTTCGAATGACTTCTTTGATATCGGTTGCGGAGTCAGGAATCCAGCTCGGAAGGACCTTTTGCTTCTTCCCGTCAGCGCAGGTACTGAAGGACTTCGTTTCACGTTTGTCATTTTCGTTGCCGTTCGCGCCGATAGTGCAGGCGGACAGAGAGACGGCAGTTACGCTGGCGAGGGCTAGGAACGTAATGGTCTTTTTCATACTTCAACGTTATTTTTGCGGCACCGCTTTTACATCCAGCCCCGGGCGGATAAGCCCTCCAACCAGGGTCTTATGCCGCAACTCACAATCAGCGAGCTCGGCGTTCCCAAAAGACTGCGTGTAGTACCAATGTCCCGAGCGCGCCCAGAAAAGCCATGATCATGAAAAGCGCTATATAAGGCGAAAGCACCGCGAACCAAGGCCGTTGATCGATGGTTGCTGGCGGGACAACGTTGTAAGCGCCGATGTAACTGTAGCCAGAGCCCATGAATCCAAGCAGGGTGAAGATCGCGGAGATGCCAGAGAGCACCCAGAGCGAAATTAGCCATGGATTGATGCGGCGGGCTGCCGGCAGTTCCGCAGCCAGTTCTTCAAAGTCGACGGCGACTCCGCTGTCATCGATTTCCGAAATATGAATTTTTTCAGACACTATTTGCGGCCCTTCGTCGTTGTTCCCAAACTAATGCGTGCAAAGCTATGGTGCCGAAGAGCAAGATCGGCGCGACGGTCAGAAAGGTGTAACCGAATTGGCCAAAGATGATGAACCAAGGCACTTCAGGCGCCGAGCCATAAGGGGTCGACGGATAGGAAAATCCGGAACCAAGCGTATTGGCGACTACGCCGAGAACTGCTAGCGCAATGGCGAGTCCGCTGAGAATCCAGGCAACTATGAGCCAAGGATTGTACGAGTATCGCGGAGCGTCTGCGGGCTCAGTTGCTGGATCGACGCTGCGGCCCGTGATCTGGCCGTACGCATCTACTTCGTGAATTTCGACGTCGTCGTGTGACTGGGGCATGCATTCCTCCTTGGCAGCGTCGCCTGAGCCCAGCATAGATGCGTAGCATGGCCCTATGACGGAACGAGCATTGATTACGGGCGCCACAGCAGGTCTTGGTGCGGAATTTGCGCAACAATTGGCACAAAGCCAGGTCAACTTGGTGTTGGTGGCCAGAGATGCCGCCCAACTTGAGGTCAAAGCCGTTCGGCTGCGCCAGGAATTTGGCATTGAGGTAGAGACCATCTCGGCCGATCTGCTGACCGAGCCGGGCATTGCCGCCGTCGTCGAACGTTTAGAAGATGCTGAGCAGCCAGTGAGTTTGCTGATCAACAATGCCGGCTTTGGCCTAACCAAGCCTTTTGATCAAAACACCATTGAAGAAGAATCTGCGCATCTTCAGCTGCACGTAAAAACTCCGATGACGCTGATGCATGCAGCGCTTCCGGGTATGTTGGCGCGAAAGCACGGCAGGATCATCAATATTGCCAGTGTGGCGGGCTTTGTGCCGCGTGCTACCTACGGAGCGTGCAAGGCTTGGCTGATTAGTTTTAGCCGCTGGGCGAACGTGAACTACGGCGACCGAGGAGTCTCAGTGACCGCCGTATGTCCAGGGTTTGTGCATACCGAATTTCACCAACGAATGAACGCATCCACAAGCGGAATCCCCACGTCCATGTGGCTCAATGCAGACCAAGTGGTCCGCGAAGGTTTGGCCGATTCATTAGCGCGGAAATCGGTGAGCATTACTTCGGTCAAATACAAGGTCGTAGTTTTTCTCACCAAAATCTTGCCGGATAGGCTCAATCTTTTGGCCGGTAAACGCGGCCGCTAGTCGGCGGATTTAGCCTAGAAATATGCGCGAAATTGTGTATTCTGGGTTGATGGGAACATTAATTTACGGCTGATTCTGGCCCACTTGCCAATCAGATCCGATCAGGCTTGTTGAGGCTCTGCCTCCAAGCGATGCGGTTCTGCACCTTCACTGAATAGACGCTTTTGGCGTCCCCTCAACGAGCCTCCAAATTTTCGCGAAGGAACAATAATGCCCCCTATGAAGACCATAAAACTGACCAAAATCCGGTTAACCAGACTCAACCCGAAATTCGCTTTGCCGCGTCGGTTGAATCCAAACTAAGCGATGCCGCCAAAGCATCGTTGGCTAGGAAACAAGCGCTAGCTGGCCAATCCGGTGCACCCGGACGAGCCAACGGGCACAAGCCAACACACTCAACCGAGATTTGTGGCTTCGTGGAGCTCGACGAGGGTCCCGGCGCAGTCCAATTCCAGCACCGTGATCTGATTGCTGCCGGCGCTAAGCAGCGCAGCTGGTACATAGAGCGTGCTTTGCGGCCCGCGTTCCCAGTAGCGGCCAAGCAAAAAGCCATTTACCCAGACAAAGCCCTTTGCAAATCCCGGTAAGGCGAGGTGGGTATCCAGCGGCTCCGCGAGATTGAGCGTGGCGGAGAAGAAGCCAGGACCTGCCGGCTGGCGATCCGTTGGATTGGCGAAGCGCTGCAAGTCTGGCAGTTCGACGTCCACAAGTGGCACCGGCGTATTTTGCCAGCCAAAGGTCAGCCGCTGATTGATCAGCAGACCGCCCAAAATACCTTTACCTTGGCCCAAAAGGTGGCCGTAGTTAATTCGACCTTGGTTTTCGACCAGAATCTCGACGACGGCGCGCTCACCGGTTCCAGTCAAAACCAACGGCTCGTGAACCGTTGCCTCGAAGACGCCGACGCGCTCGCCGTCAATAAAGACGATGGCTCGGTCATGTAACTCGGCGATACGAAGCTTGAACTCTCCGCGCGGCAGGATTGGTTGCGCCCGGTACAGCACAAGGCCCTCTGGGCAATCGAGTTCTTCAAAGCTCAGTGGCGTCTTGCTGGGTTTAGCTGAGAATTCGCGCAATGCTTCAAGGAGTCCTAGTCCCGGAGTCAGAGAGAGATTCTGCGCGGGCAACACACGGTTTGGCTCCGTCAGCGAGCCCAATTCGGGTAGCTCGGCATATTGGCCAAAGAGCTCGCGAATAGCGTGAAATTTCGGCGTCAATCGACCGTCTTCGCCGATCGGCGCGTCCGAGTCGTAGCTGGTTACGGTGGGTTGAAGTACGCCGTCGTAATTGGCGCCAGAAGTGAGGCCGAAATTACTGCAGCCGTGCGCCATGTATAAGCAGATTGATCCGCAGCCGTCGAGGATTTGTTTGACCTCTAGTGCAGCCTCGGCAGGATCGCGGCGATGGTGCTCTTCGCCCCAATGGTCAAACCAGCCATTCCAGAATTCGGCGGCAATGAAATGCTCGCCCGGTCTGCGGTGCTGCCAAGTTTCAATCGCCTCAGCACCTCGACTACCCAGGGTGCCGGTGGCGAGCATCGGTTCTGCGGCATCGGTGGGCAGCGCGCCGCCGTCCAAATAAAAATCGTTGCCACCGTCAGCGCTAAAAATAAGCTCGGTAACACCGCGCTCCGCTAATGCTTGCCTGGTCCAAGCGACGTATTCGAGATCATCGCCGTAGCTGCCATATTCGTTTTCCGCTTGGAAAGCGACGATTGGTCCACCGTTGCTGGCCTGCAACGGTGTTAACAAAGGTAGTAACGTGTCGAACCATTGCGACACGGCAGCTTGATAGGCCGGATCGGTACTGCGCAATGTAAGGCCGGTCTTTCCGGTGAGCCATGCCGGGAAACCACCGTTATCCCATTCCGCGCAAATATACGGGCCGGGGCGCACCATCACATCTAGACCGTGCTCACCAGCCATTTCGATAAATCGCACCAGATCGCGCCAATCACTGAAATCGGCCTGGTCAGTTGCGCGACGCTGATGAAAGTTCCAGGCAACATAGGTGTCCAGAGTGTTAGCACCCAGCGCCTTCAAGCGGTCTAGCCGGTTACCCCACTGCGAAGGATGCACCCGAAAATAATGGATCGCGCCGCCTAAGAGTCGGTGTTCGGATCCATTTCGGAAGAGTTTTCCGTCAGCAAAGGTCAAGGTCTGTTTCGCAGAAGGCATGGTTCCGATGCTAGTCGGAGCAGACGACGACGGCGAGATCGCCCACATTCTGGAACCTCGCCGTCATCGTATTTGGTTAATCTACTCGTTGGGGTTTTCGCACGGCTTGCCGTCTGAAGCGGCGTAGGTAATGATTCCCCAAACGAACTTTCCTATGTAATGGTCGCCTGGGGAGAGGCAAACGAGCGTCTTGCCGCCGCCCAGGCCGGGAGGTGATCCGGGGTCGATAATTGAAGTGATTGAAACCCAGGTATTAGTGCCATTGTCGCTGCAATTATTGTAGTAAGCGATCAGTCCCTCGAGATGGTATCCGCACTGTGCAGCCGCTACTGCTTGCTGGTTTTCTGTCACGGCCTGCGCGGGTGCAGCTATCCCCAGGGTTGTCCCTAGAATGAGCAAGCTAGCCAAGCAAGCCCCAAGAAACTTCGAGGTCTTCGTTGATCGGAATCGAACTGACATTGTTCTCCCTTGATCGTCTCGCGTTGAATGGAATCGGCTGTTAGACGCTCGGTGCCTTGACCGTGGGTACGCCTTCGGCTGGGGTGGGCGGTTCGAAGGTTTCATCGAAGGGCATCTGGTTAAGATCCAGATCCGGGTTTTCATCTTGCCCGGCAACCAGCTCGCGAGCTTCCTGTGCGGTGTCTACGCTGGGCATCGAGCCGGGTAATGGAAGCCCGGCAGATTCGCGCAGGAAGAAGATCGCCACTGCACCAAGGGCCGAAGTTGCCATGAGATAGAACGCCGGCATCAAGTCGTTATTCGTCAGCTTGAGTAATCCCGTAATAATAAACGGGGCAGTGCCGCCGAAGATAGCTACCGAAAAATTGTAAGCGATCCCCATTCCGCCATAGCGACTTGAAGTGGGGAACAACGTGGGTAATGAAGAGGCTAGGTTCGCTACGTAAAACGTTACTGGGAAAGCAATCATTGCTAGGCCCAGCAGGGTCGACCAGATCTAGCCAACGCCGATCAACATGAATGCTGGCAGCGAAAGTACGATAGTCGAGCCAGCTCCAATCCAGAGAACCGGTCGGCGTCCTATTTTGTCAGATAGCCGTCCAGTGAGCGGACTGCAGACGCTCATAATGAGCAGGATCGGAATGGTTAGAATTGTTCCATGTAATTCGTCGTAGCCCTTCGACTGCGTCAAATACGTTGGCATATAGGTAGTCAGTGCATAGCCAACCGTATTAGCGGCGGCAACCAAGATCATGGCCAGAATGATCTGGCGCCAATAGGCCTTCACTAGGCTCAGAGGACTTTTGGCTGCAGCATCTTGCGCTTGCGCGTCTTGATTGGTTTTCCGCAGCATCGAGAGTTGCCTGGAATTGCGGAGACTCTTCGATCTTGAGCCGGAAGTAGATGGCAATCAAGCCGAGCGGGCCGGCGATCAAGAACGGCAGCCTCCAACCCCACTCCTCCATAACGGACTGGCCCAAGGTCAATTGCAAAACCGAAACCAGAATTGCTCCAATTGCGAAGCCAAAGTAGCTACCCATATCAAGGAAGCTTGCAAAGAATCCGCGACGTTTATCGGAGGCATATTCGCTCACAAAAGTTGTGGCACCTGCGTATTCTCCACCCGTAGAGAATCCCTGGACTAACTTCACAAAGACCAACATCACGCAGCCCCAAATTCCAACTGTCGCGTAACCCGGAACTAGGCCCAAGGCGAAGGTGGAGGCGGCCATGATGATCAAAGTCGCCGCGAGAACTTTTTGCCTACCAATTTTGTCCCCGAGCCAACCAAAGAAGATTCCACCTATAAGGTCGCGCGATGAAGGTTGCAGCGAAGGTTCCTAGGAGGAACAAGCTTTGAACTGAGGTATCAGCTTCGGGCAAAAATGCCGGACCCATAGTAGTGATTAGGTATCCGTAGACACCCACGTCGTACCACTCCATGGTGTTTCCAACCACGGTGCCACCCAGGGCTCTTTTGAGCATCGGCTTATTGACGACATTGACGTCGTCGACGGCAAGGCGGCGCTTTTTGAGCCGCGGAACGCGACGTTGTTTGACGTTTTTTCCTGCGTTCGCTCCGGTGCCACCTCCCCGAGGGTTCGCCTCTTCGGGCGGTGTCATCGTGCTGCTGTCTGTGGGCATTTGGGCGTCTCCTGGGGAGGTCATTTGCTTGCGACTTTTTGCCGTACTGCACCAGGTTGCCCCCGGGCAGGCCTTCAATTTTAGTCCTTTTGCCGTTTCTTGCCTGGAAATAGGCGGAATTTGGCTCGCTGAGGCAACATTGATCACGCTGCATCGCAGTGCTGGCCTACTCAGATTGGTCGTTACCGTATCGTTACTTTTCACGTCCAGTTTGGGGTATTTTCGGCAGCACAGGAGGCACATAGACTAGACAAAATGCGACCTAAAAATACCGAAAGACTTCGATTCCGAGAGATGTCCGACAGCGACCTGGACGCGATGGCAGCATTGCTTGGAGACCCAGCGGTGATGACCTATTACCCGGCACCCAAAACGCGCGCGGAAGCGCAAAGCTGGATCGATTGGAACAAGCGAAATTACGCTGAGTATGGATTTGGGCTCTGGGTCATAGAAACACTCGACGGCGAATTTGTGGGCGACTGCGGGCTAACTTGGCAGATCGTTGAAGACGTCCGAGATTTGGAGGTCGGTTATCAGGTTCGAGCCGAGCTGCAGGGTAACGGCTACGCCACTGAAGCGGCCATCGCCTGTGTGGACCTAGCGCGCAGCTTGGGTTATGGACGATTGACCGCCAATATCGACGCCAAAAATATTCCATCGCAACGAGTAGCCGCCAAGGCTGGCTTACCGTTTGAGAAGAAAGCGCGGCATCGCGACGGCAAAGAGCTAGTGATTCAGGCCGTCGCGCTTTGACATTTTTCTAGGCATCGCAGCGAAGAGTATTTCCCACAGAGCGGCCCTGCTCGGTGGGAAAAACTAGTTCTTCCCACCGAGCCGAGCGTCTGCGGGGGATATCCCGGCGGGCTTTTAGGCGTCGTGATCCGTCTCTAGGATTCTGACTAGGGCATCCAAGGCCTGCTCCGCGCCGTCGCCCTCGGCCCGCAGTACCACTCGATCGCCGTGCGAAGCGCCGAGCCCCATCAAGGACAAGATGCTGGCCGCATCCAGCGCATCCTCGGCGGGCGTGCCCTCGGCGGCAATGGTCACTTCAACCGGAAAATCGGCGGCGGCCTCCGCGAAAATCGCGGCGGGGCGGGCATGCAGGCCAACTCGGCTGGCCATGGTGGCGGTACGTTCAGTCATGATCTCTCCTACAGTCCAAGTTCTTCAAGGATGGCCAAATGGGCACGGGCAGCCGATTTTGCCGCCGCTGCGCTTTCTTGTTTGAGTGCGTCAGCGGCAATTTCGGCCGCTAGCGCCTGGCTGACATTTTTCAGTACCGCGGCAACAGCAGGGATCGCGCGCGCCGTCATCGACAAGGTGCCTACGCCCAGCCCAACGAGGACCACAGCGAGTGCTGGATCCGCCGCTGCTTCGCCACAAACTCCCACTGCTTTGCTGGTGGCATTTGTGGTCGTCGCGATCAGTGATAGCACGGCGGGCTACCATGGATCGTTTAGTTCGGCGAGCGGGCCCAGCTGACGGTCGGCGGCCATGGTGTATTGGGTGAGGTCGTTGGTGCCTAGGCTGGCAAAATCTACGTATTCCATAATGTGCCGGGTATTGAGCGCAGCGGCGGGCACCTCGATCATGACACCGGCAGTTTTCAGGCCGGCAGCCAGGCAAAGTTCGGCGAAACGAGCCGCTTCTGAAGGCACTGAGATCATTGGGGCCATCACCCAGACCTCGGCGGTCGATTGCTCTGCAGCGCTCGCGATGGCAGAGAGTTGGCGCTCCAGCACGCCCGGGAGCGCGGCTTTGCCGGGATAGTGTTCGGTCCGATAACCGCGGACGCCGAGCGCTGGATTAGGCTCTTCCGAGTTCGTCAGGAAGGGGAGCGGTTTATCTGCGCCAGCGTCTAGGGTCCGGACTACTGCCTTTTTGCCAGGAAAGGCGGCAAAGACGTTTTTATAGGCTTCAGCTTGTTCTTGGACTGAAGGTTCTGAGTCTCGTTCCAAGAACAAGAACTCAGTGCGGAAAAGTCCGATGCCTTCAGCCGCTGCTGCGGCAGCCGCAACAGCATCCGCGGCATTGCCAACATTGGCCAATAACGGTACGGCTGTTCCGTCCGCTAAAGTGCCAGTGCCACTGAAAGTGGCTATTTGTGATGCCTGCAATACCCAGTTTTCCGCTGCCTTCTTCTGCGCCTCGGTAATTTCTGTGCTGAGTACGCCGGCTGCGCCGTCCACATACACTTCGGTGCCATCTAGCACGCTAGTCACGCCTGAGGCGGCGACGACGGCGGGTAAGCCCAAAGCTCGGGCGATGATTGCGGTATGCGATTGTGGCCCGCCGTTGGCAGTGACCAGCGCCCATACTTTTGCTGGATCGAGGGTTGCCGTGTCAGCTGGCGCGAGGTCCTCAGCAACCAGGATGAACGGGGTTTCGGACTCTGGAATTCCTGGCGCGGTGATGCCGCGAAGCTCGGCGACAATTCGAGCGCGCACATCGTAGACGTCGTGCGCGCGCTCAGCCATGTAGCCACCCAGTTGCAACAGCATGGCCGCGACGCCTTCAGCCGCTTCCCAAACTGCACGCTCAGCGGACAGCCCCGCATCGATCTTTTTAGCTGCGGCCTTGATCAGCATTGGATCCGCAGCCATCAAAGCGGTGGCCTCTAAAACGGCCTTGCCATCTCCACTTGCCGCTGTGGCGCGTTCGCGAAGAGCTGCCTGAACCGCAGCTGCCGCCGTCTTCAGCCAAAATTTCGCCGGCCGAAGGTGCGCTAATTGCGGGCGGCATTTGCCTCACCGGACCAACGATTCGACCGGGACTAACGCCCACGCCAGTAAATGTACTCATTGAAACCCCCTCAAGCAGCCACGGTAGCAGCTGCGGGTTTTTTGGCCACGAAGCGCTTCAGCGCCAAGACTGCGAATGCGCTGACTACCGCGCCAATCAAAACGGCAACTAGGAATAGCAGCGCTGGATTGATGGCAAAGAAGACGAAGATTCCGCCGTGCGGAGCTTGCGATGTAACGCCCCAGGCCATGGTTAATGCGCCAGTGAGCGCTCCGCCCAGCATCGACGCCGGAATGACTCGGAGCGGATCAGCAGCTGCAAACGGGATAGCTCCTTCAGAGATAAAGGAGAACCCCGGTAAGACTGCGGTCTTACCGTTTTCGCGCTCAACTGCGGAGAAACGTTTCCGATCGATGAAGGTAGCCAAAGCCATCGCAAGCGGCGGTACCATCCCGGCCGCCATTACTGCGGCCATGATCAGCCACGGACCCTGGTTCACAGCTGAACCAGCGCCCAGGCCAGCGACGGCAAATGAGTAGGCAACTTTGTTGACAGGGCCGCCCAAGTCGAAGCACATCATCAAGCCCAAAATGATCCCGAGAAGCACGGCAGAGACGCCAGTCATGCCGGAAAGCCAGTCGTTGAGTGCTTTGGTGAGTGCGGCAATGGGCCAACCAAGTACCAGGAACATCAAGCCGGAGGCGCCAATTGAGGCGATGAGCGGAATGATGACTACCGGCATCAGGCCCCGTAACCAACGGGGAGCATTGAAGCTGCCTAGCCACCACGCGATGACGCCGGCTAAAAGTCCGCCAGCTAGCCCGCCGATAAAGCCTGCGCCCATCAGCACCGCCACCGCGCCAGCGGCGAAGCCTGGCGCAATTCCGGGCCGGTCGGCAATTCCATAAGCGATGTAACCGGCTAATGCGGGCACTAAGAAGCTCATGGATGCGCCGCCAATGGCGAAGGCGACCGCGCCAAGGTAGGTGCCTAAGCCGCCGTCGGGAAGGTTCCAAAGACTGTTGTTCAGCGCGATTTTGTTGGCCACGCCAGCAATTTCGTAACCGCCAAGCAAAAAGCCCAGGGCAATCAGCAACCCGCCTGCCGCAACGAACGGGATCATATAGCTCACCCCGGTCAGCAGGACCCGTTTAATCTTTTGGCCGAAGTGCTCGTTTTGGTCGGTGCTCTCAACCGAGCTATTACCTGCCGTGACTCTTGCTGCGCCTGGGTTTTTGGCGGCTTTGCGTGCTTCTTGAATAAGTTCTTGTGGCTCGTCTATACCGCGTTTTACCGGCACGTTGATCACTGGTTTGCCAGCGAAACGAGCTTTGTCCCGAACATCTACATCAACCGCAAAGATCACCGTATCTGCGGCCTTGATGACCGCCGGGTCCAGTGGCTTAGCTCCAGAGGACCCCTGCGTTTCAACCTGTAAATCGACCCCGGCCTCTTTAGCCGCAGCGAGCAATGAACCAGCGGCCATATAGGTGTGAGCGATGCCGGTGGGGCAGGCTGTGACGGCTACCAGCTTGGGCGTATTCGTTTCGTGGTGCTGTGATGTATTGGCAGCGGGTTCACCTGCGCCCGGCGAAATAGCTTGATTTACAAGCGCCACGATCTCTTCTGGTGTGCTGGCGGAGCGCAATGCCGCGGTGAAATCCTTGCGCACCAGCGCTCTAGCGAGGGCAGAGAGTAGTTTCAAATGTGTCTGATTTGCGCCGGACGGTGCCGCGATTAAGAAGATCAAATCTGCAGCACCGTCTTTCGCCCCAAAGTCCACGCCCTAAGTAAGCCGAGCCATAGCTAATGTGGGTGCCAAAACCGCTACCGAGCGGCAATGTGGGATGGCAATTCCGCCAGGCACTCCGGTGCTGGTCTTTTGCTCGCGAGTCCAAGCGTCGGCAAACAATCCCTCGCCATCGCTTGCCCGGCCGGCAGCAAAGATCCGTTCTGCCAGGGAGCGAATCACCTGTTCCGGTGTACTGCCAATAGCTGTATCAAGGCTGACCAACGCGGTGCTGATGAGTTCGCTCATGAATTTTCTTTCGATGTGAGTGCGATGACGGTAATGCTGTCCGGTTGGGTCTGGACCAGCGCCGGAACGGAGGAGCCTGGAAGTGCGGCTGCCGCTGCGCCGTGCGCCACGGCTTGTTGTACGCAACGTTGTTCCGGCTCATTTTGAACTTGGGCGAGCAAATAGCCAGCTAACGCAGAATCACCCGCACCAACGGTGCTTCGGGCGACAACTTTCGGGCTTTGCGCAAACCAGGCACCCTGCGGCGAGGCTAAAACCGCACCTTTGGCGCCGAGGGTTACTAACACCGCACCCACTCCGGCAGCGACTAAATCCTGGGCGATTTGGGCTGCCAACTCTGGATTGGCTTCTAACTGTGAAGCATCGGCTCCCGTCAGCTCGGCTAGTTCTTCGGAGTTCGGCTTGATCAAATCGGGCTGGGCCTTGACCGCTTCAGCAAAAGGGGCGCCGGAAGAGTCCACGGCGATTAATGGCGCTTGTGCGCCCAATTCCTGCCGCACGACGCGTATCAGCTGTGCGTAAAAATCGTTCGCCACCCCGGGCGGTAGCGACCCAGCTAAAACCAGCCAATCTGCTTCCCGGGCATGCTGCACGGTAAGTGAAATCAAGTCGGCTTGCTGCTGCAAATTGAGCGTTGGCCCGGGCTCATTAACCTTGGTGGTTGTACCGTCGGGCTCAGTAATCGTGACGTTTGAACGAAGCGCTGCGCTAATCGGCAATCCGAGATGTGCAATGCCTTGACTGCGCAATGCGACAAGTACCGCATCCTCCGCTGAGCCGGGCAAAAGAGCCAAGCAATCGACGTCGGACGCGGTCAGGGCGCGAGCGATATTGACTCCTTTGCCGCCTGGCTGTTGTTGCGCGGCCGCTGCGCGCTGCACTTCGCCGCGAGCTAAGGGCATACCGAGCTCAATAGTCCGGTCCAAACTGGGATTCGGTGTGAGGGTTACGATCATGCGATCAGCACATCCACGCTGGCATGAGCTAGAGCAGTTGCTAATTCTGGCTCGGGTGCGGCATCGGTGATCAGCACATCTATCGCATCTAGCGCGGCAAATCTAACCAGGCTTTGTTGATCGAGTTTCGAAGAGTCCACTAACGCAACCACCAGGTGCGCAGAGTGGACCATGGCTGCTTTGACTGCTGCTTCTAATGAGTCCGGCGTGCTTAAGCCGAATTCACTATCAACGCCGTTTGCGCCAATGAAGGCGATATCTGGTCGCAATCCATCAAGCTGGTTTGTTACCGATCCGCCTACAGCTGAGCTAGTCAGCCCGCGAACCCGGCCGCCTAAGATTTCCACATTGAGTGCTGAGTTACTAACTAGCCGATGCGCAATGGGGATTGCATTAGTGATGACAAGGAGTTCTCGTGCGGCGGCCGATGGCGCCCAACTGGCTAGGCCCTCAGCAAACATCTCGGTGGCGGTTCCCGCATCGAGAATAATTGACGCAGTGCTAGAGGCGGGCAGAAAATCCAAAGCAGCATTGGCAATTCGGCGTTTTTCATCTTGGTTTTGACTTTGCCGCTCATTCAGGCTGGGCTCCACCATACTCAGCCGGTCCAAGGCGATTGCGCCGCCATGAACTCGACGGAGTTTCCCGGCGGACTCTAGCAAGTCAAGATCGCGTCGAACTGTTTCCTGGGTGACGTCGAAGAGCTCGGCAAGTTCCTGAACGCTGACGCGACCGTCGCTTGCGGCCAATCCGGCGATCCGTTCGTGCCTTTCGTGGGCAAACACGCTAGTCCTCTGAATCCTCGGTGATGCGAGTCACATCAATGTTGGTTTAAATGACGTTATCTGTGTTTATCTTTGAAAGTCAATAAGGCCATAACGCAATAGAGGGGCGTAGCCAATATTGGCTACGCCCCTCACGCTGAGGAATTACTTGATCTCGTACGGGTCTCCGTAGACCTTCCACTTCAATGGTGTGTGCAGATCGTAGTTGCCTTCGTTGAGGAACTTTAGCTGCGCGTCGTCCACGCGTGAAGTATCTGAATGTGCATTTTCTTGCTTCATGATTTTCTTCCGCGCAGTGGCGAAGGCTTGCAGATAGGTCTTCTCGTCGCCACCCTGCGCCGGTGTCTTCGCGTTCTTCATGGCCGATTTCCTGATGCCACCGAAGGAGTCGGATGAGTCGCCGGGGCCGTGCATGAAAATTGCGTCGTAATACATGAATTGACCCAGATTGCTCAATCCGTCCGACTTACCTTGGCTGACCGCGGGGTTGAAATACATACTGTCTCGCAATTTGTCTTGTTCCTTGAGGAACACGGAGTCTTTAGCTGCCTGATGCCAAGCGTCAACGTATTTCTGGCCCAGTCCTTCGTGAGATTTTGTGCCGTTGACTTTGCGGAGTACCGGCAGGAAAGGCTTGAGGACGTTGTTGTCTGGCTTGGTATTTGCATAGTTTTGCACCAGCTCGAGCATGTCTCCGGTGCCCGAGGTGAAGCCGATTATGCCTCCGGTGTAGCCGCGGTCGTCATCGATGTCTTCGATGTAGCCGTACTGGGCTTTCCAATCTAGGGAGGAGTTTTCTGCGCTGCACACAAGTTGCATCGCGATTTCCTTTTTGGCCGGAGCGGACAGGTCGCCCGTGCTTGCGGCCGAAACTGCCGTGATTGCTGGGGCTAAAGAGGATACTGCGTTGGCTTGTGCTGCTGTTCCAGCTATCGCGCCGGAGGCGATCAGGAGGCCGCCGACTGCAACGGCGACCGTTCGAGTACGTAGATTTGGCACTGGGGCTCCTAATTCGAGAAGAGATAAAACTTTTCTGCGAGTATTGCGTGCCGCGCCCCCTGCTTGCGGTCTTATGCAAGACAGTTTCACTTTATTTGCAGTTTATTGTCAAGGTTTTGCAGAAACTTTCAGGTTTTGTTCAATTTGTTGCCGCCAAGATTCGAGGATTTCAGCAAAGCCAATGCCCTCAATCAGCTCAAATTTAACTTCGGCACTCAGTGCAGCAAAGACAGCCCAGGTAGCTGAATAGCTTGAGATGGTGAGCTCGCAACTCTCGTGAGCCACCTCGGTGAGTTGCGCCCATGCACCTAATCGATCGCGAATTTCACGACCAGAGGCGTGAAGCAAAATGTGGTAATTATTCGGGCCAGAGATCGTGCCGCTTAGGCTGTTTTGCACGAATTCTGCGGCGTTAAGCGCGGGTATCTTTCTACTGCGGAACCGTTCGGCAGTATTTTTCGGCTCGCGTAGCCGGTCCAGGCGGAAGCTTAGCCAATCATGGCGGGTTAGATCATAAGCCACTAAATACCAGCGCTGGCCGACGGCGACCAGCCGGCGCGGTTCCACATGGCGTTCGGTTTGCTCACCATTATGAGCTGTGTAGGAAAAGTCGAGCCGTTCTTCATCTCGGCAGGCTTGCGCAATAGTGGTGAGCACGGTAGCGTCCACGACCGGGCCGGGAGCCGATCCTGAAGGCACCGTGGCAAGCTGTAGTGCTTCCACGCGGCGCCTTAACCTAGCAGGCATTACCTGGATAACCTTTGCCAAAGCACTGATCGAGGCCTCTTCGATTCCGTTGATTGCACCCTGTGCGGCCAGGCGCAGCCCGATCGTCAGCGCGACTGCCTCTTCGTCGTCGACCACTAATGGTGGTAGCGACGCGCCAGCCGCTAGCTGATAGCCGCCGTCAGTGCCGCGACGAGCCTCAACGGGGTAGCCAAGTTCCCGAAGCCGCTCAACGTCGCGTCGGAGTGTGCGAAGCGAGACCTCCAGCTTTTCGGCCAAATCATTGCCTGGCCAGAAACGATGATGCTGCAGAAGCGAAAGCAATTCGGAGCGTTCGCGAGCTGGTATTTGCCATGGGGTAAGTATTTCTTATCTTTAGGTCAAAAAATGACCGGATCTTCCTCCCCACACAAAAACGCCGTCTGCGGGGAGGAACCAGCGCGCCCCACATTTGCCGTGCTTCAGTGGGGCACGGCCTCCGCAATGGTTGCCAATGCTCTGTGCACTAAGTTCAAGAATTCTTCGGGGCTGTGGACTACTTGCGCGTAGCCAACCCGAAGTACCGGGATCCCTGATGTGGTGTACGCATTGAATCGACGCAGATCTTCATTAAATGCGGCCGCGGAAAGGTGAAATTCGCGACCCATCAGCTCCAACGCTAGGACGCCATTGATGCACTGATCCATTCGGCCCATTCCCGGTAAATAGACCTGAGAAGTCACTACGAAGCCGGCATTTTCAAGATGGTATCTAGATGCGACTTCAAGCGCAGACTCTGCATGTAGGTCGACTCTCGCCACAATGGCGCGAGTTCGCGCTAAGCGGGAACCACGAATGCGGATCAGCAATTCGGCGAGATTTATCTCCTTCTTCCGGACCGCAGAGGTCAAGGTAACTAGTGCGTCGAGCTCGGGTGCACACTTGAGGACTTGGATCATGACGTCCAAAGCGGAAAGCGGTAGCCGACTTCGGTTTTTGACAAAGTCGATAGTCTGGCCGCCGTGATCGACCGAAATATGCGGCGTTTTTGGCGGGTTCAACACCCACCACCCTCGCTCATTTGCCGCAGTCAGGCAGGCGGGCTCGCCCCCAGATTCATGCATTTTGATTCGGAGCGGGCTTACCGTTGGCAAGCCATAAACGCCGCGCGCATATCTAATGACCTCTCCCGAATCTAGGGCGCGGCGGAGCACCCTGCCAGTGACGCCGTCTTGGGCTAGCCGCTTCCACCTTGCGCAACCGCCATTGATTAGTAGAACTTCAGTCACATTTGCCATGTCTGAAGTTTGACCACGGGAAGCTGAGATCCAGACTAGAGCTTTCGATACACGAAACCATGTGAGGTATTTGCTACTTGGCGCTTTTGTGGAGGAGTACAGCCACGTTTTCGTAGCGGACACTCCTGGCCCGCTATCAGCTCTCAAAATTGGGGAGAACCCGTTATGCCCCACGAAATCTGTGCTGGTAGTGGGGAGGAACGGTCAGAAAAAATCAACCAGAAAGTGACGGCTCATCCTTGGTAGATAAGGTAATTACCGCTTCTTCGATGTAGCGAAGGTTTTCCAACTCGCGCTCCAACCGACGTAATCGAATTGCGACGTCGTCTTCGTCTTCATTGCCCACCATATCTACCGCAGCAACGACGTAAAGCTTGCTTGGCCCGACGAATTCCAGATGGATGTAAGTTACTCGATCAATTTCTGGCCGCTGCAATAGCAGCCCAACTGCGAGTTTTTCGGTTTCTGGGCTCAGCGATTGGCCGATCAAGAAACGGTGATTTCGGTCGATGAGCACCACGGCGACTACCGCCAACAGCACGCCGACGGCGATCGAGCCAGGTGCGTCTGGGATGGGCGAGCCCGTCAGCTGGTGTAAAAAGATGCCCAAGAACGCGATGAGCAAGCCAATCAATGCCGCCGCGTCCTCAGCAAATACGGCGCGCAGGGTGGGATTCGAACTCTTGGCGACGTGCTCCAAAGTACTCGTGTTGAGCGCTTTCGCCGTCTTGCAGGCCTGCCGGTACGCCTGGCTAAACGAGATTCCTTCCAGCACGAACGAGACTGCCAAGACAATTATAGGCAATCAAGAAATCGCTAGCCGGCTCCGGGCTGAACAACTCCTGGACTCCGTGCATTATTGAAACGACTGCACCGGCAGTGAATAAGCCAAAGGCTGCGAACATCGACCAGACGTAGGCCTCGCGCCCGTAGCCCATTGGCTGCCGAGCATCCCTTGGTTTCTGCGATCGGCGGTCCGCGACGAGCAAAAATATCTCATTACCTGCATCGGCCCAGGAGTGTGCCGCCTCAGCAGTCATTGAGGCCGAGCTGGTTAACGCCGCAGCTATGGACTTCGCGATCGCAATTACTAGGTTTGCGGCAAAGGCCAGGATCACCGTGAAGGTGCTTTCCTTCCCGGTGTCATCGTCACTACCAGCTAAGGCAATCACTTTGGATAGTGTCGGTGCGCCGTCAGGTTCGGTGCCGGGTGTCTGCTCGTTCATTGCTCCTCCAAAGCTGCCGACACCCAATTCGCTCTGGCTAGGTTCGCTGGGAATAGCGTATGCCTCTGGGCCGGATTGCGTCGTAGGCTGGATCCATGCTCAATGCACTCTGGTCCAAGCCCGAGTCTGAACGTGTTGGAACCCCCTTATTGGTGATGCTGCACGGATACGGCTCAGATGAGAATTCGATGGCGACGCGGTTCGCGGCGATGCCGCCGAGTTTCACTTGTGCTGCGATTCGTGGGCCCTTCGATATGGACCAGATGTATGGCTGGTTTTTGTTGGACTATTTCCTGAACAATGACTTTGCCGATGTGGTTACGGCAGCGAACAAGGTCTTTGCCTGGCTTGATGCAGAAATGGCTACTTTCAATTTCAGCAGCGTGAGCTTACTGGGACATTCTCAAGGAATGGGAATGGCTAGCACCCTGTTGCGATTGCGCCCGGACTACTTTGCCGCCGTCGTCGGACTATCCGGGTTTGTCTTGGACAATGATCTTCTTGCCGCACTTGAGCCGCTTAAGTCCAAAAAACCGTTCTTCTGGGCTAGGGATGAAGCTGACTTGGTCATAAACCCGGATGCGGTTGAATTTACCAAGGAATGGCTAGCGCAAAATACCTTGTTGAACGAAGAGCTTTATGAAGGTATGGGGCACCCAACGGGGGCAGCGGCGCTGATTGACGCAAGTTCATTTTTAACTGTTCATCTGCCGTTCAAACCCACGTCATAGCGGGAATTTGCAAAAATCAATTCAATATATAAAATTCTGAAATGGTCATTTGGTCCCGCTGGGGAATTTTAGTTGTGCTCTGCGTTATTCTCGGCATGCTGCCGACTTTGGCACTTGGCGGTGCTTTGAACGCTGGACGAGGCAAAACTCCGGCAATGCTGATTGGCATTGGGCTCATTGTGAGCGGAGTTCTGACCTTCCTTTTCGCAAAATTCTTGCTGCCTAAAATGGATAAACCGCGACCGGTGACCATCAATCAGCAACTGGCTCAACCGTACGTTAACGAACACGGCGTCACCATGACGCAGCAGACCGTACAAGCAGTGGACCCAAATACCGGGCGGCCCGTTTTTTACGCGCCAAAATCAACCTTGTTCTTCATTCCAGTAATGATTGGGGCTTATATTCTTCCGGCACTGGGATTGATCTTCGTCGTCGTAGGCTTGATATCTGCCAAATAGGCAGTTCCAACAGGGCGCCCCGCGTCGCCTAAGCTGGATGCATGGCAAAAAGCAGGTCGAATCAGGCAGTTAAAATCGCCGCGGACGCAGTCTTTACTGCCGACGGACAAGCTAAACCTGCCCTGCAATCAGCTTTGCAAAAGGCAGTGGAGAGTCAACGTCCCGTAGTGCAAGCCAATTTACGGCGGTTGCGGAGAAAGTTTCCGCATGCTTCCCCGGCTGAACTGTCGCTCAAGCTGGATCGCGAGTTCATCAACACGGTGACTGGGTCCGGAGCCGCGATTGGCGCTACGGCAATAATTCCTGGCATCGGCACCATTGCTTCGCTGGGCATCTCTGCTGCCGCCACCGTGATCTTTATGGAAGCCACGGCGTTGTATGCGCTTTCGATTGCGGAGTTACACGGCGTCCATTTGCAGGATCCGGAACGCGCCCGCACCGCGGTAATGGCGATTATGCTCGGCGAAGAGGGAACTGCTTTGATGCAGTCCTTCGCAGGTCACGCGTTAGGACGAGGTGCCAGCCCCGTCAGTGCCTGGGGCTCGGCTCTGACTAAAAATGTGCCAGCAAGCGCGATGAAAATGGTTGGCAACCGAATCCAAAAGATGTTCATCAAACGTATGGTGCTCAATCAGGGCAGTGCGATGCTTGGGCGGTTAGTTCCTTTCGGTATCGGGGCCGTGATTGGCGGAGCTGGGAATCTGATGATGGGCCGGTCAGTTGTGCGTGCGACCAAAATTGCTTTTGGCCCGCCACCGCTGGTCCTGACCGGAAACCTTGCGCTACCACCTGGCCCGCGCCCGTCATTGACCGGGCCGCTCAAAGCGATCACGGCAAAACTGCCGGGGCGAAAAAGGCTGACGATGTCTGAGCTACGCGTTGATCTGAACAGCGATTTAGGTGAGTCATTCGGCTCTTGGCCAATGGGCGACGACGACGCGCTGCTTGCGATGGTTACCAGCGCCAACGTGGCCTGTGGCTTCCATGCTGGCGATCCGATCATGATGTTGCGCACAGCGCGGACGGCCATTGAGCGCAGTGTGGCTGTGGGCGCGCACCCCGCTTATCGAGATCTAGCCGGGTTTGGACGCAGAACGATGGACGTTTCTGCCGAGGAACTTTATGGCGATGTTTTGTATCAGTTGTCCGCATTAGATGGAATTCTGCGCAGCGTGGGCGGAGAGCTGGCCTACGTAAAACCGCACGGAGCGCTGTACAACCGGATTGTTGTTGACGCTATTCAGGCGCAAGCGGTGGCTTCCGCTGTTCGGGATTTTCGGCAAAGCCTACCGATATTAGGCTTACCGGGATCGCAGATCGAGTCAGTTTGTCTGGCCGCAGACGTTCCCTTTTTCCGTGAGGCATTTGTTGACCGTGTTTACATGCCGGATGGCAGCTTGGTGCCGCGAAATCAGCCGGGTGCCGTATTGCACGATGTTCCGGCTATTGCGGACCGCGCGGTTCGGCTGGTCGCAGACGGCGTGGTTGAGGCAATAGACGGATCCTTAGTCCAGCTTCAGCCGGATTCACTCTGCGTGCATGGCGATACGCCAGGGGCGGTAACGATGGCGGAGAGCGTCCGAGCCGCACTTGAATCAGCAGGGGTGCAACTTGTCCGGTTCAACTGAAATGCTGCTACTGCCGTGTGGCGATTCTGCGGTACTAGCTGAGCTCCCGGACTTGCAAGCAGTTTTGGCGCTTTACCGCGCGTTATCGTCTTTCCCGCAGGGCGTGCTCGATGTGGTGCCAGCTGCTCGCACCATCTTGATCACCTTTTATCCGGAACGCGTTGCGCAAGCTGAAATTGTTCGGTGGATTGAATCGGCGGACCCAGTAGCTCAAGTTGCTAAAGACGGTCCTGAAATCATTATCGATGTACATTACGACGGCCCAGACTTGGCAGAAGTGGCGCAGTATCTTTCACTTTCTGTTGCTGAGGTGATCCAGTTGCATTCCTCCTCAAGTTGGACGGCAGCCTTTACCGGTTTTGCGCCAGGATTTTCCTATCTGGTGACTGACCACGAGCGGTTGCGGGTGCCGCGTCGAAACACGCCCCGTACGTCGATTCCGGCCGGTTCGGTGGCCTTAGCGGGCGAATTTAGCGCTATTTATCCAACGTCTTCACCGGCAGGATGGCAACTGATTGGCCGGACTTCCGCGCAGCTTTGGGATGCTGGGAATTCGAGTAATCCGGCTTTGATCACCCCAGGTGCCACCGTGCGCTTTCGGGCGCTATGAGCCTAAGGATTATTAGTCCGGGTCCGCTTGCGCTGATCCAAGATTCAGGGCGACCGGGTGCGGCTTCTTGGGGGCTTGGCCCGGGTGGGGCTCTGGATAAAGCTGCATTGACTGCGGCAAATCAACTAGTTGGAAACCTTGATACGGACGCCGGGCTGGAAATTCTGATCGGCAGTTTTATCGCTGAGTTCAATCAGCCGGCGGAGATTGCGGTGACTGGCGCGCATGGATCGGTGCTGCTCGATGGGGTAGCGGTGCCGATGAATACTGCAATTTCAGCACGCGCGGGCTCGAAGCTTTCGCTAGCTGTTGCCGATGCCGGCCTTCGGTATTATCTTGCTGTTTCGGGGGAGTGCTTGCCGAGCTGTTGGCCGGATCGCGATCGCGAGATGTACTAGCGGGGATGGGACCAGCGCCTTTGCAAGCTGGCGATGTGATTTCGTCGGGGGAGCCCAACTCAACGGTGGTAACAGGGTCTTCTTTGTTCCGTGATCCGCCGATGCCAGACCGACCGATCTCGCTTCGAATTACTCCCGGACCGAGGCTCGATTGGTTTGCGCCCGGATCGTGGCAAGCCTTGGCCAGGAAGTCGTGGACGGTGACTGCCGATAGCAATCGGATTGGCGTACGCCTCTCCGGGCAGCCGCTAAAGTTTGCCCGGCATGACCAGTTACCCAGCGAAGGCATGGTGACCGGGGCACTACAGGTGCCGCCGTCGGGCTTGCCGACGATCTTCTTGGCCGATCGCCCGGTCACCGGCGGCTACCCGGTGATCGCCGTCGTCCGTCACACAGATCTAAACCTCCTGGCGCAAGCCGGCCCTGGCCAGCAGATTCGGTTCCTTATTTAGCCGAAATTTAGCCGAAGGCCAGATTAGCCAGCGTGAAAATCAGCAAACCAGCCAGCGCGCCAACAACCGTACCGTTGATCCGGATGTACTCCAGATCCTTGCCTACCTGAAGCTCGATCTTGTTCGATGCCTCCTGCGCGTCCCAGCGTTCCACGGTGTCAGTGATGATCGAGGCGATATCGTGCCGATAATTGCGAACCGCATAGGCCGCCGCTCCAGTGATCCAGCCATTGACCTTTGCCGCAAGCTCAGTATCGTCGACAAGCCGAGTACCGAATTCACGAATCACCGCGACGAACTTCTTCCGAAGTTCGCTTTCCGGATCGTCGACGGCGGTAAGCAAGGCCTGTTTTACCGTGTCCCGCGTGCGCCCGGCGAGTTCGCGCACACGCGGTGAATCGAGTACCTGGGCTTTGATCTCTTCAGCGCGCTCGATCATCGCCGGATCGTGTTGCAAGTCATCAGCAAGTTTAAAAAGATACTCATCTAGTGCCTGACGCACCTGGTGATTTTGGTCGCATTGAACTGCGCGCACAAACTTGAGCGCTTCGTTATAGACGCGATCACCCACCAAATCATCGACAAAGCCGGGCACCCACGACGGCGAGCGGTCGGAAACAATTCGAGTCATCGCTTGTTGGTTGTTTTGCACCCAATCGACTGCGCGGTCGACTAAGAGGTCAACCAGTTTCCGGTGATGGCCGTCATGAAATACCTGCCCGGCCAAGCGACCAATCGGCGGCCCCCATGGTGGTGCAAGCAAATATTGCTGGACCATCGACTCGATCACATCGCGCACGTCGTCGTCGCGCATTACTTCCATGGCACCTTTGATTGCCACGGCACCCTCAGAGGCAAGGCGTTCCGCCGAAGCTGGCTTCAAGAGCCAGCTACCCAGCCGATGCGCCACATTGAGAGAGGTTAGCTTCTCTCGGATCACCGATTCGGAGAGAAAATTGCTTTCCACAAAGTCGCCAAGGCTAGCCCCAATCGCGTCTTTGCGCGTGGGAATGATGGCAGTGTGCGGAATCTTGAGGCCAAGGGGATACCTGAACAGCGCGGTAACTGCGAACCAGTCAGCGAGTGCGCCGACCATGGCGCCCTCGGCGGCGGCACGAACGTACTCCAGCCATGGGTATTGGCGCTGCAACCAAAATGAGAAAACAAAGACGATTGCGGCCACAATGAGCAAGCTCAAGGCAAGCGTCTTCATGCGCCGCAGCGCGCGCCGCTTTTCATCGTCCTTTTCGGTCAACACGTCCCCCACAAGCGGCTCCATACCGTAAGCCTAGGTTAAGTCGGGCTTCACAACGTCCAGCTAATCTGGAGGAATGAATCTCATCTATGCTCACCGCGGATCGAGCGCCCAGTATGCCGAGCACACTCGTGCCGCATATTTACAAGCAATTTCTGATGGTGCCGACGGTGTTTAATGCGATGTACACCTGACCGCAGATCAAAAAGTTGTGCTGTTACACGATTCCACTGTGGACCGAACCTCAAATGGCACCGGCGCGGTCGCTGAGCATGCTCTGGCGCAACTGCGTGAGCTGGATTTCAGATCCTGGAAGGGCGTTGATGTTCCTGATGAGTAAGGCGCCCCATCACAACAATTTCTGACCTTGGATGAACTAGTAGACATTTTGCTCGCGGCGGGGCGGCCGATCGGACTGGCTATTGAGTTCAAACATTCGAACCCCTTTGGTGATGACCTGGAAGAGCGCACCTTAAAGTTGTTGTTGCGCCGCGGTTGGTTGTCGCAGAGCTCAACTTTGGCCAATATCCAGATCTCCTTCATGAGTTTTGATTCCGGTGCAATGCGCTACCTCTCACGCACCGTGCCAGCAGCGCACTTATGCCAGCTGATCGCGGAGGTGGACGTAGCGGAAGTCCTTAAGGAGCTGGGTCTAGGCGCATTGGCTGCCGCTGGGGCTGCCGCCGCAATGCAACTTGCCATGGATGACGGTGTTCGGTTGCTCAATGATGGTTCCGCCGGTCTTGCGGGTCCGGGAGTGGCGTACTTACGTGCGCAGCCGGCGCAAGCTCAGCAGTGGCTAGACGCCGGACGAAGTTTCCGGGTGTGGACCGTGGACGAAAAAGCGGGCCTAGAGCTGTGCATCGAGTTCGGCGTCCAGGAAGTAACTACGAATAGACCTGCCGAAATCCGGGCGTTGTTGGATTCAAACCGCCGTTGAGGAGCTGGGGGCTTGTGCAACGGGAAGTCCGGGCAAGACCATATTTTTCAAGACCGATGCTGCGCTGGAAGTTTCCAATGCTTCGCGAACCGATTCAAGCCCAAAGTGACCGCTGACTAAAATATCCAGGTTTACTAGACCGCGCTCGACCAGACTGATCGCAGTTGGCCAGGTATTGGCGTAACGGAAAACGCCGGTCACGGTGAGTTCTCGGTTCTGAATGGTGGATACCGGTAGCGGATACTCATCCGCGCCCATGCCAATGAGAACCGCTCGACCTAGTGGAGCAAGGCTTCGAATTCCGGCTTGAACCGCGGCGGCGGCGCCGGAAGCATCAAAGAACACATCAAAATTTGGTTCAGCGGAGAGGTCGACGGCGCGCGGGTCGTACACCGAGGTCGCGCCCAGTTTCTCGGCGAGGTTCAGCCTGCCAGCGTCGAGGTCGGTTACCACGATCTCAGCGGCTCCGTAGGCTTTAGCTACTTGAACTAGAACCAGCCCGATAGGCCCGGCTCCTGAGAGCAGAACCCGGTCGCCAACCGTCAGCGCGGCCTTTCGCGCGGCAGCGACAGCTACCGAAAGGGGCTCAAGAAGTGACGCGGCATCATCGCTCAACGAATCCGGCACTAAATGGGCGAAATGCGACTGAATGATGACGTATTCCGCAAACGCGCCATCAACCGGAGGCGTGGCATAAAACGCCATCTGCGGATCTAGATTGTAGTGTCCGGCAAGCGTCTGAGCTGAATGGAGTTGCGGACGCTGCGGCTCGATGGAGACTCGTTGGCTAATTCGGGAGACTGCGACCGCACTGCCAACGGCAACGATAGTTCCAGCAGCCTCGTGACCGAGCACGATTGGCGAATCCACGACGAAATTCGCTATCCGGCCCTCACGAAAATAATGCACATCTGAGGCGCAAATTCCAACCGAAGAAACCTTTATCAGCACTTCGTCAGCTGACGGCAGGGGGACGGGCCGCTGCTCCAGCACAATTGCTAACTCCGTAGTCAGCACACTGGCGGTCATCACGGTCGGCAGGTCATTTTGTATGCAAACAATTTATCCTTTGCAGCAGCTGCCGCTGACGTTTGAGCACGAAATGATTTAGACCGGTGCGGGTCCGGTTGATGCGCGAAGCACCAACTCCGGTTCAAAAAGCAGCTCATCGCTGGCGCGCGAACTGCCATCAATTTGATCGAGCAGGTACTTGATCACCATTTTTCCCATGGGTTCAATTGGCTGACGAACCGTGGTTAACGGCGGGTCAATGCTGTTCATCAGGGCAGAGTCGTCGAACCCAATAACGGATACGTCCTGTGGCACCCGCAACTCCAAACGACGAGCCGCCCGAATTGCTCCAATCGCCATGGGATCCGAAGCGCAAACGATCGCGGTTGCGCCAGACTGAAGCAACCTGCTTGCGCCGGCCTGACCAGCCTCAAGCGAATAGTGCGCATGCACGACTAAGTCATCGGAAAGTTCAAGCCCTGCTTTTTCAGCAATAGATCTGGCGCTCGCCAATTTTCGCTGCGACGGCGCGTGGTCCGCTGGTCCCAGCAAAATACCAATTTTTCGATGTCCCAGCTGCACAAGGTGGCCAAAGGCCTGCTCCATGCCAACGGCATCGTCGCAAGAAACGGTGGGGAATTCCAGCCCTGGTGCGGCAGCATTGACTAAAACCGTGGGCAATTTGCGCTCAATGAGTCGGCGGTAGTGATCATGTGACGAGTCCTGCTGGGCGTACATGCCGCCCAGAAACACTACCCCGGAAACTTGCTGCTGCAGCAGCAACTCCACATAGTCAGCCTCAGAGATCCCGCCAGCGGTTTGGATACATAGCACCGGTGTGTAACCACCTTGAGCGAGCGCCCCACTCACAACCTCAGCGAAGGCCGGGAAGATCGGATTCTGCAACTCTGGCAAGACCAAGCCGACCAGCCGTGCGCGTTCTCCCCGCAATTTGGTGGGACGCTCGTAACCCAAAATGTCCAGCGCGGTAAGAACCGCTTCACGGGTGGATGGCGAAACCCCGGGTTTATTGTTCAATACGCGGCTGACGGTGGCTTCTGAGACCCCGACTTTGTGCGCTACTTCGGCAAGGCGCTGTGACATGGCGATAAGTTTACGCAAATCATTGCAAAAAGCAGACCATCTTCAATCGCAATTCGTCATCGTATTCAGCTTGAGCAAAGCCTGATGTGGTTGAGTAGGATGATGGCGTCGCGTATTGAAGACTATGCCTTGCTCTCGGATCTGCACACCGGACCCTTGGTCTCGCGCAATGGGAGCATTGACTGGCTTTGTTTCCCCCGATTTGATTCTGAGTCAGTGTTTGCCTCCTTGCTGGGCAGCGAGGAGAACGGTCGATGGCTTTTGGCACCCGAGGCTGCCGACGCTGTCGTCACTAAGCGGTCCTACCTGGAAAACACCTTTGTCTTGCAGACGGATTGGCAGAGTTCTGAGGGACGAGTCCGGATCACGGATTTCATGCCGTTGGGGGATCGGCGAGCTTCCATTGTTCGCCGCGTCGAGGGTATTGAGGGAAGCGTTCTCGTCCGGCAAGAACTGATCATGCGGTTCGATTATGCTCGAACGATTCCTTGGGTCTCGCGATGGAAAGATGCCGACGACGTCGAAGTGTTGGTTGCGATCGCTGGCCCCTCCGCGTTGGCTTTGCGCGGCCCCAGATTGCCCGTCGCAGTGGATCATCGGCACGCGGACGACTTTTTGATCGAAGCCGGGCAGAAAATGGACTTCGAGCTGGTCTGGTATCCCTCCCATCGGCAAATACCGGGGGCCATAAACGTTGATCAAGCGTTGCAAAACACCACGGAACGTTGGCAGAGCTGGGCCGCGGATTGTGAGCAGGACGGGCCTTACGCCGAAGAAGTACGCCGATCGCTCCTAGTGCTTCGAGCATTAACTCATGAAGATACCGGCGGCATTGTGGCTGCGGCGACCACGTCGCTCCCGGAAGATTTTGGCGGCGCACGGAACTGGGACTATCGCTTCTGTTGGCTGCGGGACGCCGCATTAACGTTGGGAGCGATGCTGACGCACGGCTATGAACAAGAAGCGTTGACCTGGCGCAATTGGTTACTCCGTGCGGTTGCAGGCGATCCCGAGGACCTGCAGATCATGTATGGCCTCGGTGGCGAAAGGCATCTAGCCGAAGAAGAGTTGAGCCATTTGTCAGGTTATGAAGACTCAACCCCGGTTCGAATTGGCAATGGTGCCGTGGAGCAATACCAGGCCGACGTCGTCGGCGAAGTAATGGTGGCTCTGGACAGACTGCGCCAGACTGGTGCCGCCGAAGATTACCTATCTTGGCCCTTGCAAAGATCGCTCCTTGGATTTGTTGAGCGGCATTTTGATGAAAAAGATCAAGGGTTATGGGAGATGCGCGGCGAAGCGCACTATTTCACGCATTCCAGGGTGATGATGTGGGCGGCGTTTGATCGCGGGTTGCGTGCAATCCGGCAACACGGTTTACCTGGGCCAGAAGAAAGCTGGAAGAAGCTACGAGATCAATTGCGCGAAGAGATCCTGAGTAAAGGATTCAATCGCGAGCTCAACAGCTTCACTCAGACCTATGGTGACTCTCGAACCGACACGTCACTGTTGGTCTTACCGCAGGTAGGGTTCGTGGCATATGACGATCCGATGATGCTTGGCACGGTTGCCCGAATGGAAGAAGAGCTTTTGGATTCAGACGGCCTGCTGCTGCGTTATCGCACAGAATCCGGGCTGGATGGTTTGGAGCCTGGTGAGTATCCGTTCTTGGCGTGTTCATTCTGGCTAGTTGAGCAATATGCGCACAGCGGTCGAGAGCCCGAGGCGAACAAGCTGATGGCAAAATTGGTCGGTCTGTGTAATGAGGTGGGCTTACTGAGCGAAGAATATGCCATGGATAAACAACGCATGGCGGGCAATTTCCCGCAGGCTTTTTCGCATCTGACCCTGGTCAGAGCCGCTGATGCGCTGAGTCTTGCGTCCAAAAGACTAAGCTCCGCTAGTAAAGCGATATAAGGAGAGCAACGAATGAAATTACCCTGGGCAGCTTTGTCTTTGGCAGGTTTGTTGAGTGCTAGTGCGGTAAAACACTTCAAGGACCCAAAATTCTTCTATCCCGTTGTGCCGCGAAGCATTTCAACTGATACGCAAGGCGATTTCGCGCTCCTTAGTCGGGCCGATTGGGTTGCGTTGAGCGGCGCGATTGAAGCGGTGGCAGCCGTAGGTCTTTTGCTACCGCCCACTCGTAAATTTGCGGCAAAAGGTACTGCTGCGATGTTTGTGGCCTTTACTGCGGGCCATATTTCGCAGCTTAAATACGCATTTGGCCCTCAAGGTAGCGAGCAAGAAAAAGTATTTGGCATTGTTCGACTTCCCTTGCAGGTGCCACTGATTTGGCTGGCTTGGCGGGCCCGGCGCTAAGCATCTACTTCGGGAAACCAATTCAATTCCGGTGCCTCCGGCAGTGCCCTGGGTGAATCGCCCCGGTGTGTCCGGAGACTTTCTTGTTTGAGAGGATCAGGACATGGCAGGGAAAACTACGACACGGTATCCGCAGGAGTTGAAGGATCGTACGGTGCGCATGGTGGCGGAGATGGAGGGTGCATCTTCGGAGTGGGCGGCGATGCAAAAAGTTGCCCAGCTTTTGGGTGTGGGTGTGCCGGAAACGGTGCGTAAATGGGTCCGGCAAGCCGAGATCGATGTTGGTACTAGAACTGGAACAACGAGCACGGAATCGGCCGAGCTGAAACGGTTACGGCGTGAGAACGCTGAGCTGAAACGGGCGAACGCGATCCTTCGGAGTGCTTCAGCTTTTTTCGCGGTCGAACTCGACCGCCACAACACTGATCGTGAAATACATCAAGGACCATGCCGGTCACCGCGAGAATAATGGATTGCGGTGGGGTGTCGAGTCGATCTGCCAGGTGCTTACTGGGACGGGGTGAAGACCACCCCGTCCACGTACTACGAATGGGTGGATAAAACACGATCTCACCGAGAACAACGTGATGAGGTGCTCAAGCCCGTGATCCAGAAGGTGTATGCCGCTAATTACGGGGTGTACGGCACCAGGAAAGTCTGGTTGGCGATGAACCGTGAAGGTGTGCCGGTGGCCAGGTGCACGGTAGAACGGCTCATGGGGTTACTTGGCATACAGGGTGCGGTCCGTGGCAAGGTCAAACGCACCACGATCAAAGACTCGAAGGCGGCCCGAGCGAAGGACTTGGTCCGCCGTGATTTCACACCAACGGCACCGGATCGGCTATGGGTAGCTGATTTCACCTATGTTTCGACCTGGTCCGGGTGGGTCTATGTTGCCTTCGTGATCGATGCTTACTCTCGGAGGATCCTGGGCTGGTCAGCGAGTGCTTCTATGAACACCGTGCTAGTGCTCAACGCAGTTAATCAGGCAATCTGGAGTCGTGAACGGGCCGGGGCTGAGATTTCCGGGGTGATTCATCATCACGATGCCGGGGCTCAATACGCCTCCTTGGCCTTCACCGAACGCCTGGCCCAGGCCGGTATCCGCCCCTCGATCGGTTCTGTGGGTGATAGTTACGACAACGTCTTGGCGGAAACCATCAACGGGCTTTATAAGACCGAGCTGATCAAACCCGGCAAGCCCTGGCGGACTCTAGAAGAAGTCGAAATCGGCACCGCTGAATGGGTCGATTGGTACAACCACCGAAGGCTCTACCAGTACTGCGGAGACATCCCACCAGTAGAGCTAGAAAACCACTACTACAATCACTACCAGAGCACGGCAGCCGCCGACAGGCTCATCGTCTGAGAAACCCTCCGGACACACCGGGGCGATTCAGTGTGCTGATGGGTTAAGCAGTCCATCGGCCAAAATATGGCCGAATCGTCGCCAAGATTTAGATTTCGACGGCGTGCTTTCCACCGCGCTGAGCACCATGGCGAGAATTACGACTAAGTCACCCATGCCAATTTCTGCACGAATTTGGCCTGCAGCTTGCGCTCGTTTAAGCAGTTCGAAGAGTGAGCCCAGAACGGGGGTCGCAATGCCGGCCATGATCTGTCGACGGGCGCTAACTGCCGCCATCATATTCGCCTCCCGGCTGGCAACGCCCATCATCGCGTTGATGACATAAGCCATACCGCGCAGCGGATTCTCATCGGTAAGAGCTCGCCTGATGAGCGGACTGACTCGCAAATTGATCTCTTCTTAAAGGACCGTGAGGATCATCTCATCCTTGTCAGCAAAATTGCGGAACAGCGTGGCGACGCCTAGCCGAGCTTCTTTAGCAATGGCTTGCAGAGAAACGTCGGGTCCTTCGATTCGGAAGCAAAGACGGGCCGCCGCAATGAGCCGGTCGTTGTTCCGGGTGGCGTCTGCGCGGCGAGGTCGCGGGGCTGCGGCATCAAGCATGGACTCAGCATAATGCCAGGTTGTGGCGCAAAAGACGCGGACGTGTCAGCATGAAGCATGCTTGTTGCCTTTTCTGTAGCCCCTAGTTCAGCTAATCCTGACGGCTCTGTTCATGATGCGGTTGCCGCCGCCGTCAAGATTGTTCGTGATTCAGGCCTACCCAATCAGACAGATTCGATGTTCACCACTATTGAAGGTGAATGGGACGAAGTGTTTGACGTTATTAGGCGAGCCACCGAAGCCGTTGGAGCATTTGGTTCAAGAGTTTCGTTGGTCTTGAAAGCAGATATCCGCCCAGGGCACACCGGCGAGTTGACGGCTAAAGTGCAGCGCCTGGAAAAAGCAATCGAAAATAGCTGATGATGGATCACCTCAGTAAAAACGAGTGGCGCGACGTCGAAGATTTCTTGAGTGAGGTCGTGATAAAGGCCGATCCAGCTTTGCTGGCGGTTAGTCCTGCCGCGGAGGCTGCTGGCATGCCCGCAATCGAGGTGGCACCGACTGCGGGAAAATTCCTGATGTTGTTGGCAAAAATATCTGGAGCTAAAAAGGTGCTGGAGATTGGAACCTTGGCCGGCTATTCGACCATTTGGCTGGCCAGAGGAATTCCAGCTGATGGCAGCGTACTGACCTGCGAGTTCCTACCTGAACATGCCGCGGTGGCTCGGAAGAACCTCGACCGTGCAGGCGTAGGCGAGAAAGTAGAGATTCGGGTCGGTGCGGCGTTAGACACGCTTGCCGGGCTAACCGGACCATTCGATTTCATCTTTATCGATGCGGATAAAGGAAATAACGTCAATTATCTCTAGTACGCGCTGAAGCTGTGTAGGCCCGGCACGGTGGTTGTAGTGGACAACGTCATTTGGGAAGGCGCTTTTCTGGATCCAGAAGCGAGCGGCGACGCATTGGCTATTCGGCAAACCTTAGAATTTTTGGGTTCTTCAGCGTCATTCGACGCCACCGCAGTTCAGACGGCCAGCTCAAAAGGTTGGGATGGATTTGCTATTGCCGTGATGCGTTCGTGAAAGTGGTTGCTAAACCCGTCGCTGGTGAGTACAAAATCGACAGCGGCCTGGCCGAGCTTGAAGTGGAGCCCGGTAGTCCGAACAGCTGGCTTCTGAAGATCAACGGAATGCAGTCTTCGCATATCGACCTCGCAGATCCCTTGCGGCTAGATTTCGAATACATGCGCTGGATGGTCAGCTTGATTGAAGACCGGTGGGGCACGGATCAGAGGCTCCGGGCGCTACACCTAGGTGGTGGTGCGTGCTCGGTTGCCCGTTACTTGGTGGCAAAATACCTGGAATCTCGCAACGCCGTGGTGGAGATAGATGGTCAGCTGGCGGTCTATGTGCGGGAGTGGTTTGGGCTGCCGAAAGCTCCGCTCCTCAAGATCTAGGGTTGGCGAAGCGCGCGAAGTGACCACGTCTTTGACCGAAAACAGTCGCGATGTGCTAATCCGTGACGTATTTTCTGGCCGGTTTACACCGGCACCTCTACTGACTGAAGAGTTCACGGCGCAGGTGAAACGAGTTCTTTCGCCCGAAGGAATTTACCTGCTTAATTGTGGCGATTCACCGGCGTTGGCGAATGCGCGAAGGGAAGCGGCGACCGTTGCGGCGGCGTTTAGGCATGTGGCGATCATCGCCGATCCGCCGATGCTCAAAGGACGCCGGTACGGCAATCTGGTGATTGCCGTATCAGATCTGCCCTTGGCCGTCGGTTCAGGGTTGCCCCGAAAGTTGTTAGCTGGCGCAATGCCCGCCACGTTATGGAGCGATGCCCAGGTTCGCGAATTCGCCTATAACCAATCGGTGTTCAAGGACTAACTAGGAATTACTTTGGGAGGCAACAATGCGAATCGATGGACCCCTTGCTGGACGCCGAGCATTAGTGGCCGGGGGAGCGAACGGCATCGGTGCCGCCGTCGTCCGGGAACTTGCTTCTCAGGGCGCGAAGGTAACAATCGCTGATATCTCGGCCGCCGAGGAACTTGCGGCGGCTGTCTCCGGAGAAGTCTGGCAAGTAGATCTTTCAGAGACATCTGTGCTGGAATCCATCGACCTGGATTTTGACATCTTGGTCAATAACGCCGGGATTCAACGGGTTGCCGCAATCGAGTCTTACGAACCCGAGATGTTCCGACGAATCCAAACAATTATGGTTGACGCCCCCTTTTTGCTTATTCGAGCGGTACTTCCGGGAATGTATCGTCGAGGTTGGGGCCGAATAATTAACATGTCTTCGGTGCATGGTTTACGAGCTTCGGCTTTCAAAAGTGCCTATGTCACGGCCAAGCACGGACTTGAAGGTCTCTCAAAAGTGACTGCCCTTGAGGGCGGTGAGCATGGGGTTACCAGCAATTGTGTCAATCCCGGTTACGTTCGGACGGCGCTAGTCGAGGCACAGATTGCCGATCAGGCCAAGCTTCATGGCATTGAGGAAAGTGAAGTTTTGGCCAAGATCATGTTGACCGAAAGCGCCATCAAACGGCTTGTCGAGCCAGAGGAAGTTGCATCTCTTGTTGGTTGGCTAGCCGGGCCGATGGCCGCAATGGTGACCGGTGCGAGTTACACGGTCGACGGCGGTTGGTCCGCCAAGTAAGGATCCAGCTGACTCAGTTCGGTGATTGAGGTTATCCCGCTGAGTCGCGAGGTCCAGCGGGAAGTAATTACTTTGCCCCATCGAAGGCCCTGGTGCAGTGGGACCTACTTCTAAGTCCGGACAGGAAAAGGCGGGGCCGCCCAGTGAGAAGCAGCCCCGCCATTCCTTGCAGGCTAGCGCGTTGCCGGCTGGCCTACTTTTTTAGGTTTGCTCACAGCGAGCAATGCCAGCAGCATTGCTCGCTGTGCAAGCGTGCCCATTCCAATACCGGCCAAGGACGAATCTGCGGCACCGGTGCTCGGGAGTTTGGCCACCTTTGCCAATGAACCAAACTCCACGGAGCTACCGGATACCCGATAGATCGTCATTGCGGTTCCGGCTACCAGGTTTGACGGGGAGTAACTTCCGCCCACTCCGGTACCCAGACCGCTGGATCCGATATTGCCGACCCCATTGACGCCCGGAGCCCCGGTGTCGTTGGAGCCGGGCCCATTCCCCGGAACAGTACCGGGGTTGGTACCTGGATTGCCGCCAGGGTTCGTTCCTGGATTGTTTCCGGGATTAGTGCCCGGATTCGTTCCAGGGTTGGTGCCTGGACCTTGCGGGGTTGCGCCCAGCAAGGCGTTCAGAACACCACCAATCAATGGGAGGTCTTTCAACAAATTGGCAACTGAACCGAGGACGGGCAGCCCTTGGATCGTTTTGCCGAGATCGCCGAGATCGCCGAGATCGCCGAGACCCGGCAGTGCCGGTGTTCCAGGTTGGCCTGGAACAGGGGCGCTGCCTTGAAACACGCCGCCGATAACCGGCAGGCTTTGTACGATATTGCCAACTACCGGCACGGACCCAATGGTCTTTAGCGCATCGCCGGCGGCAGGAATACTGCCAATGACTTTGCCAAGATCAAGAGGTCCTACAGCTTTTCCCAGCAACACCCCGCCGAGCAAACCACCGAGGCCGGACAAGCAGGGGACGGTAGTTCCAGGGGTGCCGCTGCCGAATAGTCCGCCAATGACCGGAAGACCGGTAAGGACTCCGCCGATGCTGGGCAGGCCTGGCAGGTTGGTTCCGGGGGTGCCGGTACCGGACAAACCGCCCAGGTCGGGAAGACCCGGGAGGGTTGGCAGTCCTGGGGTGCCGGGCGTACCAGGGATATTCGGTAATAGGCCTCCAATGACTTTGCCCAGATCGCCCAATCCGCCGTTGCAGGTCAGATCACAAATCTTCGGCAGCGTCGGAACCAGCCCCTTGATGGTGCCACCCAAGTTCCCCAGCCCCCCAATGTTTCCGAGGCTTGGGATCAAGTTGGCAACGTCATCTAGGCCCGGAAGGGTCTGACCAATATTGCTTACAAGCGGTCCAATCGGACCAACCGGGAACAGTACCGGCACGCCAGGCAGGGTCGGCAAGCCGACTCCAACCGGTGAACCGCCGACCGGCAAAGCCGGAACGGGACGTTGGCCCAGGAGACCACCAGTGAGCTGTCCGATGATGCCAAGGCCCGGCGCAGCCGGAACAGTGGTGGGCACGGTAGGAACAGTGGTGGTATCGGTGGGCTGCGTCGGAACTGCAGTTACCGGAGGAATGCTCGGCAGGATCGGACGAGTGATCTGTCCGACGACGCCTGGCGTGCCCAGGAGTAGGCCGTTGACTACCTTACCCAGGTCGATTGCCCGAGGATCGGTCGGAACAACCGGAGCTCCAGGAACAACGGGGGTGCCGTCAGTCGAAGGAACTGGGCCGGAGCCGTTGATCGCCGGAACAGCCGGAATTTCAGGAAGCATGGACCGGATAACCGAATCCAGCGAACCGCCCTTGATTGGCAAGATGCTGCCGATCGGATCCGGAGTAGCAATCTGAAGTGGATCGCCACCGAATCCAGGAACTCCCGGAAGAACCGGGGTAGCTGGGTTCAGAACCGAACCAACCTTGCAAGCACCAGCGATTGCACCCGCGAGCGGGTTCACTTGGTTGTCGCACCAAACCGGAACCAGCTTAGCGCTAGCCGAAGCGTTGTTACCAGCAAATGCGCCGACGCCGCCCGTGCTAGCTTGCTGTACGTTGTTTCCAGTCGCCAATCCAGTGCTAGCTCCAACCAAGGAATCCTTCGAGGTTGCCTCGCCCAAGCCAGAAACGGCGTTGTTCGCGACGACGATCGGAGCCTTGGCGTTTGCCACTGCCTGGTTGACATTGAATGCACCGACGCCGCCAGCAGTTGCCTGACCGGTGGTGTCACCGCCTGCAAGCGAACCGTTGATTGCGGAGGTGCCAACCACAGAGTTCGTGGACTGGGACGGCCGCACTGCGGAGATCGCATTGCCGGAGATGAGGATCGGAGCCTTAGCGTTAGCTACAGCTTGGTTGCCATTGAAGGCTCCCACGCCACCGCCGGTAGCTTGGCTGGTGCTGTCGCTGCCTACCAATGAACCGGTGTTGCCACCGGTGTTGCCACCGGTGGTGCCACCAACAACCGAGCCCTTGGACTCTGAATCATCCAGACCGGAAATCGAGTTACCGGAGATGATCAACGGAGCTTTGGCATCTGCCACCGCTTGGTTGCCATTCCATGCACCCACACCACCAGCAGTTGCCTGCCCAACGGAATCGCAGCCGGCCATCGCGCCGTTACTGCCCGACGTCGTCGAGCCGCCAACCAGCGAGTTGTCGGTTTGTGCTTGGTTAAGCACCGAGATGGCGTTGCCCGACACCGTCACAGGAGCTTTAGCATTGGCGTCGGCAGTGTTGCCGTTGTACTCGCCGATGCCACCTTGAGTAGCTTGTCCGGTGGTGTTTCAACCAGCCAGTGATCCGTTGCCTACGTTACCGTTACCGATGCCGTTACCGCCCACAACTGAGTGGTTGGAACGGGCAGTCGAAAGACCCGAGATGGCGTTACCGGAGATCGTGATCGGAGCCTTGGCGTTGGCTACAGACTGGTTGCCGTTGTACTCGCCGATGCCGCCAGCAGTTGCCTGCCCAACGCGGTCACCGCCCGCGAGTGCGCCGATACCAGGAGTGCCGCCACCAACGGTCGAATCGTTAGACTCGGCGTCGCAAGCGCTGATCGCGTTACCGGAAATGGTCAACGGAGCCTTGGCATTAGCGTCAGCTTGGTTACCGACGAAGCGGCCGATGCCACCTGCAGTCACCATGTCGTTGCTATTGCCGCCGGCCAATGAGCCGTTTCCAACGCCGGGAACCGTCTGAGCGCCACCAACGGTGGAGTTCTTCGATGCGGCGTTTCCGGTTAGGCCAATGGCGTTGCCCGATACGGTGATTGGTGCGTCGGCGTTGGCCTGAGCCTGGTTGCCGTTGTACGCACCAATACCGCCACCACTTGCCTGATGTACGGAATCTCCACCGGCTAGGGCGCCATTACCGGTCGCAGCCGGGTTCGGAACACCTACCTTGGAGTTTTCAGAACTCGAGTTGCCCAGCAGCGAGACGCCGTTGCCAGACACCGTTACCGGTGCTTTGGCGTTGGCGTTGGCCACGTTGCCGTTGTACGCACCAACTCCGCCTGCAGTTGCTTGGCCGACGGTGTCTCCGCCACTCAAAGAACCATTGCCGTTAGCGGGTCCGCCGCCGACCTGGGAGTTCTTCGTCTTCGAGTTACCGATTGCAGAAATAGCATTTCCGGACACTGTGATCGGCGCAGCAGCATCCGCGTTAGCGGTGTTGCCGTTGAATGCACCAACCCCACCTGAAGTGGTCTGACCAACCACGTCACCGCCGGTCAACGCCCCGCCGCCAGCCCCAGGAGCGCCATTGGCGCCTACCTGTGAGCCGTTTGACTTGGAGTTGCCGATCAATGACACCGCATTGCCAGAAACAGTGACTGGCGCATTCGCGTTAGCAACTGCTTGACAACCGTTGAAAACACCGAGACCGCCTGATGTTGCCTGCCCAATCGTGTCGCCATCTACCTTGGATCCGGTAGTAGGCGACGTCGGGGCGGGGCCGGCTGCCGGAGCAACCGACGTTGCGTCGGAATAGCCGATCACGCTCAAGGCATTACCGCTGAGGGCGATCGGAACATTGATGCTAACTATTTGTTCTAGACCTGGGAGAAGCCCGCCGAGGGTCGAGGTACCAAGTACCGTCGAGCCGACTTGTGGCGCGGCATTCGCCGCGGGAGCGGTACCAGGTTTTGCCTGGTTTCCGGTCCCGAGGAGACTGATTGCGTGCCCGCTAAGATTGATCGGAAGATTGATCGACCCATCATTTGCAGGTGCGCTTGGAGCAGTTGGCCCGTTAGCTGTCGAGTTACCGATAACGCTAATTGCGTTACCCGACAGGTTGACCGGGATATTGATTTTCAATCCCGATGCTGGTGCCGAGGTAGCAGGCGCCGAAGTGGTGCTTGCTAAGTTATTCGCTCCATCAGTAGGTGGCTGCTCTGCAGCATTAGCTGCGGCAGCGCCGAGGACAATGATGCCTCCGGTAAACAAGGATCCCCACAGGGTCCTGCGTAAGCACGGTCGCATGAAAAGAGTCTCCTGACTGAATTGATGAGAAAAAGCGAAATCAAACTATTTTTAGAGTTTGCTGCTTTTACCGAAAAAGAAATTCGGCGTTTCTCGTCAATTAGTCGGGAGATGATCCGGGGTCGTATGCCAGCGGTTCAGGGAGGATTAGCGCGGGCACGCCAACGGTTCCCGAGAGCACGCTGATGGGCATAGCGAAGATATCTGACAATGTGGCTGACGCACTCGCACCGGACCCGGCGGAGCTGCTGCCATTACCCGCTGAGGAAGTTCCACTAGCGGGAGCTGCGATAGGTTCAATCGGTTGCGGAGCCAAGGGGCCCTGCGGGGCTGAACCAGTTGCTTCATTCGAAACGGGAACCTCATACGCGAAGATAGCGGAGGAGGAAATCTGATGAACAAACGAGTGCGCGAGAACAGCTGCGGGTAGCTCCGCAACGGGCTCAACAATCGTCGAAGGCGCAACTACAGTTTCGACGGCGGGAGCTAGCGGCTGTGCTCTCGGCGGCGTGCTTACGGGGGTTGCGGGCGCTACTGGCGGCACCAGATTTGGAGTACCCGTAGGCAGCAACCCGCCCGTTTGAGATGTCAGCGAGCCGGTTAGGTCTTTGACTAACGGAACATCTGAAGTCAGTTCCGGAAGCAAACCGTTCAGCGTTGGCGTCAAACTTTTGATCACCGGGGAGAGGACCTGACCCAAAATAGGAAGTTTCTCTACCGTCGGAATCAAGGTTCCCGTGACGCCTTGAACAGTCGCGGTGACTGTTTTCACTAGGCCGCCAACGAGCGGCTGAGTGGTCGAAGTTACTGGCCGAATCGTGTTTGTAACTGGGGTAAGAACCGGCGACAACACATCGCTCACACCGGTCAAAACTGGCTTCACTGCGCTGAGTGCGGGTTTGTCGTCAACTGCTGGAATCAGCGTGCTCGGCGCGGTTGGCCAGGGTGTTGAGGACAGCGTCGCCGAGGGTGTTGTGGAGGCCACAGTGGCGACGGCTGCCGCAGGTTGCCCGGAAATTTTCGCTTCGTGCATCGGGGGAGTGGCTGGGGTGGGTGCGAGGAGGCTGCCAACCGAATTTTCTAGGACTTTTACCGTACCCTGCAGGGTGTTTCCGATGGCACCTAATAGGCCGCCGGATCCTTGGCCTTCGCTTGTCGACGCACTTTGCGACGCTGCGCTCGTGGAATCGGGAGTGGCCGCATTGGCTGACTGTGCTCCGAGTACGCCAATGAGGAAGATCGCAGAGCCAGTGGCTCCGGTGATGGCGGCAAGACGTAAAGTCTTACGGAATGCCGAACTGCTAGCGCGACGTCGTGCTGGAACCGTGGATTTGAGGCTGTCCCCCGCGCTCGAATCCCCTCTTGAGATCACCATGATGCGATTCACCCCCTCTCATGGGCGTGCGTCGATACAAGATCAGATTATGGCGCAACTTTGGATCGGTCTATAAGTGGAGCGAATATCTAGCCGATCAGATAACTGATCGGCTAGATATTCGACCGCAACTGCTCCTGAATTGGCCGGTGTTCAATTGCGATTATCCTAGTGCTCACCCAAAACGGTAGTAAATGCGAAGGCTTATCTATTACTTTGGAGAATCGAAATTTTGGGATGGCTAAAGAACTAATCTGAAAAGTATTAATGAAATACTTATTTCATCCGACCGAGAAGTTCTGGCTTTATCCATGATGAATTCGATTAAAACCTGCTTAATCATGGGCGCTGAAGTTTTCCCCAGAGCTCGCCGGTGATCAGATGTGGCAACACGTCGTGGTCGGTGCTCGATGTTAGGCTGACCGCCATGACTGGATCAGAGCCGAAATCGGACCTTCATCGTTATCTGCAATCGGCTCGTGAAGCCTTAATCTGGAAGCTCGAAGGGCTTTCGGAACAGCAGATTCGCCAACCGATGACCAAAACCGGCACCAACCTGCTCGGTCTAGTCAAACATGCTGCCGGCGTCGAACTGGGATATTTTGGTGACACCTTCGGCCGACCCTTTGACGAGATCTATCCTTGGCTTGATGAAGATGCCGAGCCCAATGCGGATATGTGGGCCACGGCGTCAGAAAGTCGTGACGACGTGGTGACGCTTTACCGAAGGGTTTGGGCGTTCGCGGATGAAACCATCGATGCGCTTGATCTCTCAGCAATCGGATGGGTGCCTTGGTGGCCCGAAGAGCGCAGCGAAGTAACACTGCACAAGATCATGGTTCACGTTATTTCGGACCTTACTCGGCATGCCGGGCACGCTGATGTGCTTCGCGAAATTATTGACGGCTCGGTGGGACTACGCGAGGGCAATGACAATATGCCATCGGCTGATCAAGCTTAGTGGCAGGAGTACCAGAGCAAACTTGAGCAGGTCGCTCAGCAATTTCAATAAGAATTAGCTTCGGCTAGCTCAGGCCAAGAACCTGTTGGATAGGTCCAATGCCAAAGAACACCAAGTAACGCCGCTGCGACTACCCAGAGCAATGGGTGAATCTCTTTGGCTTTGCCTTGCACCGTGCGGATGACGACGTAAGCAATGAACCCTGCGCCCAAGCCGTTGGCAATCGAGTATGTGAACGGCATCAGCGTGAAGGTCAAAAACGCTGGGATGGCAATTCCCCAGTTCTGACCAATCAATCTTTCCTACTTGCGAAACCATCATGAAGCCCACGACTACTAGGGCTGGCGCTACGGCTCTGAGCAAGCACGATACGCGGTCTTGGTTGCCGCAGAGCAAGCAATTCGCAACGGCTTCGCGCTGCGTTTGGTGTGCGCTGTGCCGCCTTATAACGGAGCGATGGCGTGGCTGCCAGCACCTTTGGACAGGCAAGGACTCTTTGCTGATATCGAGGTACAGCTTGCCGCAGGGCAAGCCTGGATTCAGAGTCATTTTCCCGAGTTGAAGGTCAGCGCGGACGTCTTGGACGGGCCGCCGATCGAGGTGCTGATCGGGGCCAGTAAAGTATCTGAACTTGTGGTGCTGGGTACTAGGGGGCACAGCGGATTTGCTGGCATGCTCCTCGGTTCAACTACCGACGGCGTGCTACATCACGCTAAAGGCCCCGTGATGGTGGTCAAAGACCAAGACGATCTACGCCTTACCAACCGCGCTGACTTTGGACCATTGCTCGGGAACGTTTAGTACCGAGCGGCATAACCGTACAGGACCAGCCCACGTAGGTCCACCAACCTATTGACCATGATGCCCTGCTGCGGATTCAGCGCATTCACGATTTGGCCATTGCCGATGTAGACGCCCACATGCGAGAAATTGCCAGCGCCGTCATCGTTGAAAGCCAAAATGTCGCCGTATTGCATTTGTGAAATCGGCACCCGAGTCGGCGCGTTCCAGAATTGCGCGGTACCAGTGCGGGCAATGTTGACACCGACTGAACGGAGCGCCGCCCAGATGAGGCCAGAACAGTCGTAGCCTGGGCCAGTGCCACCCCATACGTATGAGCCGCCGACCTTGGACATCATGAAATTGACCATTCCGCTGGTGTTAACGCCTGACGGCGGCGGGGTCACGGGGGGCGTCAGTGGCGGAGGTGTTACCGGTGGCGGGTTAACCGGCGGAACTACCGGTGGCGGGTTGACTGGCGGAACGACCGGCGGCGGCACAACAACGGGTGGCGGCGGATTGCCGCCAGGTCCGGTATTCCCGCCGTTACCACCGCTAGGACCTTGTGGCACTGGTTTGTTCTTTGAGGCAGCCGCAATTGCATCCAATTGCGCTTGCCGTTGCTGTGCCTCAAGGCCGCTGATTCGCTGGTCTTCAAGGGTTGACGTCGTATTCCGTAGAGTGGCCAGCTGGCCGACCAAAACTGTGCGCTGTTCCTGGTTCTGCGTCAGGATGGCGTTTTGTGCGTTATAGGCCGACGCTGCTGCGTTCTTCGCATCGGCAGCTGCCTTTGCGGCGTCGTCGGCGGCTTTGCGCGACTGCTCGGCGGCATCCTTGAGCGAACTCGCGGTTGCTGCGGTAGTTTGCGCGTTATCGAGTTTCCGATTGCGGTTTTCCGTAATGGCCATCAACGTAGCAGCTTGGTACAACACGTCTGCCGACTTAGTGCTGGTGAGCAGATTCGGCAGGCTGGTATTGATGCCGCCATTTTTGTAAATCTCACCGGCAAGCTGGCCTACCTGGCTGCGGGCTTTTTCTGAGGCAGCCGCTGCCTGGTCAGCTTTAGCTTGGGTTGCTGCTGCTTTGTTCTGGTAATCATCCAGCGTCACAAGCGCATTTGAATAGCTGTCGTTCGCTCGCATCGTAGTTGCGGTGGCGCTTTGCAGATTCTGTGCTGCCGAGCTGATGATGCTTTCGATTTTGCCGACCTCTGACGAAGTGGCTGATTCATTTTGTTTGGCCTGCGCAATGTCGTCCGCAGAGGGGATGTCTGGCGTGGTTGGACGGATCGTCTGCGGCAGCAGGCTTGGTTGCGAGGCGTTGGGAGAGGCAATTGCCGGCAGGGAAGAAGCGCCAAGAATGAGGGCAACTCCTGTGGTCAGTGCCAAGGCGCAACTAGCTACGTGCTTTGCCGGAGCCGTCATTCTCATCAGATAACCTCACTGCAGATTGTCGGTAGACGCAGGTATAGCGTCCACACATCAATCTTGAGGCTACGCGGCCTAATGTCACTTTGGCAACACTAGTTACATCTTTAACTTAAACAACACTGGTGTCATTTACCAGTGTTGTTTGCGGCGTGTCGCGCATTATTCAGCCCCAGCCGAGTTCGTGCAGCTTTGCGTCGTCGATGCCAAAAAAGTGCGCAATTTCGTGGATCACGGTCACTAGGACTTCTTGGACGACCTCTTCCCGGTTAGTGCAAATGTCTAGAATTGGCTGCCTGAAAATGCTGATTTTGTCCGGCAAATTGCCGGCATCAGACCATTCTGTTCGTTCAGTGAGCGGCACGCCTTGGTAAAGCCCTAGGAGCACAAGATGAGGATCTTCATCGGCAGTCGGAATGTAGTGCTCCTCCACAACAATCGCGACGTTGTTGATCACCGCGGCCAAAACTGCGGGGATCTGATCCACGGCGTCGTCCACGGCTGCTTCGAAATCTTCCAGCGACATTTCATAACGACCAAAGCGCGGCAGCGAAGCAAGCAGATCATTCATGATGCCAGCCTAGGCGCTCAGTCATGTTCGGGTTGGCGCTATTCCCGCAGCCCTACAGAGTCGGTCGCCCAGAAGACCTCTGGATAAATCAAAGCTCCGCTTAACTGACGGGACGGAGTGGCCAAATATTTGGCCATAAAAGCCTCATCCGGAATACGAACGGACGGTTTGATAAAGCCCTCAGGCCCAGCCGGCACGAAGCCCAGACGAGGGTAAAAGGCAGGAATGCCTTCTAGAAAGACAAGTTCGACGCCGAACGTTTCAGCTACCCGAAGGCCTTCTTTGACCATTGCGAGGCCGAAACCTTGGCCTTGATGAGCAGCCGCAACTGAAAGCGGGCTCAAAACGAGTACCTGCTCAAGCCGGGTCGGATCGTCTAGATACCCGCACGTGAACCCGATATGTGCGACGATCTGACCGCCGTCAGCCTTGGCGACGAGCTCGAAACCTTTGCCCTGCAACCAGAGCGGGCGTAATTGAAGCACTAATTCGGCTACTCTGCCGCCGTCGTCGAAAGCGCTGGTGACTACCTGACTGATCGCTTCTGCATCGCGCGAAGTCGGCTGCGAAATTTCCATGAATTCAGACTAGTCCGCGCTTTCAAGACACTCAGTTTGGCGGAATCGGTCAATAGGCCCTATAGTTTTAGAGGTTCACTTCGAGACGCATTGCGAAAACAATTGTGTTCGAAATGTCCCAAGGCCCCCATCGTCTAGCGGCCTAGGACACCGCCCTTTCACGGCGGCGGCACGGGTTCGAATCCCGTTGGGGGTACGCACGGCAAAAGCATCCGGTGAGAGCTGGTAAGCTGGAAGCCTTGTAAAAAGCAAGGCCCTGTAGCGCAGTTGGTTAGCGCGCCGCCCTGTCACGGCGGAGGTCGCGGGTTCAAGTCCCGTCAGGGTCGCTAGGTTCCTTTCGGGGAATCCGGTGGCAAGTTCACCAAGGCTCTGTAGCTCAGTTGGTAGAGCGTTCGACTGAAAATCGAAAGGTCACCGGATCGACGCCGGTCGGAGCCACCATCTAAAAAGCCCTCGGAATTCCGGGGGTTTTTTCGTTTAACCCACCGCAAAACTACGCGTGGCGGACGAAAGCTCAACGAGCACAGCTTTCTCCCAGCTTTGTTATAATTCTTGCGTATTGACTTTCCCCCGCGCCGACGAAGGCGTGTATTCAGAGGACACTATGAAATCGACCTTCAGCAAGGCCGCACTCGTCGCGATCATCGCGGTGCCGCTCGCTCTAAGCGCCTGTTCCAGCCCGGATTCATCCTCTGGCAATAATTCCGCGGGATCTAGCGCAAGCGCTATGCAGTCATCCTCGGCTAATAATGCTGACAAAGGCACAGGCATGCCTGAAAACCCCAAGTCTGAATTGCTTGTTCAAATGAACGAGCGTTTTGCCGCTGAGCCTAAGTTCGCGGGCCTCTCTGCCGAGTGCAAAGCCACAGTTGTTCGGATGGGTATCGGGTTCACTGCGCCGCTGGCTTCCTCTATTGAATCGCTCAAGCCGGGCACTGTGCAGCAAGTAAAAGATGCTGTGGCAGAGCTGAAGGGTGCCACTCCGGCCTCGCTGAACGGCGCATTTGAGACGATCGAGGCAACTGCGGGTACGGACGAGGCCACCAAGGCTGAAAACACAGACAAAATTACTGCGATGTTCAAACCCATTAGCGATTGGCTTACCGCCAACTGCAATGGGTTCGTGCCCAAGGGGTAGCTCAGCCGCTGAATCGCCGAAATAGTTTTGTTGGATGCGGCCTCAATCTGGCTCGAAACCTTGTGTATGGCGTGATCACCAATTCAGTGGGTGAACGTGAAAAGCTTGGGAGATGGCAACTCACGAGCGGGTAGCAATTACGGGCCTTGGCGCAATAACACCGCAGGGGCGTTCAGCCGATCAAATGTGGCAAAACATGCGATCCGGCGTTCCCGGGGTCAAAAAACTTGATCCCACCTGGGCCGCAGAGCTCCCGGTACAGATCGCAGGGACAGTCGATGCTGGCTTTGAAGAAAGCCTCTCAGTTCGAGAGCAGCGCCGGCTTGACCGAGTTGAGTAATTCGCCTTGATCGCGGGTCGGGAAGCATGGACGCACGCTGGCGCACCAGAAGTTGACTCGTTCCGGCTCGCAGTGGTGGTTGGCACCGGCCTTGGTGGCCTCACAACCACTATTGAGCAAGAGCACACTCGCAGTGATTCGGGCGCTCGCAGAGTATCTCCGCATACCGTCACGATGCTGATGGCCAATGGTGCTGCGGCCTGGCTCTCGATGGATATCGGCGCTAAGGCCGGTGCCCGGACCACTGTCAGCGCTTGTGTATCTAGCTCCGAAGCGATTGCCGTGGGTCGCGAGATGATCTTGTCTGGCTCGGCCGACGTCGTCCTGGTCGGTGGCGCAGAAGCTTGCATCATGCCGCTTACCGTGGCGGCTTTTTCCCAAATGCGGGCAATGTCTAAACGCAATGATGATCCAGCGACGGCTTCTCGTCCCTTCGACAAGGATCGTGATGGTTTCGTGCTGGGCGAGGGCGCCGCGATGCTGGTCCTAGAGCGTGAGGACTTCGCGAAGGCGCGGGGTGCGAAAATTCATGGCTTTGTTGACGGTACCGCGGTCACCTCGGACGCGCACGATATTGTTGCGGCTGACCCGGCAAACCAAGCCCGCACGATCCGTGCAGCATTACGCATAGCTGGGTGAGCTGGCACGGATATTGATTTTATTCATGCACACGCTACCTCCACGCCGCTGGGCGATCTGAACGAAGTGATTGCGATCAAAGATTCCATTGGCCAGGAGGTAGCGGTGACTTCGACTAAGTCGATGACGGGTCATCTGCTGGGCGCTTCTGGCGCTCTCAAGTGCGATCGTCTCTCTGAAGTCCATGGCTGAGGAAGTGATCCCGCCAACCACAAACATCACCGAAGTTGACCCGGAAATCTCGCTCGATATTGTCACCACGCTAAGGCCGCATCGTTCCGCCCACGCCGTAGTAAATGCCTTTGGCTTTGGTGGGCACAATGCAACCGTGGTGTTGAGCCTAAATTAGTCGTCAGCGGGCTGGGCGCGAATCACAACTACCCCAGCGTCTAAATCGACCAGAACACGGTCCTTCGGCCCCTCACCAGGAGTCTCCACGATGACAGGCAGGATCAGTTGTCTGGTTTCTTCTTCCAGTTGATGCGCTCGGCCAGGGTTAAAGATTGAGTCGACAAAACCCATACCGCCGCCAAATGGGCTGCTCATAGCGTCTCCTCACACGATTCGTCGTAGCCCTATTGTCTCTCAATTAGTGCCTCGGCAGTAGGGCTCTAGCCGCTGTGCGAATCTTATGAGCATTAAATGAGCTGAATCCTCAGGGGTGTTCCAGTAACCCTCGCTGGGCTGGCAGTAGTCTTGGCTGTAAGGTCAAAAGATACGTCCAGCCGCCGAAGGAGGCCCAGTGAGTAACCCCGTTCCCGATGTCCCCGAGACGATCAGCCCGGTTGAACCAGCAATCGACGGTAGGACCGTGATTGCGGATTCCGCAGTGGCCAAGGTAGCCGGAATTGCCGCACGTGCTGTGCCCGGAGTTTACTCACTCGGCTCCGGTTCCACACGCGCTATTGGTGCCATTCGCGAGGTTGTTGGCGCAGCGGACTTATCTCAGGGTGTGCGCGTGGAGGTCGGTCAAACTCAGGTAGCAGTCGACGTCGACTTAGTGGCCGAGTATGGCAAACCGCTCCAAGAGGTGGCCAACCAAGTCCGGGTGGCGGTCTATCGCGCCGTTCAAGAACTTGTGGGCTTGCGGGTCATAGAAGTTAACGTCGAGATCAATGACGTACACGTACCTAAATCAGCCGAACAAAAGCAGCAACCATCCAGCGGGGAGTCGTCATGAATTTCACCTTGATAGGCATCGGGGCCGGAGCGTTCTTGGCTTTTATGGCCTTCGCTTTTGGCTTTTGGGGTTTCCTGATTGCCTTGATCTTTATGTTGGTTGGCGCCATTTTGGGCCGCGCAGCGGATGGCAAGCTTGATCTGCGAGGGGTACTCGATGCCTTGACCGGACGGCGCTCCTCCTCATGAGCATTGCCAGTGCCGAGCCCAGCAGCTTTGCAGAAAACGCACTGGCCGGCCATAACAGGATCAGCACTCAAGCGTTGACTAGTGTGACTCAAGCAGCAACGGCTGAGAACTTCGGCGTGCAGGCGAATGAGGTGCGCGTCAGTTTTTCTGACGACGCCGGACGGCTAGCAATTTCTTTGGCCACGCCCGTTGTGGTGCCTTCGCTTGCGGATTTGGTCACTAAACGCAGCCCGGCAATTCAAAGCGGAGGCTCTATTTGGGCGCGAACCATTTCCGCAAAAAAATCCGTTTTAGACAAGGTCAGTTATTTGACCGGGTCTGATGTCAGCAAGGTCGATATCCGAATCACCGGAGTACGACTAGTCACTGAAAGCGGTGTTTCGTGAGCTCAACGGATGTCTTGGCGCAGTTTAGGCCCGAAGAAGAACCGGCGGCGCCGAAAAACCAGTCTGGTTCGACGCCAGCACCTGCGGGTGGCAAATCCCTCGACCTAACTCGTGCAGTTCGCCGCGAGTTGTCTTCGTCTCGAGCAATAATTTCCGGCGTGGCAGCTTTTATCATCACGGTTCTGTCGATCTACGCATTGTTGGAATGCGGCTTACGAATCGTTAATCAGCCAGCATGGCTCATCGACCCGCAAACCGCATTGGACCGCTTAGCCCAATTACCGCAGGGCATGACGCCGGTTCTGCTGGGTGTGATCGGCGCCGTATTACTTTTGTTTGGCTTGATCTTTTTTCTCAAGGCGGTCAGACCGGGACGGCGTGCCCGGCATACCCTCGTTGACCCGCGGATCGCCGTCGTCGTCGATGACGAAGTTATTGCGTCAGCGCTGGCGCGCAGGGCCAGATTGGCCTCGGGAGTGACCCAGGAACAAGTTATGGTTGTGGTTTCACAGCACAATGTGGTGGTCAACGTTCGGCCCACTTCTGGTGTGGCATTGAACAGTGAATCAATCAAAGCCGCGATTGAAAATGAACTTGAATCAATGCAGCCAAAACCGCTTCCACAAGTTCGAGTCAACGTTGCTGCGACGGGGGTGATCGGAGTATGAACGAGACTCCTCGGGTAGCCAACCGCATCCTCCTGGCGCTTTTTGGTTTGGTTTTACTTGCTGCTGGTGCACTCGCCGTTGCTTTGTCTGCATTTCCCGGGTTCGCTTCCTGGTGGCAGGGTTGGGCAGGACCATTGGTCAAGCAACTGCGTGAGGTGGCAGCTAACACTGCGATTTCTGGGCAGAATAGCTCGCTGATCTGGATTGGCGTCGCCGTTGTACTGGTTTTGCTGATCATTGGCATGATCGCTTGGGTAGCCAATCAAGGCCGCGGACGCACCACAATTTTGGCAGCTGCTGATGATCAGGGTGAGGCTGATGGTTTGGTCTCGATCAACGGCAGCGTGGCGGAACAGCTACTGCGTCAGGCATTAAATGAACGCCCAGAATTGCTCGGTGCAACAGTCACCACTTACGAGGTCAAAGGCGAGCCAGGATTGAAGATCCGGGTACTGCCCAGGCAAGGCGTTGCCCCGCACAAAGTCGCAGCTGAAGTCTCCGAGCTAGTTGGCGCACTCGATGAATTGCTGGGTCAACGCACCCCGGTTCTTTTAAGCATCGGCTCCGGAACCCGCGCCCGATTCACGAAGGCCGAGCGCGTTCACTGACGTCAGGTGCCCTACTTCCCCCAGCTTGGGATGCATTTTCGGCATGGGGATGCGCTTTCAACCGCAAAACGCGCATCCCCATGCCGAAAATGCATCCGGAGCGGAGTTAGTTCCGGAAGTAGCAGGGTTAGTTCGGGTGGTGAGTTAGTGCAGCCAGACTGTACTGTTTGGCGCCAAGATTCCCGGCGTAGCCTCGGCACTGTGCAACTCGGCACTGTGCAACTGGGCACTGTGCAGTAAGACTGTTTTCCCCGCTGGAAGTTCGACTGCGGTTTGGCTAAAGTTCGCGAGCACGGTCACCCTTCCGTTCTCGAAGCTCAGTACACCGTTCTGCGGGTCGTTCAGCTCACCCCAGAGCAGGCTACCGAGCCCAAGCTGTTCGCTCCTGCGCAGCTTGAGCAGCTGACGGTACAACTCCAAGGTCGATCCCGGCGCACCTTCTTGAAGATTGGCCGCGTAACGGCCGAATGATTCCGGTTGCGGCAGCCACGGTTCTGCGGTGGCTCCGCCGGAGAAACCATAGCCTGGTTTCTCAGCTTGCCAGGGCAAAGGTACCCGACAGCCGTCGCGACCGATTTCTTGGCCGCCAGTCCGGGTGAAAGCGGGATCTTGTCGAACCTCAGCGGCCAGCGTGGTGTGCTCCGGCAGGCCGAGTTCATCGCCTTGATAAACATAAGCCGAGCCCGGCAAAGCCGTTTTTATTGCTGTTGCGGCCCTGGCTCGGGCAAGCCCAAGCTGCTCATTCGGCTGCTCGTCTGAGGCTGAAATACCCTTCGGAAGGGTAGTCGGGTCGCTCAGGCCGAACCGGGTGCTCTGCCGAACCGTGTCGTGGTTGGAAAGTACCCAAGTGCTTGGTGCACCAACCACTGCGACAGCAGCTAGTGAATTGCTGATCGCATCTGCGAATCGTTGAGCGTCCCAGCCGGCAAGCAGGAACTCGAAATTAAACGCCTGCTGCATTTCATCTTCGCGAATGTAGCGGACTAATCGCGCCGCCGGCTCAACCCACGCCTCGGCAACCAACATCCGATCGCCGTCGTATTCTTTGAGCTCCTTATTCCAGGCCCGGTAGATCTCGTGGACGCCTTCTTGGTCAAAAACGGCGACGGCGGATTCATCGCGCTATCGCCGGAATCGCCTTCCACCATTGCCGCCGCGCCGTCCCAATCGGGGAGGCCGGCTGCCTTGACCATGCCATGGGCTACATCAACCCGGAAGCCGTCTACGCCGCGATCTAGCCAGAAACGCAATACTGACGCCATCTCGGCGTGTACTTCAGGGTTGTCCCAGTTCAGATCGGGCTGTTTGCTATCAAAAAGGTGCAGATACCACTGGCCGGGTTGGCCCGCCGCGTCCAGTACCCGAGTCCACGCTATGCCGCCAAAGATCGACTGCCAGTTGTTGGGTGGCAACTCGCCATTTTCACCTTTGCCGTCACGGAAAATGTAACGCTCGCGCGCAGCAGATCCAGGCTCGGCGGTGAGCGCTTCAACAAACCATTCGTGCTCATCTGAGGTGTGGTTAGGTACAAGATCGACAATAACTCGCAGATCGCGTGCGTGACTCTCGGCGAGCATTAGATCGAAGTCATCTAGCGAACCGAACAGCGGATCTACTTGGCGATAATCTGCGACGTCATAGCCGGCGTCGGCTTGTGGTCAGCGGTAAAAAGGTGAGAGCCAAATGGCATCAATACCAAGAGTCTTGAGGTAGTCCAAGCGGGAAGTGACACCTGCGAGGTCGCCCATGCCGTCGCCGTTACCGTCAGCAAAGGAGCGCGGATAGATCTGATATATGACCGCATCCTGCCACCAAGCGTGCTCGGAGGCGCCGTCGTCTTCGAATTCGCGACTATTGGTTGCATATTTCGTACTGGATGTGGCCTGGCTCACAAAAAAGCCTTTCAGTAGAATTTTAGAAGATTTGCGTAAACGCTTGCACTTTCTCGCAGCAGCTTACTAGGATGATCCGCATCACTCAACTACGCATCTCACAGATTCCGGCCAGGTTTTGGACAGGTTCAAGGAGCTGCTGGTTCGGACGACTCAATGAGGAGTATCAGCATGAAGGTTGCGAAAGCACTTGCCCCCGCACTCGCGGTGGGCGTCATAGCAGTTAGTCTGGCGGCTTGTGGGGGCGGCAGCGGGGGCGGTGGAACCGCTGGCGGAGGCGGCGACGCGCAGAACGGGTTAGACGGTCGGGGCCCCATCACCTACGTTCAAGGCAAAGACAACTCGAACATCGCGGCACCGATCGTGGCGAAATGGAATGCACTGCATCCAGACCAGATCGTGACCCTCAAAGAACTTACTGACAACGCCGACCAACAGCACGACGATATGGTCAAAAACCTTCAAACGAAGAACGTGAATTACGACGTGATGAGCGTTGACGTAGTTTGGACCGCAGAATTTGCTGCACAGGGTTGGCTGCAGCCGTTCAAAGATAAGATGGCACTGGATACTTCCGCAATGCTGCCAGCAACCGTGAAGAGCGCAACCTATAAGGACACGCTTTACGCGGCACCGCAGATCTCGGACGGTGCGTTGCTTTACTACCGCAAAGATCTAGTGCCCACGCCGCCCAAAACGTGGGACGAGATGATGAGTATGTGCTCAATTGCCAAGACCAATGGCATTGACTGCTTTGCCGGCCAATTCGCGCAGTACGAAGGTTATGACGGTTAACGCTGCGGAGGCGATCAACTCTACCGGTGGCCAAATCATTGGCGACGACGGCAAAGTAGCCATCGACTCGGATAAGGCAAAAGCGGGCCTAGAGAACTTGGCCACCGCCTATAAGAATGGCAATATCCCGAAACAGGCCATCACCTACCAAGAGGAACAAGGACGGCAGTCCTTCGAAGACGGCAAGCTGCTCTTCTTGCGCAACTGGCCCTATGTCTACAACCTGGCAACTACCGACAGCACCAGCACGGTCAAAGACAACTTTGGCGTTGCCCCGCTGCCCGGCGCAAGCGGTCCGGGTGCATCTACCCTTGGCGGGCACAGTTTGGGTGTGAGCGTGTATTCGAAGAACAAAGCAACCGCCCTGGACTTCGTCAAGTTTGTCACCGGGGAAGAGATGCAGAAGCTTTACGTCACGCAGGCATCTGCAGCTCCCGTACTGAGCAAGCTTTACGACGATCCGGAATTGACCGCAAAACTGCCTTACTTGCCGGCGTTGAAGACCTCGATCGAAAACGCTGTTCCGCGTCCAGTGACGCCGTTCTACCCGGCAGTCACTAAGGCGATCCAGAGCAACGCATTCTCTGCGCTCAAGGGTGACAAATCAGTGGATCCGGCGATTTCTGACATCAAGACCGCAATGCAGTCGGCGGGCATTAAATAGCTGAAAGGCTGCTGGGCCGTCTCCGCTAGGGGCTGGCCAAGGACTTTCGCCGCGATGGCGCGGCAGATGAAGGAGGAGGCATGTCCGTCATAGCCGACGACGTCGATGCCGAAGCGAGTTCGCAAGGCCCCAAGGGCCGAGGCGCGCCAAACGGCGACCGTAAACAAAAAATGCAAACTGGCTGGGCCAGCTGGCTGCTTGCGCCAACGCTGATTCTGCTAGCCGTGGTGATTGGATATCCGGTGGTGTCCGCCGTAGTGATGTCCTTTGAACAAAATCCTGGTCTGGATGCCAATGGCTTCTTTCAGGCCGGCGGCTTTGCCGGATTCCAAAACTATGTCTCTTGGGTGCTGCAACAATGCCCGGCGCCCGGTGGCGGATTCCAAGATTTTGCGCCCGGCCAGCTAGGCGCACAATCTTGGTCCGCCATGGGGAACACGTTTTTCTTCACCGTGATCACGGTGGCGCTAGAAACCGTGGTTGGTTTCTGGATGGCGCTCATCATGGCGAGGACCTTCAAAGGCCGCGACCTGGTTCGCGCCGCAGTTCTGGTGCCATGGGCAATTCCGACCGCGGTAACCGCCAAACTGTTCTTCTTCATGTTCGCCTTTGACGGCGTCATCAATAAGATCTTTGGCACTCAGATTCTCTGGACAGGTTCCGAGTGGCCCTCCAAATGGGCAATCATTATGGCCGATACCTGGAAGACGACGCCGTTTATGGCCTTGCTGATCCTCGCTGGCCTGCAAATGATCCCGGCTGAAGTCTACGAAGCCGCAAAGGTCGACGGCGCAAATGCTTGGCAACGCTTCCGAATGATCACCTTGCCCATGGTGAAACCCGCCTTGATGGTTGCGATTCTGTTCCGTACTTTGGATGCTTTGCGGATGTACGACCTACCGGCGATTCTTACCGGCGGAGCGAACAACACGGACACGCTCTCCACGTTGGTGGTTGAACAAATACGTCAAGGTCAAAATTTGGCCTCAGCCTTGTCGACGATCACGTTCATTGTGGTGTTCTTAGTTGCCTTCATCTTCATTCGCTTCCTCGGCGCGAACGCGGTGCAGTCTTCAGGCCTTGATAAGGAAGCCAAAAAAGTTAAGGTGGGCGCAGCATGAGCACCGCAACAGTTCCCGTGAATGCTAAATCCACCAACCGAAGCCGTTGGGCGCAGGGGCGTACCTATATCCAAGCGATCATTATTGTGCTCTGGTGCTTGGCCCCGTTTTATTGGATGGTGGTGACGGCGTTCCGACCGTCCGACGCTACTTTTGAAACCACGCCAGTGCCAACAGCGCCGACGTGGGATAACTTCATCACTGCGTTCTCTGAGGACCGTGGCAATCACTTTGGCTTGGCGTTGTTCAACAGCGTGCTGATTGGCGTTGTGGTGACGGTGATCGCCTTGCTGGTTGGCGTATTTGCCGCTTATGCGTTGGCCCGGCTGAACTTTCGGTTCAAGTTCATTGTTTTGGGCCTGATCTTGGGCGCTTCGATGTTCCCCGGTGTCGCGCTGATTACGCCGCTGTTTCAGCTGTTTACCGATTGGGGCTGGATTGGCCAGTACCAAGCGCTGATCATTCCGAACATCTCCTTTGTGCTGCCGCTGACGGTGTACACCCTGGTGTCGTTCTTCCGGGAGATGCCGTGGGAGCTAGAAGAAGCTGCCCGAATGGACGGCTGCACGCAGGGGCAAGCCTTCCGAAAAGTCATTATGCCGCTCGCGGCCCCGGCCGTATTTACCACTGCGATCTTGGCTTTTATTGCCTCTTGGAACGAGTTCCTTATCGCGAGCCAGCTCAGCAACGACGCGACCAAAACCGTGACCGTGGCAATTGCCTCCTTTGCTGGGGCGCAGCCGCATCAAGAGCCGTACACCGCCGTGATGGCGGCCGGAACCATTGTGACGGTGCCCTTGGTGATTATGGTGTTGGTCTTCCAGCGTAAGATCGTGGCTGGATTGACCGCCGGTGGTGTGAAATGAGTTGGTCCACGGAAAACGCTGGGCCAAAGCCACCGCCACAGGGCGCGCCCAAAGGACGTGCTGCTGAGCATCTTGATATGGGCATCGGATTCCTCGGTTTTTGGGGAATCGTCTTGTTGATTACTGTGGTCTGGTTGGAACTTACTGGTGGTCCGGCCTTGGGCTGGGCACTGTTGCTGGCCGCCGTCGTGATTGTCATGGTGTTACTTTTGCGCTTCCGGGCCAGGCTACAGCGTAAAAGCCGAAACTAAGGTCAGGAGCCGAACCATCGCTACCAGCATTGAAGACGTCGCGGCTGCCGCCAATGTCTCAACGGCTACGGTTTCGCGCGCGATCCGCGGATTGCCGCGAGTCAGCCCGAAGACGCGAGAGCGGGTTCTGGCGCTGGCCTCAGACATGGGCTACGTGGCATCTTCGGCAGCGAGCGGTCTTGCTACTGGACGTACTCGCACCATCGGCGTGCTGGCGCCGTATGTGAGCCGATGGTTTTTTGCGCGCGCGATCGAAGGCGTGGACAGCGAGCTGCATACGCAGAAGTACAACTTGATGTTGATCAGCCTGGGTGGTTATGGAGTTAGCCGAGAACGGTTGTTTGAGCACACCATGCTGCGGAAGCAAATCGACGCTCTGGTGGTGCTTTGCCTTGCTTTGCGGCCATCGGAATTGGAACATCTGCATCGCACGGAGATTCCGTTGATCGCGTTGGGCGGGCCGGTCAAAGGGTTCGACCAAGTTTGTATTGACGATTACGCGGCTGCGCAACTTGCTACCCGGCATCTCATTGAGCTGGGACATACCCGAATCGCGCAAGTCTTGGGCGAAGAGGAAGATGAGCTGAACTTCGCGGTGCCTAAGCTTCGAGACCGGGCCTTTGAGGACGCCATTGTTGCTGCTGGGCTCGCCTTGCGGCCCGAGTGGGAGCTCAATGGCGACTGCACGGTAGCTGGCGGAGTTCACGCTGCAGCGCGATTGTTTGACCGGCCCGAATTTGGCGATCCGCAGTGACGCCCGACGGCGGTCTTCTGCGCATCCGACGAGATGGCTCTGGGCGTACTGATGGAAGCGCAGCGGCGTGGAATTCAGGTTCCTCAGGATCTGTCCGTGATTGGCATTGATGACCATGAATTCGCGGCTCCAGCCGGACTAACCAGGGTACGGCAAGATCCGGTGGCGCAGGGCCGAGTGGCCGCTGGGATGTTACTTCGCCAACTCGACGGCGTCGAGGGTGCGGTGCACAGTGTGGCCGCGCCGTTCGAGTTGTTGCTATCGCGAACCGTTGGGCAGGGTGACGAACGGGCTGAAACCGGGAATAAGCTGTGAACGCGCCATGCGGGTGAACCTAACCAGGCTGCGTTCCGTCGCAAGGGGTGTTCTACGAGTTCCATGAGACGACTCACCCCCACAACGAAGGAGCACGCCCCATGGCAAGCAATAAGAATTCAGCCCCTTTAGGCCTGTTGGTACTACGCGTAGTCACCGGCATCATTTTCATCATGCATGGCTGGCAAAAATTTAGCGATGGAATCCCGGCCACCGCAGATGGTTTTACCGCGATGGGTATTCCGGCACCTTCAGTGACCGCACCGTTCATCGCCGGGCTTGAGTTAATCGGAGGTGCGGCGCTAGTAATTGGCCTCCTGAGCCGGCCAATCGCAGTATTACTAGTCATTGATATGATCGGCGCGCTGGTAACAGTCCACGCTCCGCAAGGCTTCTTCGCAGGCAAGGGCGGCTACGAATACGTCCTCGCTTTGGCCGCAATTTGCGCCACGCTCGCGTTGACCGGCCCAGGAAAATTCGCCCTGGACGGCCTACTGTTTGGCCGCAGCAAGCGGCTCAAAGCAGTGCTGGCCTAAGCGCTAGGAAGCCCTGGCCAATTGACGGATGAGAATCCACCGGGAGGCGAGCCGTCGGTACGCCGCGGCCGCCCCGGTGAGATCTCCCTCGGCAATACACTCCAGACCAAGCCGGACGTCCATTGGTGATTCATCCGGATAAATGCGGTCCGCGATTGCACCATAGTCCAGTTCGACGACGGCCAGCTCGGGCACGGTAGCAAGCCAGTCGTGCAGCTCGCGGAGTTCGTCCAAAAGATCAAGTTCCGGTGCAGCCACTTCGAGATTCGCAATTCCGGAAACGAGCCGCTGTTTCGCGGTGGCTAAGGGAACTTGAACCCGCACCGTGATTACGCGGCTTCGCGATTCCACAACTTCTGTTCGGTCTGATTCTGAGATTAAGACGAACCAGCTAAAGGGGATGCCCCAAGTGGAGGTGCGGGTGAGTACGCGTCGTTCTGTGGCGGCCAATTCATGCATTTCCTCAACGACTTTTGCACTGAACAGCCATTCGGCCAGCCTGTTATTTGGGCCGTCTCGGAAGGCCTCGACCGCTTTGGCTGAGCGGAAATGAACCTGATTCAGACTGTACAAAACCGGGCCGTCTTCGACCATTTGCAGGCTGCGGAAGCGTTCCGCGGCGGCCGTGGGCAAGGTGCTTGGGCCAGCACGAACAACGCGGCCTAGCGAATCGTTGAGCTCACGAAGATCGGCATACATTCGATCCTCACTGGGCGGGGCGCTGCGTTCAATGAGCGTCTGTTCAACATCGGTGAACTCAGTAAGCGGTAAATACAGGCGCAGCGCAGAGAGGAACGGTAAGTTGCTATGCCCCAAGTACAACTCGCCAGACATTTCAGCTCAGCTCTGCAATAACTGGCGCATGATCTGAAGCACCTTTGCCTTTACGCTCTTCACGATCAATCTCGGTATGCACCACTCTTGCTGCTAAAGCTGGTGACGCCATAATGAAGTCAATGCGCATGCCTTCCTTTTTGGGGAAGCGCAGCTGCTTGTAATCCCAATAGGTGTACACGCCGGGGCCGGGATGGCTCGGCCGGACGACGTCGGTAAAGCCGGCGGCCTCAAAGGCCTGGAAAGCCGCCCGCTCGGGTGCACTAAAGTGGGTCAACCCCTCATCAATGAAGTATTTGACGTCCCACACGTCGTCATCCTGAGGTGCAATATTCCAGTCGCCCACAAGCGCGATCTGGGCGTTTGGGTCCTTGGCGAGCCAACCTTTGGCCTCTTCATTGAGCACACGTAGCCACTCAAGTTTGTACGGCATATGCGGATCGTCGAGGGCTCGACCATTTGGTACGTAGAGGCTCCAAACCCGCACGCCGCCGCAGGTTGCCGCGATTGCACGGCCTTCTTGCTCTGGCTCAACGCCTGGCTTACCAAAGGCGGGCTGTCCGGGGAAGGTGCGTTCGACGTCGTCAAGGCCTACCTTGGAGGCGATCGCCACGCCGTTCCACTGGCTGAAGCCGAAATGCGCAACCTCATAACCGTTGTTTTCAAACAGTTCCCAAGGGAAATTCTCGTCTTTGCACTTGGTTTCTTGGATAGCCAGCACATCAATATCAGTGCGGCGGAGCCAATCTTCGACTCTGTCTGCACGGGCTCGTAACGAGTTCACATTCCAGGTGGCAATCTTCACTCTTCCAACATACCTGTTGGCGGGGACAGCATGCTTAACGCGAGATTATTGCTCGGGCTTCTCATCGCGTTTGCGAGTCAAGATCAAGAACATGAGCAGACTCAATCCGAGCTGCACCGGGATCAAAATAGTCGGCGCAGCGCCAGCGATAAGGCTGATCAGTACCGGTGCCATGGAAATTGCCGCCACATCGGGTCCAGCAAAGAACTGAGCAGCCACACCTGGCGGAAGGGCACCAAACGGGGTCGCGATTGCTGGCCGGGACCAATCGACGGGTTTTTTATAAGCACCGCGGATGGCCGCACCAGCTAACGCAGGCCCAGCGATGATGCCGGCGATGAAGAAAATTGGCGAACCCACGCCCGTGAGCCAGAGCAAACCGAATGCCACAACGGCCCAGGCAAAGAGCAATATTGCCGGAACTGCCGAGTGCAGACGCCTTGCTGAGCCCGACGGAATCGGTAGCAGGCGGTCCAGAATAGGGTTGCCAGCATTGAGTTTGAGCGGGCTGGCCATTGAGCCGCTTGCCATCAGCGCGCAAACCAAAAGCGACACCAGAGTAACGCCCGCGTCTTGACCACCAGTGAACGAATGCAGGATCGCCGGGATAACCGCCAGCACAGCCAGGCCAAGCAATCGACCTGGATGCCTCAAATAACGGAGGGCATCCGCTTTGATGAGCACCGCGGATGGACTGCTGGCAAGCAAATTCTTGGCTAAATTACGGCGCGATCCGGTACTTTGACCCAAAAACGATGAAGAAAACGCGCTCGCATCCATCGATTGAATACTGGATTGAATCAATGATGAGCGTGCAGAGTGTTCCCGCAGCGATGTGCTGGTAATCCGGCCCAGTCCGGGCAAAACGGCAACGCAAGCGACGATGCCCACCGGCAACAGCGCTACGGGCCAAACTTGCCCTGTAGCGGCGACTATTGGCCAGCTAGTGGGCAGCCACAGAAGCCAAGACCCAGTAATCGGCAGCCCCAACGCAGTGATCAAGCCGAGCAAAACTAAGAGCACCAAAAGGCCGGTCAGAATCCGATTCAGCAACCGGGAGCCCGCTAGATTCTGCGCGGCCTGAGCCACCGCGAAGCCGCAAAGGAACAATCCGATGCAGCTCAGCACCGTGAAGGTGATCTTGCTTGCTGTGAGTTCACTTGGCTCGACAATGGCCAGAAACATGCCAATGACCGCGCCTAGCGCAGCGCTCAAATAGGCCCAGCGCAGCACCATTGGTCGTAAAAGTGAACTTCTGGAAACAGGTAAAGGCAGCAACCATTGCGTGCGGGGCGGGTCCAAATGCGCTGGTCCCAGCCTGCCGATCAGTAGCACCGCGGCGCTTAGCGTTACCAAGGCCAGCAAAGCCCAGGCAATGTTGACCGATACGATCGGGGTGAGCGGTTGGATCAACAGATTCGGGCCGCTTTTCGCGGAGTCTTCTAGGTAGGTGTCACGAATTTTTGACACGAGCGAAAACGAGATTGCCAACAGCACGGCAATGCCGAACACGGTGACGTAAACCTCGCTGAAGATGGTGTAAAAACCGACGGTTTGCCGGGTCAGCGGGGCCTTGCGGATGTATCCGCGCAGCTCGGAGGCGGTGAGCTCTTCGTTTTGCTCGGCGTCGTGTTGGTTTTCGGGCGCCTGTGCTGGTACCTCGGATTGCTCGGTCATGCTGGCATCGCCTGGATTCGTTCAGCAGCGTCTTGGGCGCTGAGGCTCTCAACTTTGTCCGCAATGTAGAGCGCCTTTTTAGACGCGGTGGTGAGGAATTCCGGGTCGTGCGTCACCAGTAGCACCGTCTCGCCAGCTTTGGCGCAGGCAGCCACCCGGGATGCCAGCGCCCGGCGCATGTGCGTGTCCAAGCGTTGCTCTGGTTCATCCAAAACCAGCAGGCTGCGCGGTCGGACAAATGCGGCAGCTAGCAGCAGCCTTCGGCGTTGGCCAGAGGACAAGCTTGAAACTAGGGAGTCGTCGTGCTCGGTGAGTTGGAAAAATTCCAACTCGGCGTCGACGGCGCCCACCGGATCGTTGACCCCGTGGCCTGCCGCCACCATGGTCAGGTGTTCACCGACGGTTAGCTCGGGGAAGAAGGCGTCGTCGTCGAAAACCAAGGCTGCCATCCGGCGGAACTCAGGCGTCCGATCATCAACTACTGCTTTGTTGAGAAGCACGGTGCCGGCCAGTGCTGGCAATTGGCCCACGACGGTGCGCATTACGGTGGATTTTCCGGCACCGTTGGGGCCAACGAAGGCCAACGCACCGGATCCAAGCCCAAAGGAGACCTCTCCGCAGACTTGTTTCTTGCCGTAACCAACTTTGAGATCGCTGACTCTGAGCGAAACGGGGGAGCGGGACATAGGGCTGAGCTTATCGGACGGTTTGTTGCCGCGCGTAGAACACTCCACAACAGCACCCGGAACACTCCACAACAGATAGCGATGCAGTTGTGACTGAAGTGACTAAAGTGCTGGGACCTAGCTGCGGATTCAGGCTATTTGTTGTGGCGTGTTCGCGGAGTCTTCCACCAGTGCCACGAAGACAAAGATCATGCCGGTGGCAAAGAAATTGTGCAGAATTTTGAACGCATCCACCGGAACAAGTCCCACGCCGGCCAGGAATCCACCGAGCAGAATGAGCATCCATTGCACCGCTTTAGCATTCACAAGCTTGGCATGCCGAAATTTAGCCCAACGCCGTAAATCTCGCGTCATATAGGAGGCGAGGGTGATAATTACCAGACCGGAAAAGATGAGCGTGGCGTTGAAGGTGTAGGCAGCAAACCCTTTGTTTACGGCACCGAGTGCGCTGAAATTGATCTGCCACCAACTGGGATTATCCGCCGTGATCATCGCGGTCAGGGCCCCGGTGAGCAAGAACGCGGCCAGTAAGTTGGAGAGCGAATACGTGGTGATCCGGGCACCAGAAAGTGAGACGGTGTAGGCGGTTGCTGCGCAGCTAATGCCCACGAAAAGGCTGCCCGCAAGCGGCTCCAATGTCAGGCCAGAAAATGCGCGCTGAAAAAGCGAAAATATGGCTTGGCAGAGCATAAAAGCGATCAGCGCGTAGGTGAATGACAGCGCTGAGACATCTAGAATCCGCCGTGCAAGTGCTGTTTTACGCAACCAGGCGGACTCCGGTCGCTGCAACGATCGTAAGTAGCTCAAGGCAAAAACTGCCAGGCCGACGACGGCGGCACCCAGGGAGGCAAATTGTCCAACCGACCTGTCCCCAGAAAGTGGCGGGTGCTCGCCGAGTAAAAGGAAAAATAAGAAGGCGACCAGGGTAAGTACCCCCATAACCAGCACGGCTAGCGCAAAGGCCCGGGACTCGATGCTGACAGCGCTGAGCCGTTGCGGCACCGCAGCATGTTTCTTCCCGGAAGCAGGAGCTACTTCCACCAGTCGTCAAGAAGAGTTACCGGCACCGTGCGCTTGTGCCGAGTGGCCAGAAACCGTTTTTCGATGGCTTCAGCTACCGCATCTGAGACTTCGCGGCCCTCTAAGTAGTCGTCAATGTCGTCGTAGCTCAGGCCCAGTTCATCCTCGTCGGCTCGGCCCGGTACGCCATCTAGCAAGTCTGCGGTGGGAACTTTTTGATAGATCCGCTCAGCTGCACCCAAATAGGTCAATAGCTGTCGGTTTTGCCGCTTGTTCAAGGTGAAAAGCGGCAAGATATCTGCACCGCCGTCACCAAATTTGGTAAAGAATCCAGTGACCGATTCCGCGCCGTGGTCGGTGCCAATCACCAGCAATCCGTGCTCGCCAGCCAAGGCGTACTGGGCAACCATGCGCGCCCGCGCCTTGATATTCCCACGGTTAAAGTCGCTGAGCTGCTCACCGGTAGTGGCTTTGTATTCTTTTTCCAAACCGTCTACACCTGGTGCCACGTTGCACGTCCAGGAGCGGTCCGGCTGGATGAAGGCCAAAGCCGCCTGCGCATCCGCTTCATCGTGTTGCACGTTGTACGGCAGCCGAACGGCAGTAAAGCTAGCATCGAGGCCCTCTGCCCGCAGCTTTTCCGCGGCCAGCTGGCCTAATTTGCCAGCGAGCGAGGAGTCCAAGCCACCAGAGATTCCCAGTACGAACCCTTTGGTCCGAGTAGCTTTGGCGTAATCGACCAAGAAATCGACCCGTTTGGTCACCTCAGCGGCCGGATCAATAGTAGGTTTCACACCGAGTTCAGCAATGATTTTCGCCTGGAGTTCGCGCATAATGCCAGCGTACTACCTGAAGGTTTCAACCAAGTTTCTCGGTAGCAGATTCACGAATTGGCCCGGTGGATTGCCGGACGGTCAGATGCGTTGGCAGCACGGCAAGCTCACGAATGCCGCCAGCGCCCGTGCTGGGCGCAGTTCGGCTGAGCAGCATCGTGATCGCAACGCGGCCGGCTTGTTCGACCGGTGCAGTGATGGTGGTTAGCGGCGGATTGCAGAAGTCGGCACCGAAGATGTCATCGCAACCGACCAGGCTGAAGTCCTGAGGAATCCGGACGCCTCGAGCAGCGAACCGTTGCAGCATGCCAATGCCGATCAGATCGTTGAAAGCGATGCCTGCGCTCGCGCCCGAGTGCAAAGCCGCATCTGCCGCCGCAGCGCCCGACGTCGTTTTGGGCGCAAAGGGCCCCAAGCGGCTGATGCGAAGATTGAGTCGGGCGGCGTGCTCTTCAACAGCACGTAACCGACGCGCATTAGACCAAGAACCGATCGGCCCGGCGGCGTAGGCAATGTGTTGATGCCCTAAAGACGCGAGATGTTCCAATGCTTGACCCACTGAATCAGGCGTATCAATGATGACCGTCGGTACACCATGAATGCCGCGGTAGATCGTCACGATCGGCGATAGCTGGGCGGCCTCGATGATTGCCGCATCGCTCAACCGAGAGGCAACGAGGACGACGCCGTCGCAGGTCCGCCGGAGCTTAGCTAAGGCCTCGGACTCCACCTCAGCAGACTCTTCAGTGTCTACGAGCAGTTGAGTGTAACCAGCTGCCTTGAGCTGATGTTGGGTGCCCCGAATGATGTCAAAGTAAAACGGGTTCGTCACATCTGGCACGAGGAGTTCAACAGCGCCAGTGCGGCCCGAACTTAGTGCTCGCGCCTGGGTGCTTGGCACATAGTTCATCTCGGCGGCAAGAGTTTCAATCATTTCTCGAGTGCGCGGGTTGACTCGATCCGGCCGACTCAGAGCCCGAGAAACAGTCGATGTGGCCACGCCAGCGGCTACCGCGATGTCCTTGATGGTGACCGGTTCTGATCCGGGTCGTTCGGGGTGTGCCATGCTTTGCCACCTTCTATCGGTGAGCCAATCGAAACACCCCGAAAGGCAAATGGCAATTTATGGCAAACGCTTGCCATGAATTGTCGGGCATTTCTAGACTCGGGCAACGGCCGGAGTCATCCCTCGCACCGAATTCGGCCGGTTTCCGGGGGAAATCCCCCTCAACCGAGGAGCGAATGTGAAGAAAGTCCTACACAAGAAAAGCTTCACCTTGATCGCTGCCGTGGCGGCCTCAGCACTGTTGCTGAGCGCTTGTGGTGGATCAGGTAGCACAACGGACAGCAACGCAGCTGTTGACGGCAAGGGCCAGACTCTCGATGTTCTGGTCAACGTAAACACCGGCTATCCCGAAGAGCAAAAGAACTGGATGACGGATATCGCGGCCAAGTTCAAACAGCAGACTGGGGCGGAACTAAAGTTTGAGACCTTCGCCAGTGCCAATGATGAACTGACCAAGATTCAGACCTCCGTGGTCTCAGGTCAGGGCCCCGATGTTTACAGCTTGGGCACTACGTTTACACCGACCGCATACGCCACCGGTGCCTTTGTGAAGCTTGGCGACGCCGAATGGGCAAAAGTGGGCGGCAAGGACCGGTTCAACCCGGCAACTCTTGGCATTTCTGGCCCGGACGAAAAGAACCAAGTTGGTGTGCCTTTCGTTAGTCGGCCGTTTGTGATGGCGTACAACACCGAACTGTACAAAGCAGCTGGGCTGGATAAGCCCGCAAGCACTTGGGATGGCTTGGCCGAACAAGCCAAAAAACTCACTGGTAATGGAAATTTCGGCATGGCGGTGGGCTATAAGGACGGGTTTGATCCCTGGAAATTCATTTGGGCCATGGCTGCTGAAGCCGGACATCCGTTGGTGGACGGTAACCAGGCAAAGCTTGACGACTCGGCCGTGCAGAAGGCTTATGAGAGCTACTTTGGTTGGCTAAACCAAGACAAAGTGGTTGACCCGGCTTCAATCGGCTGGAATAACAGCCAAGCGCTCGCTGCCTTCGCGCAAGGCAAGACCGGGCTCTTCCCCATGACGACGGCGACCGCGGCCAGAACCCTCGATGCCTCACCGATCAAGGATAAGTACGCGTTCGCGCTGATGCCGACGGTAGCGCCGGGGCAGACCGAACGGCCAAGTAACGGCGTCGAAGCGGCCAGCATTCTCTCCGGCGACAACTTGGTGGTTGCAGATTACTCGAAGAACAAAGATTTGGCTTTTGCCTACATCAAGCTCATTACGTCCAAGGACGAGCAGCTGAATTACAACAAGATTTTCGGTGACTTGCCGGCAAATGCTGATGGTCTGAAGGCCATCGACAACCCCTTGTTTGGCCTGATTACTGATGCCGCGACTAAATCGCATGCGACGCCGTTCACCGGAGCCTGGGGAAACATCCAATTGGCGCTGACCAACGTCGTCGTGCAATCAATTCCGGAACTTTCCGGCGGCGGCGTGAGCGAATCGGTACTCAAGCAGCGTCTACAGGACGCGCAGTCGAAGGCGCAGAAATCTCTCGATCGTGCTGGAAAAGGCTAAGGAATGCCGAATGAACCGCTTAGTCAGCGGAATCGACCGCTGTGGATGCTAGCGCCGGGTGGCGTCCTCATGGTCTTTATCATTCTGCTGCCGCTTTTGCTCAGCATCTATATGGCGACGCTAGATCTAGATCAGTACACGATTCGCAAATGGATAAGTGCGCCATTTATTGGCATTCAAAACATCGTTGAGGCGCTTACCGCCACGCCGTTATTGCACTCGGTTTGGCTGAGTGTTTCTTACTCGGTACTGGTGATGATTATTACGCTGCCTTTGGGAATTGCCGCTGCGTTAGCTACGCAGAATAAGTTTCGCGGCCGCGGCTTGGTTCGTTCGATCTTTTTGATTCCTTGATGTGTTGCCGGCCTTCGTGGTGGCAACAGTATGGCGGACCATGTTCCAGCCTGGCGGTGTGATCGACCATGCCCTGAGTGGCGTTGGCATCAATGCCGGTCTTTGGCTCAACGGGCCCAATAGTTATTGGACCTTGGTGATTGTTCAGGTGTGGGCTTCCTGGCCGTTCATTTACATGTTGGCGCTGACCGGCCTGCAGTCGGTGGATCACGAAGTGCATGAGGCTGCGGCACTCGATGGTGCACTGTGGTGGCGAAAACTGCGTTACGTTATTTTCCCTTATCTCAAGGGGCCGCTTTCGCTAGCGATTCTGGTGGGGCTGTTGCACCACATCAATAACTTCACACTGCCCTTTGTACTGTGAACCGTTACCGGTTTCTTGCCGCTTTTATGCGAGTCCCTGCACCGGTTGGGCCGGGATGGTTTCTTTAGCGTAATACACTACTTCGTGTTCTGTCGGTGGGATGTCTCCGATGCTGGTGTGTAGGCGGTCGTTGTTGTACCAATCGATCCAGGCCAAGCTGGCCCATTCAACCTCATCGATGGTTTTCAACGGCCCGTTGCGGAAGGGAGAATCTTCTCGGACGGCTTCAGTCTTGAACAGGCCGATGGTGGACTCGGCCAAGGCGTTATCGTAGGCGTCCCCGACAGAGCCGATTGATGCTGCGATGCCCTCCAGAGTCAGGGTTTCCCCGAAATGCAAGGAAGTGTACTGGGACCCGGCGGCGGAATGATGGATCAGCCCTTCTGCGACCGGATGCCTGGTGCGTGTCCGCTGCCATAAGCCCATCCTGAGTGCTGTGCTCACCAGGGCGGTGTCCTTGATCGTGGAGATGTTCCAGCCCACGATGTACTTGGAGAAACAATCAATGATGAACGCGACATAGACGAAACCTGCCCAGGTGCGCACATAGGTGAAGTCCGCAACCCAGCGCTGATTTGGGCCAGCTGCGGTGAAGCACCGATCCAATAAATCCGGGGCACGGTCATGGTTTCGGTCCGGCACCGTGGTGCGCACACCTTTGCCCCGTACCCGGCCTTTCAAACTCAACAAGCTCATGAGCCGGTTCACCTGCCGGTAAGAGACCTCGAATCCTTTCCGACGCAGCCAAGCCGTCATTTTCCTCCTCCCGTACATTCCCTCCGGTGTCCCTACCGTTCCTAGCAACGCATCCATAACCGAAGCCTCTGCCATGTCCCGGACCGAAGCGGTGGAGACCTTCCAACTACGGTAGGTCCGGGCAGTGACCGTTAAGCCCTGGCCACGCAGGACCTTGCAGATCACCTCGACTGCCCAGCCAAGGAAGCGTTGTTCATCGATGAATCCCCTGATCAATGCTTCGCGGGGGTCGAGTTCCCCCGCGAAGAAAACCGACGCAGCCTTCACAATCTCTAACGACTCACGCAGCTCACGATTCTCACGTTTGAGCGCACGTACCTGCTCCGATTCCGTCGTGGACATCCCTACCCTGGTCCCGGCATCAATTTAGGCCTGCCTCACCCAACGACGTAGGGATTCCTTCCCAACCCCGACTTTGCCGCCCACAGCAGCACAAGCAGCCATCAACGATGGATACTCCTGGAGATGATCCAAAACCAGCCGCACCGACCTGTCCCGAACCTCCCGCGAAAACTTCCGATTCATAACCATCAATACTTCCTTCCAAACTCAAAAGGAAGCGGCATAAAACCGGTAACGGTTCAGAGACCCATCTTTCGTCATGAGTGGATTCAGTGTGCCTAACGAGAAGATGAAAACAGTTCTCACTGAAAATTGACTCTGCTTTGGCCTAATTTCTCCTTGAAGCCGCTTTAGACGCTCGAGTTGGGCTTCGAGTGACGGAGGGAAACGAAGGAGGCGATGGCACCAAGGAGCGCAACGGCCGCGATGCCAAATGCCATATAGCGAGCTGAATCGACTACAGACGGCGCACCCAGGTTGACCAAGATTCTGGCAAAGGCTGAAGCAACTGCATTGGCAATCAATTGAGTAGTGCTGATGCCCGCTGCGGCTTTGCGGCCTTCCTCTTCATCGTCAGTGCTGCTCATTGCGGCGACGCTGAAGTGCGGGAATGACATACCAATACCGGCACCGGAAACAAACAATATTGCCGCCCAAAGCAGCACAAGCCAGCCATCCGCTGATTGCTGTTTTAGCAGGCCGTAGGCCAGCAAACCGAGAGCTAACAGCAGCGGACCCAGTAGTCGGACGGCTCGCTTTGCCTTTGCGGAGTCCAAATTGACGCTGAACAGTTGCGAAATAGTCCAACCTACCGATAGTGCGGCGCCCAGGAACCCGGCTAGCAACGGCATGAGGCCGCCTAATTCCTGGCCAAAGAGTGGAATGAAAGCTTCGGTCATTGCGCCCGCGCTCAAAGCAGCCAATGTGAGGTAAATCCATTTGAGCTTATTGCCTTTGAGATAGGTAAATTTTGGCAACACGGTGCTGCTTGCTGTGCGATCTCGCAACACAAAGACGACCATCAGCGCAACACCAGCGAGTAACCCACCGATGGTCCACAAACCCCGGGGGAGTACCGAGGTAACGCTGAACATACCGGCTGCCAGCGTGAGCAGGATAAGCGACAGCCACGGTAGCGGCGGGTGTTGAGTTCCCGCATCGGCTTGATGCGATAAAGCGCTTCTGGAGAGGAAAGCTAAGACCAAGCCGACGACGACGAGTAAGCCGAAGGCACCACGCCACCAACCAAGCTGCGCGAACAAGCCACCCAAAGCTGGCCCAATGAGGTTGCCGACGCCCCACACCCCACATGGCTGAGACCAGACCCGCTGCTCTAGTCCAAAGGCGGGCGGGGAGTGCCGAGCGGATCACTGCGAAACCAAGGCCAGCCAATAATCCACCGCCGAAGCCTTGCACGATCCGGCCCAGCAGGAAGATCTGCATGCTCGGGCTCAGCACATTGATCAAAGAACCTGCGGAAAAAATCAGAAAGGCAATCACATAGGCCTTTGACGGCCCGAACGAGCTAAGCAGCCGATTGACTAACATCGATGCAATAACGGAAGCTGCCAAGAACGAAGTGGCGACCCAGGCATAGTATTCGTTGCCGCCGATCTCTAAAATTGCCGATGGCATCAACGCGGCAGTGACGTAGACGTTCATCGCGTAGAGCGCTACGCCGCCAGCAAGTACCAATGCCGCGGCTAAATGTTGTGGTCCGAGCAAGTCTGCCCAACTGCCGGGGCTCGCCTGCTTCTTCGGAGACCGAGGAGCTTGAGCGGTACCGCTTGGGCCTGGCCCATTGGGATCATTCGAAACGAGAGAATCAGTCATGTCTGCTAATCTAGAACCTCAAGCTAACTTGAGGTCAAGAGGTCGTAATGCGCCTAACACCAACAGATCTGCTCAGCGTAGGCGAGGTGGCCGAGCGAACCGGGGCTGCAGTGTCTGCGCTGCACTTTTACGAGAGTCTAGGGCTGATCTCCTCACAGCGAACAAGCGGTAATCAGCGGCGCTACCGGCGCTACACCTTACGGCGAATTTCATTGATTCAAGTGGCTAAGCGGATGGGTATTCCCCTTGCCGAGGTCGCTGAAGTCTTCGAAGCGCTGCCAGATGATCGGATGCCGGCAAAACGCGATTGGCAGCGGATCTCGGCCCGTTGGCGAAAGCATTTGGAAACGCGTCGGCTGGAAATCGAGCAACTTGAGCGCGAGCTGACTGGCTGTATTGGTTGCGGTTGTTTGTCTCTGAGTCGTTGTCGAGTCATTAACCCTGGAGATGCGTTGAGTCAGGAAGGCCCTGGCGCGCGGAAGCTCCCGCCGCTAGATCTAGAAAGCTAGCTCGCAACGCTAGGGTGATTGTTATGAACTTTCCGTTGCAAGGACGCAATGTACTGATCACTGGTGTTTCTCGACGGCGTGGCATTGGCTATGCGATCGCACGCAGGTTTGCTGCCGACGGAGCTAAGATCTTCATTCAGCATTACCGGGCGCATGATGAGCAACAGCAATGGGGTGGCGACGATCTTGCCCAAGTGTGTGCTGGAATTCGGGCCGAGCAGATAGCAGGCGCGCTTTTCGGTGACCTGAGCGCAGACTTGAGCCAGCCGACGTCGGCTGCTGAACTGATCGAAGTTGGTGCCGAAGCGTTAGGCCGCTTAGATATTCTGATCTGCAATCACGCGCGTACCGGGCAAGACGGTTCGATTTTTGACATGACGGCGGAGACCTTGGACGCGCATTGGACGGTCAATGCCCGATCGCCGCTCTTGCTGACTCGATACTTTGCCGAGCAGTTCGCGCCACGGGAAGCAATGCGAACCCAGCCGGGTGTGCAGCAGATTCGAGTGCCACAAGATGAGTTTTCCGCGGGCCGAGTGATCTGGCTGACCTCTGGCCAGATCACTCGGCCCGCGGCCGGGCGAAGTCTCCTATGTGGCCTCAAAATCTGTGCTGGCCGGGCTGACGGCCACAGTAGCTAGCGAGCTGCTTAGTCGCGGAATTATCCTCAACACGGTAAATCCTGGCCCGGTAAATACCGGTTATATGGATCCGGAAACATCGGACCGCCCGCTGGGCGATTTCGACGCTTATCTGAAGACCTTGCCGTTTGGCCGCGTCGGTGTCCCAGAGGATCCGGCACGATTAATTGCGTGGTTGGCCAGCGACGAAGGTCGTTGGATGGTGGGGCAGATACTCAGCACAGAAGGCGGTTTTCGGCTCTAGCGCTCTAAGTGCTGGCTAGTGGAAAAGGGCCGCAACTTTGATGAGCTTCTGCACAATGCCTTAAACAAGTGGTGCGCCAACGAGCAGCCACGCCAAGGTAATAAGCGCCGGTGATGAAGTTTTCATACTGACTCCTGAGTAACGGGGGTTTCATGGAATTTTGCGGCAAAGGGTCGAACAAGAAGGTTGGCGGCGAAGCCGATAACGAGCAGCACCACCATGGTGAATAAGGCGGGCTGATAGTTCGCGGCATGCAAAGTTCCAGGTTTTCCTTGGGCGTCCAAGATCCCGTTGACAATGAGCGGGCCGGCCACTCCGGCGGCAGACCATGCCGTCAATAGTCGGCCATGGATTGCTCCCACTTGAAAGGTGCCAAACAGGTCGCGTAAATAGGCGGGTATCGTGGCAAACCCGCCACCGTAAAAGCTTAAGATAATAAGCGCCAGCACAACAAAGACCAAGGTTGCTGAAGATCCGACTGTGGCTAGTAAGACGTAAAGAATCGCACCCAAACCCAGGTAAAGCATGTAGATTCCCTTGCGGCCAACAACATCCGAAGTGGATGACCAGACAAATCGACCGAGCATATTGCCCAACGACAGCAAGCCGACAAAGCCACCGGCGACCGCCGCGGAAACCGTTGAATTGCCGGCGCTGCCCCGGAAGAAGTCTTGGATCATCGGTGAGGCTTGCTCCAAGATGCCAATGCCAGCCGTGACATTGCAAAAGAGTACAACCCAAAGGAGCCAAAACTGGGGGGTCTTGATGGCGTTCTTGGCAGAAACATTGGCGTTGCTAACTAACGGTCGTTGCTTGAGTTTTTCTGGCTTGAACCCGGCGGGAACCCAGCCGTCAGCGGGAACTCGAATAAAGAAGGCGCCCAGCATCATGTAGACAAAGTAGATTCCGGCCAGGGTCAAGAACAACAAGCCGACGGCGGCGCCGCTCGGAATCCAACTTGCCGCCGTCGAATAATTCGGATCGTAAGCTTGCAAGAGGAAACTCGATAGCGGACTTGCGATGAGCGCACCGCCGCCAAAACCCATAATGGCCATTCCGGTAGCCAAGCCGGGCCGGTCCGGAAACCACTTGATCAGAGTCGATACCGGCGATATGTAGCCGATGCCAAGCCCAATACTGCCAATAACGCCGTAGCCCAGATAGACCAACCAGAGCTGGCCAGTAAAGATGCCCAACGCGCCGACAAGAAAGCCCACTGCCCAGCACACTGCCGAGGTCGCCATCGCCTGCCGCGGCCCGCCTCGGTCCACCCAGGTGCCAAACACTGCGGCAGAGACGCCCAACATCACAATCGCGATCGAGAAGATAATGCCGATCTCAGTCTGACTGACCGCAGCATGCTTAACTAACGCTGTTTTGTACACGCTGGTGGCGTAAGCCTGGCCAATACAAAGGTGAACTGCAAGGGCGGCGGGCGGAATAAGCCAGCGATTAAATCCAGGGGGTGCGATGGTCCGAGATCTTTGTAACCAAGGTATGGTCTTCACAATTCGGCTCCTTTGCCGCCGCAGTCAAATCGGAACAGTTTCAGTTATCTCAGATTGTGCACCTTGGTAGCGATATTTTCCGGGATATTTGCCATATTGTGAGGAACTTTGACTGCATTAGCATCGTTCCCCTTGTTAGGGTGGAAAGATCACTCGCCCGAAATGGAGGACGAATATGGCATACGGTGGAAACCCGGTCTTTGCCAACAACAAAAACTTCAGCAATAAGCCCCCGGTTCCGCAGGCACCTCAGGGCTATGCTCAGCAAGGATACGGCCAACCAGGATTTGGTCAGACTGGCTATGCTTCGCCGCCGCCGGTGTGCACACCCGAGCAGTTGCAGGGCATGTACAACCAGCCGCCAGCGTCGAATGCTCAGATGGGTCGGATGACCTATGACGATGTGCTGATCAAAACGCTCGTGAGCTTTGGCTTAGTCGTCATTGGTGCAGCTATCGGTTGGGCTTTCCCCATCCTGATGCTGCCCGGCGTCATCGTTGGACTGGTCCTTGGTCTGGTGAACTCGTTCAAGCGCGAACCGTCCAAGATTTTGATCCTGGGCTATGCGTTGTTCGAAGGATTCTTCCTAGGCGGCCTTTCCGGTCTATTGGAATCGCGCTTCAGCGGCATCGTCATCCAGGCCGTTCTTGGCACCTTGATTGTCTTCGGCTTGACGCTGGCGCTTTACAAGAGTGGCAAGTTCCGCGCTACGCCCAAGATGACGCGTTTCTTTATGATCGCGTTGGGCGGCTACGCCATATTCAGCCTGGTGAACCTTGGCTTGATGCTGTTCGCCGGCATGGCAAGCCCTTGGGGTGCTCGTGGCATTGTGATTTTTGGCATTCCGCTGGGCGTCATTATTGGTATTTTGGCCGTGGGCTTGGCTGCGTATTCGCTGGTTCTTGATTTCACCTCGATTCAACAGGGCGTGGAAAACCAGCTTCCGGCAAAATACTCCTGGTCCGCAGCGTTCGGTCTGACCGTAACTTTGGTCTGGCTCTACGTGGAAATCATTCGGATTTTGGCTTTACTAAGAGGTAATAACTAGCTGCCTAGGCTTGGCAGCTAGCGAACACCGCAAGATCTAGAAGCGGCCTTGTTGCCAGTGAAGTATTCACTGGCAACAAGGCCACTTTTGTATCTGGAGCCGTGAAGAATCTTGCTGCCCGGCTAAGCTGAGGAAAATATCTAGTAACAGGCGTTAGAGGAGCGACAATTCATGTTCATGGTGACCGCGTTTTCAATCCTAAATATTGTGCTGATTGTCGCGGCGATCATATTGGGCGGCTGGATTTCGGTGCTGCTCATCCAGTTTCTGCAATTGCGAATTCGTCAGCTTCGGCGTGAAGAAGCAAAACTAGATTGAGCCGAGCGAGGCTCAAAGCCTTCGCGCGCCCGGCCCTGGCACGACGTCGAAAGTATTCGGCTGGCCAAAATCTGCGGCCGCAAACTCCGCGTTAACTGCCGCACGGACCCGATCAGCTTCCTGGAGCGGCACTAAATCAATCGCTGAGCCGCCGAAGCCGCCACCAGTCATCCGTGCTCCGATTGCGCCGTTTGCCATTGCCGTAGCTACGGCCAAATCGAGCTCAAGACTGGAAATCTCAAAATCGTCGCGCATTGAAAGATGGCTCTGATCGAGGATCGGACCAATCTGTTCCGGCAATCCGGCGCGCAACAATTCCACCGTTTCCAGCACGCGCTGGTTTTCGGTCACAATGTGTCGCGCTCGCCGAAAGGTCTCTTCATCGAGAACTGTTGCGGCTCGATCCAGCCCGGCCACGGTCAACTCGCGTAAGGATGATAATCCCAGCTCGGCAGCCGCTCGCTCGCAAGACTTACGCCGGTCGGCATAGCCGCCGTCTGCATGGGCGTGTGAGACTTTCGTGTCCATGACCAGGAGGGTCAATCCGGTCGTGGCTAAATCGAGGGGCACCAACCCCGATTCCCGGCTTTGGCAATCCAGAAAGACCGCCTGACCCTCTTGGGCTAGCAAGGAAGCGGACTGATCCAGGATTCCGGTAGGCGCGCCAACCACAGAGTTCTCTGCCCGCTGACCGATGAGAACTAACTCTTCTCGGCTGAGTCCTGCCTCGAGTAATTCATTGAGTGCTAGCGCGATGGCGCATTCCAACGCTGCCGAGGAAGACAACCCTGCCCCAGTCGGCACGGTGGAATCCAGATAGACATCGAAGCCCGGAACGCGGATTCCCTGTTCCTGAAGCGACCACACGACGCCCAAGAGATAAGCCGTCCAGCCGGTTGCCTGGCCAGCATTTTCTACCGTGCTGGTGACCGGTTCAGTGCCAGGACTCGAGGAGATCAGGTTGATTATTGAATCTTGGCGAAGTCGCACCGCAACAGTGGCTTGCCGGTCAATGGCGAAGGGAAGCACAAAACCGTGGTTGTAATCGGTGTGTTCGCCGATCAAATTCACCCGACCGGGGGCTTGCCAGAGCCCATCTGGCGCGTAGCCGAACTCGGTACTGAAAGCTTCTTGAATGGTCATGATCCGGCACCTCGACGGCTTGCGTTGCGCAGCTGATCTGCAATGCGCTCAGGGGTACTGTCATTGATAAAAGCGCCCATTGCTGCTTCACTGCCAGCCAAGAACTTGAGCTTATCCGCGGCTCGGCGGGGCGAGGTGATTTGAAGATGGAGCCTACTAACTGAGCGCAGCTGCGTCGCAATCGGAGCTTGATGCCAGGCGGCAATATACGGTGTGGGGGAGTCATAAACCGTGTCGAGGCGGTGTAAGAGGTCCAAATACATCGGTGCTAGTTCGTCCAGTTCTGCGTCGTTGAGCTCGGAGAGATCCGCAACCTGGCGATGTGGCACCAAATGAACTTCTAACGGACAATGTGCGGCAAAAGGTGCATAGGCGCTGAAATGAGTGCCCTCGGCGATCATCCGTTCACCGGAATCTCGCTCGGATTGTAGAATATGCTCCAGCAAGATCTCATCGTGCAGCTGGTGGTGTTTGAGCGCCGCATTGGCCATCACCTGCGCGCGGGGCGTGAGGTAGGGATAGGCATAGATCTGGCCGTGCGGATGGTTTAGCGTTACCCCGACGTCTTTGCCCCGGTTTTCAAAAGGAAAGACTTGTTGAATTCCCGGCAGTGCGCTGAGCCATTGCGTACGTTGCGCTAGGGCTGCCAAAACCGTCCGGGCCCGCTGCGGGCTCAAGGTTCCAAAAGAACCTTCATGTTCGGAAGTGAACGCGACCACTTCGCAGCGGCCAAACCCCACGCCGGAGGTTCCCCACTCGGGCTGATCCGGTGCCACGCCAACGGCTGGGCCCTGTGAAGGGAATCGGTTTTCAAAGACCACGACGTCGTAGCTGCCGCCTGGAATTTCTGAGAACCTACCGGGCTGGCTTGGACAGAGCGGGCATTGATCAGCTGGTGGTAAATAGGTTCTGCTGCCGCGGTGGGCGGCGACAGCTACCCAATCCCCGGTGAGCGCGTCAAAGCGGATTTGGCCGGTCTCTGAATCAGGTCGCAGCGGCAGCGGTCGTTCATCGTGCTCTGGATGCGGCTGAGCTGATTCGTCGAAATAGATAAGTTCTCGGCCATCGGCCAGCTGAATACTGGTCATTAAAGTGCTCATCGAGCTAAGTCCGATCGTCGTGTTTGTGCAGACGCTGCCGCGATCCTTAGTTCGGCGACGAGCGGGCGGTAAGTTTCCAGTGTTGCCGCGGAGGCGCCGTCGTCGGTGGCCAAAACGTCAACCTCGTCAATCTGGGCAAAACTTGCCAGTGCACGAAGCCCGAATTTGCTGTGGTCTGTCAGCACCACCAGCCGGCCCGAAAATTCAATGAAAGCTGCGTTCGTCTGCGCCTCGGCAAGGTTTGGGCTGCTGAGTCCTCGCATATGAATGCCGTGCACGCCAAGAAAGCAAATATCGACGTTAAGAGTGTTGATTGCCGCGACGCTTAGCGGGCCAACTAGTGCTTCCGACGGCGTTCGTTCACCGCCGGTGACAATAACCGCTGGCTGGCTAGGCAACTGATGGAGAGCTTCAGCAGCTTTGATCGAGTTCGTGATGATAGTTAGCTGATCTATCTGGCCCAGGCAGGTAGCTAGATGGTAAGTCGTCGTGCCGCCTCCCAGCGCGATGGTCATACCGGGTTCAACCAGGCTAAGCGCTTCTCGGGCGATGGCGCGTTTCGCGTCGAGTTGCCGATCCGCCTTAGAGGCGAACCCTGGTTCAACCGAGGTCAAAGCATTGATTCGGCTGGCCCCACCATGGATCTTCTTGAGCAGTTGCTGTTCGTCGAGGATTTCTATATCCCTGCGGACAGTCATTTCGCTGACGTCTAAGGCAGCGGCAAGCCCGGCAACACGCCTTCTCCAATCATCAACCAAATTCAAAGTTATTCAAACAAAATATCAAAAACCTCGCTTTCAGTCTTGGGGCTTGATCTGCTTGATAGGGGTTGTAGCGTGGGTGCATGACCGGAACCTCAGATGCCCTAATCCAGCTATCAAACGGCGGCGGCCAGGCGAGCGTTTCTCGCCTGGCCGCCGCACTTCTGAAGTTATTCGCGTAACGGGGTGCAGCTGACTGAGCCAGCGCTCGATAGTCCGGTTCCACCGATGGGTGCCGGACTGATGCTGGCGCCCTGGCCGAATCGCGTCGAAAATGGGCAATGGATGCTCAACGGGGTTCGGCAGCAGTTAGATATCACCGAGGTTCCGCGTGGGCACGCGATCCATGGCTTACTGCGCAATCAGGAGTATCAAGTTTTGGCGAGCTCCAACGAATCGGTGCTACTTTCTGCCCGCATCTACCCGCATCTACCCGCAACACGGGTACCCGTTTCAAGTTGTTCACGAGGTGGAATTTTCACTCACTGAGCAGGGCTCGCTGACCGTGAAACAAACCTTGATTAACGAGTCGGATCTGCCTGCCCCCGTTGCGCTGGGAGCGCATCCGTATTTGCGGCTAGGTGAAGTGCCAACCGAGAATCTGACCCTGCGGGTGCCCGCGGCAAAATACCTCTCGGTCGATGCGGGACTGATCCCGCGTAGTCACGAGGCGGTTAGCGCTGATAATGATCTTCGTGACGGTGTGCCAGTCTCGCACCTGGATATGGATACCGCCTACACGGCCTTAGAGTTCAACGCTGATGGCGAGACCCGCTGCACCTTAGCTGACTCTGATGGTCGCTGGGTGAGCCTACATCAGAACAATACATGCCAATTTGTGCATATATTTGTCACCGCTGAATTCCCTGGTCGGAATAAAGCGGTGGCAATTGAGCCAATGAGTGCGCCAGCTAACGCTTTTAACACTGGCTACGGGCTTTTTTGCCTCGAATCAGGGGCAAGATTCAGTATCGACTGGGGCATTGATTCACAGCTCTAAGCCGTCATGAAGACCACCTGGTGAACACGAATTTCGTCATTGATGCCTACTGCGGAATGATTGAGCCACTATTGAAGACCAGCTTCAAAACGGTCTCCTGAGCCGAACCACTTCCTAAAATGCGAGTGGAAAAGCAGAAAGAGCAGGACGTGTGAAACCGACAACAGTGCTTTCGCAGTCCCCGGTGAGTCTTGATGATATTTATCAGGCCCAAAAGCTTCTTCTCGGCATTGCCGAGAAGACACCAGTGGAAAGCTCAAGAGCGCTCGGGCGAATTATTGGCTCCGATGTCTTTTTCAAATGTGAAAACCTGCAACGTGCTGGCTCGTTTAAAGTCCGCGGCGCATACGTCCGAATGGCGCGGCTTAGTCTTGAGGATCGTGCTCGTGGGGTAGTCGCGGCCTCAGCTGGCAACCATGCGCAGGGTGTGGCCGTGGCGGCAAAGGCATTGAATATCAAAGCCCGCATTTACATGCCGCTTGGTGTCGCGCTACCCAAATTGGCTGCTACCCGGGGGCATGGTGCAGAGGTCATTCTGCACGGTCACAATGTTGACGAAGCACTAGCCGAGGCGCAACGTTATGCCGAACAAAGCGGCGCAGTCTTTGTGCATCCATTCGACAATGTTGACGTCGTCGCTGGCCAGGGCACCATTGGGCTCGAAATCCTGGAACAGATTCCCGACGTTGAAACCATCGTGATGGGCGTCGGCGGCGGCGGGTTGCTTGCTGGTGTCGCGGTTGCGATCAAGAGTCGCGCGCGTGAGTTGGGCCGAGAAATTCGAATCATTGGTGTGCAGGCAGAAAATGCTGCCGCTTACCCGCCCTCGCTTGCTGCTGACGCGTTAGTTCCGCTGACAAAGGTCTCCACCATGGCCGATGGCATCGCCGTCGGTAGGCCCGGTCAAATTCCGTTCTCGATCATTCGGGAACTGGTCGACGACGTCGTTACCGTCAGTGAAGACTCGCTGGCCCGCGCGTTAATTTTCTTACTTGAACGCTCAAAAATGGTCGTTGAGCCCTCTGGCGCGGTGGGCGTCGCGGCACTTTTGGACGGCACGCTTAACCTGGACGGTGCGAAGCCGGGCACCACTGCAGTGGTGCTATCCGGAGGCAACATCGACCCAATGCTGATGCTCAAAGTGATTCAGCGCGGACTATCGGCAGCCGGCCGATTCATGACGGTTCGAATGCTGCTTGATGATCGCCCTGGTTCCTTGGCCACAATTTCGCGAATCATCGCCGAATCTGACGCGAACGTCACCGGAGTTGATCACACCAGGGTGGGCGGCGCAATCAGCATGGGTGATGTCTCGATCACGGTGAACATGGAGACAAAAGGCCATGAGCATTGTGAACAAGTTTTGCTGAACCTACGCGCTGAAGGATTCCAGCCGATTGTGGTGCACTAATTTCTCTGGGAGAAATGTGTGCTGGCGAGTTAGCCGAGGAAAGGCTTGGCGGAGATGACCTCAACCTTGATGTCCTTGCCGTTGGGTGCCGTGTAGCTGATCTTATCGCCAGCTTTATGGCCTTGAATCGCGGCACCCAGCGGTGACTTCTCGCTGAAAACATCGAGATCGGTATCGCCCGCTACTTCGCGGCTGCCGAGCAAGAAAGTGGTCTTTTCGTTGGCAATCTTCGCGACGACCAGCATGCCCGGCTCAACAACACCGTTATCTTCCGGCGATTCACCAACGTGCGCGTCACGCAACAGTTCGGTGAGTTGGCGGATGCGGGCCTCGATCTTGCCCTGCTCTTCTTTAGCCGCGTGGTAGCCGCCGTTTTCTTTCAGGTCACCTTCTGAGCGAGCTTGCTCGATCTTCTTAACCACTTCAGCCCGTCCGGGTCCGGAAAGCTGTTCCAGCTCGCCTTGTAGACGGTTGAAAGCTTCCTGGGTGAGCCAGGCGGTGGGAGCGCTAGGGGTAGACACGGATGTCCTCCTCGTGGTTGCTAGATGCTTGCGTCTACAAGCAAATACCCCGCCTGCAGTGACTGTCAGTGATTCGTGACAGCCCGCTAAGCGGGGAGAAGATATTGATTAATTGTAGGCAAGACGTTGGAATAACCCAAGACCTGTTCGCCCTCAGCGTGTCTTCTCCGCTGAATTCGAGACGGATCCAAGGGAAAAAATCAATCAGCTTTTCGCGATCCAGCAGCTGTCGATTGTTGCCGAGACAGCCAACGAATCGGTTCGCAGCGCGACTTTTTGGTTCGAGGTTGCCGGACCTGCAGTATCTGCCGGAATTGAGACTATCTGCCAACCAACTACGGCAAATGAGTTATCTAGGGCTTGAACAGCGCACTGAGCGGTAGCTTCTGTGGGCTTAGTGACCTGAAACTCGACAACCGTTTGAGCTGCGTCCGTAACTGAGTAACCCAATAATTTATTGTCCGCCCCGGGGCCTCGGCCAAAAGTGAGCCAACTGACGAATAACACCACCAGCACTGCAGCCACACTGATCAACCAGATCTTGTTCCGGCGACTGAGTTTGTTGCGGGTGCGACCGTAACGGTTGGCTAAATTCTCAGCTGTCGGCGAGTTCGGAGACGACATTGGGAATACCTCGGGCCTCTTCTGTGATTGATTCAGTTGGTTCCTGGACAAGCAGGCGGTAATGTCCAGTCTAGTTCGCAGCAGAGCAGCTGTCCGCATTGGCCGCCGCTTCGAGGGCCACACGTTGGCTCGCAATAATCCCAAGAGAAGTGAAGGAAATGCCTGGCATGGCTGAAACAGCAGCATCGGAAACCGGTCTGCGGTTGCTCGCGGTCCACGCTCATCCCGACGACGAGTCGAGTAAGGGCGCCGCAATGATGGCCAGCTATCTCAACCAAGGCGTCCGCGTCATGGTTGCTAGCTGTACGGGTGGAGAGCGCGGCGGTATTCAGAATCCTGCGATGGAGGGCGATGCGCATTCAACACGAGATATGGCTGGGGCGCGACGGTTGGAAATGGCTGCGGCTGCAAAGATTCTGGGCGTAGAACACCGGTGGCTAGGCTTTGTCGATTCGGGCTTACCTGAAGGCGACCCGCTGCCGGCGCTACCTTTTGGTGCCTTTGCCACGCTGCCGTTGGAGCAAGCTGCCGCGCCCTTGATCCGCCTAGTACGTGAATTCAGGCCGCACGTAATTGTCAGTTACGACGAAAATGGTGGCTACGGTCATCCGGATCACATCATGGCGCATTTGCTCGCGGTAGAGGCGTTTCACGCCGCCGGAGATCCTGAGCGTTACCCAGGCACCGGTGCGGCCTGGGAGCCGTCCAAGCTTTACTACGATTTGGCGTTCAACCAGCAACGATTCCGGGCGCTGCACTTTGCTTTGGTAGAAGCTGGTTTGCAATCACCCTATGCGCAGTTCATTGCCGCAGAGCAGGAATCTACTGCAGACGGCAGCGGTATGCCGCCGGAGTTACACCCGACCACGAGCCATGTCGATTGCGGCGAGTATTTCGATCTGCGCGATCGTGCGCTCAAGGCCCATGCCACGCAGGTGGACCCGGAAGGCTTCTTCTTCCGAGTCTCCACGGAATTCCAGAGCAAAGTCTGGCCTTGGGAGGACTATTCACTCATCGAATCGCGAGTGCAGACCGAATTGCCCGAGCATGATTTATTCGCTGGCCTGTGCTGATTCCCGCTTATTTTCTACCGCTTGTCGAAAAGTTGTCGAGATTCGGCTAGCTGGATTTCCAAACTAGTGCCCTGACGCGGGATAATGGCTAGATGCTGCCATTGATCATGCTGCTCGACGCCACCTCCAGCTCCAGCGATTCCTCTTCGCTCAAGCCCGGATTGAGCGCGGATCAGGTCAGCCCAGGCTTCCTGGGCTTCCTCTTTACGTTTTTTGTGGTGGGCATCATGGCCTTTTTGATCGTGGATATGGTGCGGCGGATTCGGCGCGTGCGTTACCGCGCCCAGGTGGCCGGTGATCTTGAGGCCAACAGTCCCACCGATGCCGAGCTCGACGCTGGAGCGCCAACTGATCCGAGCCAGCCAGCCTCGGACCCGGAGGCTCAGACCAAAAACCAGCAGCCGCAGCATGGCTCGCGCCGGCACTAACGCGCTTTCGGGTGAAGAATCCGCCTATTTGCGCCAGCACGCCGATCACCCCGTACACTGGCAACCTTTTGGCGACGAAGCCTTCGCTGCCGCCCAACAAAGCGGCGTGCCAATTTTCCTGTCCGTTGGTTATGCAGCGTGTCACTGGTGTCATGTGATGGCACACGAATCTTTCGATGACCCGGTATTAGCCGAATACCTCAATGAGCACTTTGTCTCGGTCAAGGTTGACCGAGAAGAACGCCCCGACGTCGACGCGGTCTATATGGCGGCCACGCAAGCGATGAGCGGCGAAGGCGGCTGGCCGATGAGTGTTTTCTTGACCCCTGAGGGGCAGGCCTTCCACGCTGGGACCTATTTCCCGCCCCGGCCGCTAGCCGGTAGACCGTCTTTCCGTGAAGTTTTGGCCGCGGTCAATGAGGTGTGGACAGAGCGCCGAGCGGAAGTCTACGAATCCGCTGGCCAATTAGCTACTGCCTTGACTGGCCGCCCGGTGGCTCTTGGCAAGTCAGACGAGCTGGACGCCGTCGAACTTCTGCACAGTTCGGTGCGCAAACTGGCCGAACAAGAAGACCCCGATTTTGCTGGCTTTGGCCGGGCACCAAAATTTCCGCCATCGCCCGTTTTAGGGTTTCGGCTAAGAGCTACTGCGGATCAAGGCCTGACCGCTACCGAAGCGCGCGCAATGGCGGCAAGGACCTTAGCTGCGATGGCCAACTCTTCGTTGCAAGATCAACTAGCGGGCGGCTTTGCCCGCTATTCAGTGACCGCGGATTGGTCGTTGCCGCATTACGAAAAGATGCTTTACGACAATGCCCAGCTTTTGCGTCGCTATGCCGAATGGCTGAAGTTGCCGCAGGGCGCAGATTACCCGCCGGTAGAAGCCCAGCAGGTGCTTCGAGCTACCGCCGATTTCATGATCGCTGAGCTGCTGCGTGCAGACGGCGCTTTCGCTTCATCGCTCGATGCGGATTCCATCTCTGGTGCCTCTGGCGCGTTGCACGAAGGCGCTGCGTATACCTGGACGAAGGCGGCTTTGATCGAGGCGTTAGGACAGGACGACGGTGTGCGACTAGCGGACCTGATGAACATCGGGGAAACCGAGGCGCCATTGCACCCTGGTCGCGAACTTAGCCGCTTGGATCGGCAATTTTTAGATGCCATTCGGCCCACCTTGCTGAGTAACCGAGCCAGCCGACCGCAGCCTGCCCTTGATGAAAAGGCTGTTGCCGGCTGGAATGGCTTGGCAGTCGGCTCGCTAGTTGAAGCCTGGGCGGTAACTGATGAACCGCGCTACCTAGCTGCGGTAATCCGGGCAGCTGAGACATTGCTGCAGACACACTGGCGGGGCGGGGTGCTTACTCGGCTAACTGGCGGCAGCCGGCCGGGACTATTGGAGGATTACGCCTGGTGCGCTGAAGGATATTTTCTTCTTTACTCAGCAACCGGAGATCCGCGCTGGTACCAAATCGCCGAAGATATCCTGCTCGCGGCCAGCCAAGCGTTTGTTAGCGCAAACGGGGTTATTGATGCCATCCCAGTATCTGCCGAACTACTTCGGGCCCAGGGCGGCGTACAGGGTGCTGATCCAATGGACAATGCCACCCCGAGCGGTGTTGCGGCATTCGCTGAAGTGCTCGTTCGTTACGCTGCGCTCAGCGGATCATTCGAGCATCGAGAGCTTACTGAAAAGATCCTCGCTCAGCTCAGCCCGCTAGCCGAGCGAGTGCCGCGTGCTATGGGGGCGGTATTGGGAACCTTGCTCGCCGTTGATTCGGAGCCGTGGGAAGTCGCCGTTGTTGGCGAACAAGGCGCTGCCGAGCTGCTCAAAGTTGCTCGAATGATCCCGTTGCCCGGCTTGGTCATTGCGCCCTCCGGGCGAACAGTGTTAGCGGACGAGGAGCTTGTGCCGCTACTTCGTGGCCGTGGCCTTGGTCCTGCTGGCGAAGCCGCGGCGTACCTGTGCCAAGGGATGGTCTGCCAGCGGCCGACGTCGGGGCCTGCCGAGCTTGCCGCTGAATTAGCGGCGGCTCCCCGCTAACGAGCTGGTTCAGGGCTGAGTGAAGACCGCGAACATGATCGCAATGAAGTGGCAGGTAAAGCCAACCACGGTGAAGGTGTGGAAAAACTCATGAAAACCGAAATGCGCCTTGCTGAAGTTGGGTCTCTTGATGCCGTAGAAAACTGCGCCAGCGATGTAAAAGGCGCCGCCAACGCAGATCAAAATACCGGCTGGGATACTGGCGGCGAAGAAATCTGGGATGAAGAACAATGAGGCTAGGCCCATGGCGACGTAGATGGGCACATAGAGCCAGCGTGGTGCATGCACCCAAAGCACCCGGAAGGCTACGCCAGCTACCGCGGCAATCCAGATTGACCAGAGGAGGAGTGCGGCTTTCCCCTCTGGTAGCAAGAGCCCTGCCAAAGGGGTGTAGGTGCCAGCAATCACCAGCATGATGTTGGTGTGGTCCAGGCGCTTGAGTACCGCCTTGACCTTGGGTGACCAATTGCCACGATGATATGTGGCGCTGACGCCAAATAATAGTATTCCAGTAAAGGCATATATCGCGGACGCTACCTTACCCCAGAAGGTGGGGGCTACGCAGATCAAGACGATTCCCGCCGCGATTGCTAGTGGAGTTGCGCCCAAATGGATCCAGCCGCGCCAGCTGGGCTTGGCCAGGGCCGGCACAATTTCGGGCTCGTTGGTGCTGCCGTTTAGTGGGGCGTGGGCGGTACGGCTCATAGCTAAATTCTAGCTTACGGATTCGTAGGTTACTGGGGAGTAACATTTGAGTTCGCTGAGTTGGCGCTGATGGCGGGTAATCTAGAGTCGGCGCGTGTGAACGAAGGGATCGCTCACTGCCGCATCGTAGGAAGGCAGGAAGCCAGCAATGCCCGTGAAGCTGCCGCATCTGCTGTACAACTTTTACGAGCGCAGGTTAGCAAAATCGCTCAAAGGCCAAAAAATTCCGGCGCACGTCGCGATCGTGGTGGATGGCAATCGACGTTGGGCCAAGCAGTTCAATGCCACAACCGGGCATGGACATCAGGCCGGCGTAGAAAAGATTCATGAATTTCTTGGTTGGTGCCAAGACTTCGGCGTCAAAACCCTGACGATTTATATGCTGTCCACTGAGAACGTCAATCGATCAAAAGAGGAGCTCGACGAGCTTCTGGGCATCATTGCGACACTGATGGACCGGCTTGAATCTGATAAAGCAATTAGCGTCAGCGCCATGGGAGCACCCGAGCTACTGCCAGATTACTTAGCTGAGCGGCTGATTCGGCTGACCCAGCACAAGCCGGCGAGCGAAAAGCTGCACATCAATCTCGCCGTCGGCTATGGTGGGCGTCGAGAAATTGTCGACGCCGTGCGCGGTCTGCTTCGCGAGGCGGTGACCGAAGGCAAGGACATTGGCGAACTTGCCCAAGAACTCGACGTCGAGGATATCTCCCGTTACCTGTACACCTCGGGCCAGCCAGATCCGGATCTTTTCATCCGGACTTCAGGCGAACAACGGCTGTCCGGGTTCTTGCTTTGGCAGAGCGCGTATAGCGAGATGTATTTCTGCGAAGTGCTGTGGCCGGCGTTCCGTAAGGTCGATTTCCTCCGGGCCCTTCGCGACTACGCGGGCCGGCACCGGCGTTACGGATTTTGAGCTTAGTTTTTGAGATAAGCACTGTTCACAAATAGTTAACCGACATGCCGTCTGTTGGGTACCGGAGCGCTAGGATTCCAGGCGTAGATTTTGTCTCATCGGCGCTCGCCCAGAGCACCGGTCGGGAGGGCCATCGAATGCGAAGTTCGTCGCATTGAACACAAAGGAGACTGGTCCTGCGCCGCGTCTCCTGGACCTACCGCCGCACCATAGGAACCGGGTTCCGGCCCAGGGTCTGGAGTCTCGTGGCACTGACTGACAATGCGCTGACCGGCAGTCTTCCGGAAGATACCAAGAGCGCAGCAAAGCAAACAACCACTCGCAGCAAGCGAGCCAACACCACTAAGTCGAGCAAGGCCGGTACCGCGAAGCAAATCGCTGCCGGCCGTTCTTATGTCTTGGACACTTCAGTTTTGCTTTCCGATCCGCGCGCAATTCTGCGGTTCGCCGAACACGAGGTGATTTTGCCGATTGTGGTGATCAGCGAATTGGAGGGTAAACGGCATGACCCGGAATTTGGTTACTTTGCGCGGAAAGCTTTGCGCCTGCTGGATGACCTACGGATAGAACATGACGGGCTCAACAAGTCGATCCCACTCGGGGAAGAGGGCGGATCGCTACGAGTTGAGCTCAACCATATTTCTACCGAAGTGTTGCCCGCTGGATTCCGCAGCGGAGATAACGACGCCAGAATTCTTGCGGTGGCCAAGAACCTTTCCAATGAAGGCCACGACGTCACGGTAGTCTCCAAGGATTTGCCGATGCGCGTTAAAGCCTCGGCGATGGGGTTGCGCGCCGAGGAATACCGCAACGAGCTGGTGAAGGATTCTGACTGGACCGGTGTTGCGGAAATCGATGTGCTTGAAGATGAAATTGGTGCGCTTTATAGTCACGAACCGGTTTTTGTGCCAGCTGCGGCGGAAATGCCAACTAATACCGCGCTGATCTTGCTATCCAATCGAGGCTCAGCTCTAGGGCGGGTTGGTGCAGATAAGCAAGTCCGACTTGTCCGCGGCGACCGGGACGTCTTCGGTTTGCATGGCCGTTCGGCAGAACAACGATTAGCCATTGATTTGTTGATGGATCCTGAGGTTGGCATTGTTTCGCTTGGTGGTCGAGCCGGTACCGGTAAGTCTGCGCTGGCTTTGTGTGCTGGCCTGGAAGCGGTGCTAGAACGCAGAGAGCACCGCAAAGTCGTCGTCTTCCGACCACTCTTCGCAGTTGGTGGTCAAGAGCTCGGTTATCTGCCCGGTAGCGAGCAGGAAAAGATGGGCCCTTGGGCGCAAGCAGTCTTTGACACCCTGGGGGCTTTGGTTTCCCAGGAAGTGGTCGAAGAAGTCATGGACCGCGGCATGCTCGAAGTGCTTCCGCTGACGCACATTCGCGGTAGATCCTTGCACGACGCTTTTGTGATCGTCGACGAAGCGCAGTCCTTGGAAAAGAACGTGCTGCTCACCGTGATGAGCCGGATCGGTCAGAACTCAAAGATCGTGCTGACGCACGACATTGCGCAGCGAGATAATCTCCGGGTTGGCCGGCACGATGGTATTGCCGCCGTCGTCGAAACGCTCAAAGGGCACCCGCTGTTTGGGCACATCACGTTGACTCGCTCCGAGCGCTCGCCGATTGCCGCGCTGGTTACCGATCTTCTTGAGGGTGCAGAAATCTAATCCCCTGCTACTCCCGCGCCGAGTGTCGAGTTGTGGCTGATTTGAACGAGAAAAACCAGCCACAACTCGACACTCGGCGGAGGGAGAGGCGGAGAGATGGGCTGTCTGGCTACTGGGCTTGGGGTAATTCCCACTCGATGTGATCACGGACGTCAGTCAGCAGCGAAGAATCTTGGGTCAAGAGGTCATCCAACATGTATTCGTCTACCGCCAGGATGGTCAGCCAATGGCCCGAGCCAGTAGTTTCGCCGTCGAGAGACTGGCTTGCCACGCAGACGCCGGTAGCAAGGTCGATTCGGATCGCGGTTCGGACGGCAAAGAGAATCGGCGCCTGTGCAAATGTTGGTTGGTAGCTTGCATTGGGGCTTAACACCCTTTCCCAGACTGGGCGTCCTTCATGCTGAACTAGCGCGATTGGGCCTGGCTCGGTCATATTAGAGAACGGAAAGTCCAGCGGAACCGGCGCTTTCCCCGCCAGCTCAACCGGGTCAAGCCACGCCGAAAAGTGCTCCGCGGAAATAGTCTCGATTCCGAAGCCAGGCTCACCGTAGGCGGCCTCTGGGCGCCGACGCACCAAGCCCTGTTCGTCATACACTGGCGTCACAAGATGTGGTGGCAATAGCCATGGTTTGCGGGAGCCAGAGGTGAACAGTGAATCCTTCGAGTCGTTGAGCCCGGCGGTACTCCGCAACAATGTACCGTCGGCGGCTTCAACTCGTAGCGCCAGGGGCCGACGTAGCCAGGCGCTGACGGTTTCTGCGTTTTCAGCAGCGGAACGCAAGGTGAAGCGCAAGCTCTGCCAACGCCAGGGCGATGAACGGTACAAAGCACGGAATGAGTTTGTGCTAATCGGGCTGCTTTCCTCTGACATATCCAGAGCTTACGCCGCAGCCGCCGCATTGCACTGAACAATCCAGTAACATCCGAACATGCTCTCCAGACTCACGGCACTCGCAGCCGCCTCTCCACTGAGTGTCGTCTTGCTACTCGTAGCCTGTGCGTATCTTCTCGTGATCGCCGTGTGGCTTAGCGTGATCGATTTACGCTCCCATATTGCTGCCAAACCGGATTGTCTACCCGTCAATTTTGCTTGCCATGTTGCTACTGGCGATGGCATCTTGGACTGCGGCAGATCTCGGCTCCTTACTCCGTAGGATTTTTGCTGCATTGGCGCTTGGCGGCGGGCATTTGGTCCTCCGGTTGATTTATCCGGTGGTGATGGGCCTTGGCGATGTGAAGCTCGCGGTGGTACTTGGCGCCTATTTAGGTTATTTGAGCTGGGGACATCTTTTTTATGGCACTGTGCTGACCTTTTTATTGGGCGGCTTGACCGGCATCGTGTTAATCCTGAGCCGTAAAGGCAGTGCAAAATCGGCAATACCCTTTGGACCGTTCATGTTCGCGGGCACCATTCTGGCGTTGTTGATTCCAGCGTGAATAACCGAAAGTAGCGCCGTGCGGTGTGGCTTAGCGGGAATTGCTGAGGCCCGTCTCAGGTTGTGCTGAGCGGCTTCAAGAAGAAAGAAGGAGCAGGTTTCATGAGCAACGAGGTCATTGTCAGCAATCCTGGTGACGGGGTAATGCACGATTACTAAGCGACTAGTTTTGAACAGTCAATTAGCACCGCCCAAACGGGTGGCAGCTTGACCATAATGCGTAGCAAGCTGACACCGCACAATGCGCCGCCACTGCATGTTCATAGCAATGAGGATGAGTTCTGGGTCGTGCTGTCCGGAAAAGTCAGGTTCTGGGTGGGTGGTGACAGTCTGGAGACTTGTACAACGCACGACGCCGGTCCCGGAGCTGTCGTTTATGGGCCCAGGGGAGTTGCCCACACTTTTGATACCGTCACGGAGAACAGTGAAGTGCTGATCGGAAATACACCGGGTGGGATTGAGGGCTACTTCACTGGTCTGGGTGCGCAAGAGGAGCGACGTGACGAGGAGCATTTAGATTTCTCCGGTCAATTTGGCATCACTATTATTGGCCCAGCACCGGACCTGCACGCCTAATCACGGTTCGAGTCGATGCCGGAGCTTCGTGGCAGACTAGCGAAATGACTTCACCTGACTTTGTGATTGATTTGCGCAAGAAGATTGGTCACGCTCCTTTATGGTTACCCGGCGTCGGCGCGGTGGTGCTCGACGGCGAAGGTCGGGTGTTGTTGGGGCAGCGCTCAGATAATGCTCAGTGGGCGATTATTACTGGAATGCTGGAGCCCGGCGAGGAGCCCGCAGCTGGTGTGGCTAGGGAAGTTTTAGAAGAAACCGGCGTGATAGTCCAAGTCGAGCGACTAGTCGCGACCAATGTTGTGGGGCCAGTAACCTTCCCCAATGGTGACGTCTGTAGTTTTTTGAACCAAAGCTTTCGATGCCGTTATCTCAGTGGGGAGGCCAGAGTGAACGATGACGAATCACTTCAGGTGCGATGGTTTACCCTCGAGGAGCTACCAAAGCTCAATGAGGCGCATCTGCGCGCGATCGCCTTGGCTCAAGAGCCTAAGGGTGCGGCTTGGTTTATCGGTCAGCCCGAACCCGTTATGTAAAAAATATTTGACATCAAGTCAAATTAACCTTACTTTTTCAGTGTCAGTAATTTTTGACATTGGCTAAGGGTGAGGAGTTTGGCAGTGGCTTATCAAGAAAAAAGTGCCTGGATTATGGTACTCACCGCGGTGCTCGGCTATGTGAGCTACCTGGTGATCTTGTTTGCTAGTTCGGCGCGGGCTCCGCTGGTCGAGGTCTAGTATGTGCCAATCATGTTGTGCGCCATCGGCGGCTCGATCATCGTGTCAATTTTATTGCACATTGTGGTTGGCATCTTTTCACCGCAAGACCGCGGCAAAAAGGACGCTCGGGACCGCGAGATCGGCCGCTTTGGTGAGTACACGGGTCAAGCCTTTCTGGTGCTTGGCGGCGTCGGCGCACTGGTTTTGGCCATGTTTGAGGCTGGCTATTTTTGGATTGCGAACTCGCTGTACCTGGCCTTTGTCTGCTCTGCCGTGCTGAGTCCAATGGCAAAAATTGTCGGCTACCGTAAGGGCTTCCACGCATGGTGAAGCCAACCAGGATTAGTAACTCCATTCGAGGTTTGCGATTTTCACACGGCGAAATGACCCAGGCCGAGTTGGCCGAGCGAATTGGCGTCACCAGGCAAACCATCATTGCGATTGAACAGGGGAAATACTCGCCTTCGCTTGAGGTCGCATTTCAAATTGCCGGCATCCTTCAAGTGCGGCTCGAGGATGTCTTTCACTACCCAGGAACGCAACTCGAAGGGGAAGCCAGATGAAAGCCATCATCCAAGACCGATACGGGCCCGCCGAGGTCCTTTATCTGGGTGACATTGAGCGGCCAGAGCCCGCTGATAATCAAGTTCTTATCAAGGTTCACGCCGCTGGCGTTGACCGCGGAACGTGGCATCTGACCGAGGGTAAACCGTACTTGATGAGAGTCGGTGGTTACGGTTTGCGCAAACCTTCAGTGCGTGCGCCGGGTTTAGACGTGGCTGGAACGGTGCTGAAGATCGGTAACAACGTCCGGCAGTTCGCCGTGGGAGACGAGGTTTTCGGCACTTGCGGTGGTTCCTTCGCGGAGTACGCGCTGGCTAAGGTAAAGCTCCTTGTTGCTCAAGCCGGATCGGCTCAGCTTCGAAGCCGCAGCTGCCATTCCGACGTCGGCAGTCACCGCTTGGAAAGGGCTACACGACGTCGGCGGCGTGGTCCAGGGGCAGCAGGTTCTTATTATTGGCGCATCCGGCGGTGTGGGAAGTTTTGCGATTCAAATTGCTAAGGCCGCCGGAGCTGAGGTGACTGCAGTCTGCGGACCGCACGGTTTAGAACTGGTCCGTTCCTTGGGGGCCGACCACGTAGTCGATTACCGTCGCGAAGAAATTTCGACCCGCTCCGACTTCGACCTCATCGTGGACATCGGCGGAGGCAGAACACTTTCTAGACTGCGACAGGCGCTTACGCCGCAAGGGACGCTGATCTTGGTTGGATCCGAAAAGGTGGACGGTGGATTGGCCCGATGGGTCGGGTGCTGGCCGCATCCATTCAGTCGCCCTTTTTGAAGCAAACTGTCAAGGGATTGATGGCATTCTCAAATGCGGAACTACTCGCCCCGCTGCATCGGTTGGTTGAACGGGGCGAACTGAATCCCGTGATCGACGCCGTCTACCCGCTCGAGCAGGCAGCCGATGCCATTCGACGGGTTGGACAGGGTGGTGTACTGGGCAAAATAGTGCTGTCCGTCGCCGCCGAATAGTGCTAGCTATTAATCAAGAAGAGCCGGCGTCGTCATCCAAAGGAGATAACGACGCCGGCTCTTCTTGATTAATTTGTTCAGACTTTAGCGTCTTCGCTGCTGGGGCCAGCATCGCCGTCGGGCTTTGTAGCGCTGTCCTTTGGTGCCGCGCCGGACTTAGACAATGCCTTGTCCGAGGCGGCCTGGGCTAGCAGTTCAGCCTCTAGTCGCTCAGCCTCTTCACCGCTTACGGCTTCACCGCGCTCCACCATGCCGGATGTATCTGACAACGGAATTTGCTTGAGCGTCAAGGCGAGTACCAAGGCGATCACGAGGAACGGGATCAAGTACCAGAACACCGGTGCCAACGAATTTGCGTAAGCATTGACCACGGCTTCCTTCACCGGTCCGGGTAGGGCGCTGAGTGTGGCCGGATCAATGCTCGCTGATGCTGAAGAAGCCTGCTGCGCATTGGCACCGAAACCGGCGAATACTGATTTCAACGAGTCTGCCAATCGTGAGGTAAACAGTGTGCCAAACACCGCCACACCCAAGGACGCGCCAACCTCGCGGAAATAGTTATTGGTGCTGGTCGCGGTACCAATCTGGGTGGCCGGAACTGCGTTCTGTACCACCAGGACGATGACCTGCATGATCAAGCCCAGGCCGGCACCGAAGATAAACAGCTGGATGCAGATGACCCAGATCGGTGTTGAAGCAGAGAGTGTGGTCATCCAGAGCATTGCGCCAATTGTCGCGATGGTGCCAATGATGGGGAACATCTTGTACTTGCCGGTCTTCGTGATCGCAATACCGGAGTAAATCGAGGTGCCAATCACGCCAACCATCATCGGCAGCATGAGCAGACCGGATGCGGCTGCGGAGGTGCCAGAGGACATCTGCAGGAAGGTCGGCACGAAGGCCAGCGCGGAGAACATGCCCAGACCCAGCGTGAAGCCGATCGCGGTTGAGTTGATGAAGATCCGATTCCGGAACAGGCTCATCGGGATGATCGGATCTTCTGCTTTGAGTTCGGTGAAAACGAAAGCGGTAGCCGCGGCAACCATTGCTGCACCAAACAACCAGGTCCAGCCAGAACCCCAGCCCTGATCGGACTTGCCAATGAAGTCGGTGAAGAAGATCAATGAAGCCGTAGCAAGCGAAAGCAGGACGACGCCAAGAATGTCGATCTTCTTTTCGGCCTTTTTATTCGGCAAAGTTAGCGTGAAGAATGCGATGGTGAATGCAGCAATACCAACCGGAATGTTTATGTAGAAGCACCATTCCCAGGTCAGGCTATCTACGAAGAAGCCACCAAGCAGTGGTCCAGCAACAGCGGCAACGCCGAAAATGGCGCCTAGCGGTCCCATGTATTTACCGCGCTCTTTGGCCGGCACGATGTCCGCGATGATCGCTTGGGACAGGATCATCAAACCGCCGCCGCCTAAGCCCTGCAGCGCGCGGAAGACGACGAACATCCAGAAGTCGGTAGCGAAAGCGCAGCCCACCGAGGCAAGTGTGAACAAGGCGATGGCGATCAGGAACAGATTTCGCCGGCCCAAGACGTCGCCGAACTTACCGTAGATCGGCATCACGATGGTTGTCGCGAGCAGATATGCCGTGGTTATCCAGGCCTGGTTTTCAACGCCGCCGAGCTTACCCACGATGGTGGGCATCGCGGTAGAGACGATGGTTTGATCCAAGCTGGAAAGTAGCATGCCGGCGATGAGCGCGGAGAAGATGATCCAAATTCTTCGTTTGGTCAGCAATAAGGGTTGTGAGGCAGCTGTTGACACGGCGCTCATGGTTGTCCTCCAATCACGGGACGGGATGTCTCGATGAGTTCTTGCGATGCATTGATATAACGGTTCAAAAGGTCTTCGAGCCGTTCGGTATTTTCTTCGGTGAAGTAGATTTTCATTGCTTGCCGTGCGGCGCCCGAACAAATCAGCGTCGCCATCACGATGCGCGGATCCTCGGGATCGCAGCCTTCGCGGCGGGCCAACAGCATGGCGAATTGGCGCTCGCGGAAATCCGTTTCGCCGAAGAGCTTGGCTTGCAGATGTGGTTCGTTATTGATGATTGCGGTGAGCTGTCGATACTGCTTCATGGTGAAAGTCATTCGATCGGCCATGGTGACGATCAGATCGACGACATCGGAAAGCAAGGTGCTGGAAATTTCGCCCGGCACGCTTGAGCCTCGTTCGAGGAACGGATCAATGAGATCAGCGGGAACGCTGTCATTATCTCGGCCTAGGACGGCGTCTTCTTTCGAAGCAAAGTAATTGAAAAACGTCCGGCGAGAGACGCCGACTCGCTCGCAGAGCTGTTCTACCGTGAAGCCGACCAAGCCATGTTCCTCGGCCAAGTCACGCGCCGCGTTGACGATTGCTTCCCAGCGCGCGGCGCGTTTGCGCTCGCGGAGGCCAGGTGCCTCTTCGCCGGAAATTATTGCACTATTGCTCATAGAGTAAATATTTGCACTTAAGTAATATGAGTGCAAGTTGCATCGTAGTGAGCTTGGTTACTTAAACGACTTGGGTGCAGTTGTGCAGGGTAAATGAGTAAATTACCCTGCACAACTGCACCCAAGTGGAGTCTGCGACGAGTGTTACTGCGGCGGTCGAGTCATCGAAAGTACGTCGAGCGCCTTGTCCAGCTGCTCTTCGGTGAGCTCGCCGCGCTCAAGGTAGCCCAAAGCGATGACGGCTTCGCGAACGGTCAAGCCCTCGGCAACGGCCTTCTTCGCAATCTTGGCAGCGTTCTCGTAGCCAATGAACTTGTTCAGCGGTGTCACGATCGACGGCGAGGCCTCAGCTAGGAAGCGCGCACGCTCTACATTGGCGGTGATTCCGTCAACCATTTTGTCTGCCATCACCCGAGTGGTGTTGGTGAGCAAGCGGATCGACTCCAAGAGGTTCGATGCCATGACCGGGATGCCGACGTTGAGCTCGAATGAACCATTGGTTGAAGACAACGCGATCGTGGTGTCGTTGCCGATGACCTGAGCGCAAACCATGATGGCCGCTTCGCAAATGACCGGGTTCACCTTGCCTGGCATAATCGAGGAGCCTGGCTGTAGGTCTGGAATCGCTATTTCACCGAGACCGGTGTTGGGGCCGGAGCCCAACCAGCGGAGGTCGTTGTTGATCTTCATGAGCGAGTAAGCGATGTTACGCAGCTGGCCGGAAGCCTCAATGAGCCCATCACGGTTAGCTTGCGCCTCAAAGTGATCGCGAGCCTCGGTAAGTGGCAGGCCCGAATCGGCGGCCAGTAAAGCAATAACGCGCTGCGGGAAACCGGCTGGGGTATTGATGCCGGTGCCGACGGCGGTGCCACCCAGCGGTACCTCGGCAACGCGGGGGAGGGCGGACTGAATGCGCTCGACGCCGTAGCGCACCTGAGCTGCATAGCCGCCAAACTCCTGACCCAAAGTCACCGGGGTGGCATCCATTAAGTGCGTGCGGCCGGACTTCACCACGGCAGCGAACTCTTCGGCTTTGCGACCGAGTGAAGCTGCCAAGTAATTCAGTGCGGGGATTAAATCATTGGTCAAAGCCGAGGTCGCGGCGACGTGCACCGAGGTGGGGAAAACGTCGTTGGAGGACTGCGAAGCGTTCACGTGATCATTCGGGTGGACACGCTTTTCGTTACCAGCCGCCTCAAGCGCTTGGTTAGCAAGCGCGGCAAGTACCTCGTTGGTATTCATATTTGAGGAGGTACCTGAACCGGTCTGGAAAACGTCGATCGGGAAATCGCCGTCGTACTTGCCGGAAATTACCTCATCGGCGGCCGCCTCGATTGCCGCGGCTAGCTCGCCGTCGAGCACACCCAGCTCTGCATTCGCAGTAGCTGCAGCTTTTTTGATTCGAGCCAGAGCCTCAATGTGGGCCCGTTCCAGGGTGGTGCCAGAAATGGGGAAATTCTCCACTGCGCGCTGGGTTTGCGCGCCATAAAGGGCTTTGACCGGAACCCGGACCTCACCCATCGTGTCGTGTTCAATTCTGTAGTTCGATTTTGGGGATTCGAATGTGCCGGAAGCAGCGGACGTCTCAGTCATGAGACCAGAATATCGGCCCTAGCGGCGAAGCTGGAATCCGAGCTTAGGTGGGTTGACTCACAGCTCGCCGATGCTGCTGACCAGCTCGGCCCGTCCTTCGTTTAATCGATAGGCCAGCCCGACAATACTTACTTCGCGCTGCTCCACCGCCGCTGAGATGATTTTGGACGCTTCGGTGAGCCGATTTGCGGTTTGTTTGATGTGTTCCACCATGTAGTCATTGACCACTTTTCCGCCGTCGCGACGAGAAGCAAGAACCGAAGGCGTGATCCGTTCCACCAAATTACGCAAGAATCCGCCCGGCATTTCGCCCGAATCGATGGCATCTTGAGTTGCGGTGATCGCACCGCAGTTATCGTGGCCCAACACCACGATGAGCGGCACGCCAAGCACCGCGATGCTGTATTCGATCGAGCCCAAGACAGACAGATCGATGACCTGCCCCGCAGTCCGCACCACAAAGGCGTCGCCTAAGCCGAGATCGAAGATGATTTCAGCGGCAAGCCGTGAATCAGAGCAACCGAAAATTACCGCAAACGGATTTTGCTGATCCACCAAGGACTCTCGATGCGCCGAATCCTGGTTTGGATGCATCGAAGTGCCGTGAATAAACCGCTCGTTGCCTTCTTGCAGTTTGAGCCAAGCGTTATGCGGTCCAGTTGCCTTGATATTGCTCATTTTCCACTCCCGGAAGGCGTAGCTGAACTTTGCGAATTGGTTCGTGAAGCAACGATTGCTGCGGCAACGGTGTCTAGATCATTGAGGCTGAAGCTACCGCTTTTGGTTTCGCCCTTGATCACAATGCTAGTGCTGCCCGGACTAGTCGGCGCGGTGGGGCTAACCGGATTCGAGATGTACGACGTCGAGGTGCCGGGTTTGTCCCGAAGCTGCCAACTGGTGCCAGCCACTGGGCGGTCGCCAGTCACCGGGGCGTTATCCGTGCGGCCAGCAAGCCAGGTGGGGTTCGCCTGCGCGGTTTGGGTTACTGAGATGAACTGCTGAGCCGGGGTGACAAAGCCGATTTCCCAGAAGGCGACGCCGTCACTTCCGGCCGCGTTCCAAAGCGCGTAATTTGCACTCCAGCCAGCAGGTAAGGCCGGTGCAACCGGGGCGAAACCTGCAATGCCGGCGGCCTCAGTTGCGGCGCCACTGACGTCGGTCTGGGGCTTGAACTGGGTATTCGGGGGTGGGCTGAGCAGGGGCAGCAGCAGGGCAATTGCCAAGCTCACGCCAAGCGCCATCAGCATGCCGATTACGGTGGCATTTGCGCGCTTTGCCGCAGCCGGTTTGAGCACGGTTTTAAAGGCCGGATCCGGGGCGCCGTCCGGGGCAGGAACGTCGGTTTCCGGAGTGTCGCTTTGCTGGCCTGCTTGGTTCATTCTTCTATAGTCGCGCATTGATGCGGTGAAACACCATTTAACCTTGGTCTAGCTCGGTCCTCGTTTGTGGCCGTCTCAGCAAGTTTTTCGACCAGAGTGTGAGGTATCGCTCGTCACTTCAGTTAGCCGTAGCAGCTTTAGCAAAATATGCTGTAGGTATCGACTTGACGATGAACCTGCTCAACGATGAGCTCAACGATGAGGATGCACCGTGACTGTTCTGCCCGAAGAAGCCCAGTACTCGACACTTTCCCGTTCATTGGCCGTGGGCGAAGATGAGCCGGATCGCAATCTCGCTTTGGAACTAGTCCGGGTGACCGAAGCCGCGGCGATCGCCGGCGGTCATTGGGTCGGATTCGGCGACAAAAACAAAGCTGACGGCGCCGCGGTTGACGCGATGCGTTCCTTCCTAGATACCGTGCACTTCAACGGCGTCGTGGTCATTGGCGAAGGTGAAAAAGACGAAGCTCCGATGCTTTTCAACGGCGAACGAGTTGGCGACGGCACCGGTCCTGAATGCGATGTTGCAGTTGACCCGATCGACGGCACCCGGCTGACGGCCCTGGGTATTAACAACGCGCTGGCGGTATTAGCAGTTGCTGAGCGCGGCACGATGTTTGATCCTTCCGCGGTCTTCTACATGGAGAAATTGGTCACCGGTCCGGAAGCCGCAGACATGGTCGACCTGCGTTTGCCGGTCAAACAAAACCTGCATCTGATTGCCAAAGCTAAAGGCGTCAAGGTCAACCAACTCAACGTGATGGTTCTGGACCGAGACCGGCACCAGCCGCTTGTTGAGGAGATCCGCGAAGCTGGGGCACGCACGCGTTTCATCATGGATGGTGACGTGGCCGGTGCAATCGCTGCGGCCCGCTCCGGCACCGGCGTCGACGCGCTCATGGGCATCGGTGGCACCCCGGAAGGAATTGTGGCCGCGTGCGCTATCAAGGCGCTCGGCGGCGTAATTCAGGGCCGGCTATGGCCGACCTCGGACGATGAGAAGCAGAAAGCTCTCGACGCCGGGCATGATTTGGACCGAGTGCTCTCCACTAATGATTTGGTGACCAGTGATAACTGCTACTTCGCAGCTACTGGCATTACCGACGGCGATTTGCTCCGCGGCGTGCGCTACACCAAAGACCGGGTAGTTACCCAGTCAATTGTGATGCGCTCGAAATCGGGCACGGTTCGATTTGTCGATGCCGAGCACCACGCTAGCAAATGGGACGCCTACGCCCGCGGCTAAACAGCATCAAGAGCGCCAGATTGGCTGGGTTAGCCGCGCAGCTTTTTGATCTTGTTGCGAGCTTTTCTGGCAAGCTGGTAACCCTTGTAACGCAGTCTATTTACCGGTAAATCCCAGGTTCCGGGGAATTCAACGAGCTCCCCGCCAAAGGAATTTTTGAACGCGGTGAAGCCCGCCCATTTATGCTCAGGCTGCCCTTCAGGAGCCACGCCGGAGAGATCGACCTGGCTAAGCCCCTTTGCCTGTGCTTCCGCGATAAGAGTCACCACCAGAGGGATTCCTGCGCTGAGCTTACGGTGTTCATGGGCCAGGGCGGCGTGCGCATACACTCTGGTGTCTGCCGAATCGTAAACCAGCGCGGCCCCGATTGGCGCGCCGTCGAGCTCTGCCAAATAGAGAGTGACCGCACCAAGGGGCATCAGAGTTGCCGCAACCTGGGTGAGATAGCTATCGCTTTGTGGCTTGAAGCCATTGCGCTGTGCTGTCTCATGGAGGAAGCCGAGCAGGATTGAGATCTCCGCTGGGTCCTGCGAGGACCTGAAAGTCACACCTTTTTTGGCAATGTTTCGATACAAATTGCGATTGGTAGGTTTCATCTGCGCCAACGTTGGCGATAAATCGGAGCCAAGCTTGATAATGCTGGTCAGCTCAGGTTGTTGATTGGCCGGTGCCGGCACCATTCCGCGCGCGCGTAAAGCCGCTCGCGCCTGCTCCGGCAGTAAGGTCAACGTTGCTGGTTCAAGCCTGATGAAAACAGCTCCGACTTTTTTGGCAAGTGGTCGCAGCGCCGCTAGTGCGGCGTCCAGGGCGTCGAGACGCTCCGCCACTGGCCCATAAGGCAGGTAGAGCACTTTACCCGCGGGATTGCTCTCCTCAATAGCCAGGAAGCGCCAGCCCTCGCCGTGTAGCTCGTGCACGGATCTGCCCAAGCTGCGCTGAAAGACGACCCAAGCCGGACTTTGTACAAAGAATTCCACCGCGAACTATCCCCGCAAACTTGTGCTGACAGCAAAGGCCAAACAGCCCTCGCTGGAATGCAATATCGCCGGTTCCTCGACGGCTGAAACGAAAGCACTTTCGCCCCGCCCTAAGGCAAGGTCGCCGCGCTGCGAATCTAGTAGTGCGGAGCCGTCCACAAGCAAAACTAATAATGGTCCGTTTTGAGCGAGTGGCACCGGTGCTGCACCGGCGGCCATCGAGATCCTTTGCAATTGGAACTCGGCAAAATTAGCCGCAAAGATTTGCTGGCCCAACGAGGTCTCTGTTGCTTCAACAAGCGGCACGGGCAAAGCGCGAAAATCGATAGTGCGCAGTAGCTCTGCGACGTCGATGTGCTTGGAAGTGAGTCCGCCGCGCAACACGTTATCCGAAGCGGCCATCACCTCAACACCTAGGCCATGCAGATACGCGTGCACATTGCCGGCCGGCATTGCAAAGCACTCGCCGGGTTCTAAATGAACCAAATTGAGCAGCAACGAGATAAGTGCTCCGGGGTCGCCCGGGTAGCCAGCGGAAAGTTTGACGACAGTACGCAGCGCGGGATCGAGGTCGTCCCGGTCCGAAAGCCAAGCTAGCGCGGCCGCCAAGGCTTCGGTAACAGCCAGCCCACCGTTGATCAGCAGTTCAAAAGCCTGGTGCAAGGCATCCGCGGCCGAGGAGTCCAGAATCGAGGCAATTTCCGCCAGCGTTGAGTTCGCCGTTGCCTTGGCGAGTAAGTCAAATTTCGACGCCGATTCGGCGGCGGGCCGAAAGCCACAGAGCGCATCGAACGGCGTGAGGGCAAAGATCATCTCAGGTTTGTGGTTGTCGTCGCGATAATTGCGATTTTCAGCGTCGCGCGGCACGCCAGCAGCTTCTTCAGCGGCAAACCCCAGTCGGGCTTGCGCCAAACTCGGGTGAACCTGCAGAGATAATGCCTGGCCCGCAGCAAGGAGTTTCATCAAATAGGGCAGTCGATCGCCAAATGCTGCACGCGACTGGGCCCCTAAGGTGCCGGCTGGGTCGGCATTGATGAGCTCGCCCAAACTAATATCGCCCTGCGGAGTTTTCGCAATGGACGGCGCTCCTGGATGAGCGCCGAACCAGAGTTCTGCCTCAGGCCCGCCAGAGGCCGGGCGGCCAAGCAACTCAGCAATCGCCGTCGTCGAACCCCAAGCATAGGGTCGGAGCACATTGTCCAATTTATACATGAAGGCTCCCTATCCGGGTGAGCAATTGCCATTATTAGACAGCAGCGAGACCAGGGTGTCTTCGGCTCCCGCTTTAGCTAGACGTTGTAGATAATCTTCCGTCAAGGTTGGCCCGGCAGGGGTCTGCTGCGCTGGCGGCTGCTGTGCCGTAGGTTGCGCTGATCCGGGATCAGGTGCGGCCGGTGGTGCATTGACGTCGCTAGAAACGGATTCAGCGGCTTTGCCCCCGATCAAGTCTTTTACTCGCTTCTGCAACGCCGGGAAATCCGGGTAGGTCGGGAAATTAGTGTCGAAGTCAGGCGGGCCAATTGTCAGGCGATCGAGCGGGAAGTTCTTGGCTTTGATCGCAAGGTCCAAGAAGCTACCCAGTTGTTGCTGGGGCAGATCTGACTCGATCACTTGAGCGCCAGCATTTGCAATGTCGTTGAACTTAGTCAACACGGTTGCCGGGTTCATTTGCTTCAGAATTGCTTGCTGAATGCATTGTTGACGTTGGCTTCGTGCGTAATCAGTTACCCATTGTCGAGACCTGGCGTACCAGAGCGCTTGCTTGCCATTGAGTGTTTGTAATCCCGGCGCAATCCAACCTTCTGGCGGCAAATGGCCGCCGTTGTCATCTGTTGCCGCGCCGCTGATTGGCACCCAACCACCGGCGTTAATTTTGACGCCACCCAGCGCGTCAACAAGTTCCGAGAACCCGTCCATATCAATCAGTACATAACCCTGAATGGTGAGGCCAAGAGTGCCGCCAGACGCATCCATCATGGCCTGGGCACCAGGATCTTTTTTACCCGGATAGAGTTTTTGATATTTCTGTGCGACCTCGGTGTAGAGCGAGTTAATGATGCAGTCATTTCCGCAGTCGTAGCCATTCGGGTAGACCGAACGCATGGGGGAATTGGGGCTGAACTGCGCATTTTGTAGATTTCGCGGAATCGAGATGGTTACGGTCTTGCCGCTTTGCGCATCTATGCTCAGCACGATGATGCTGTCTGGACGGCGACCTTCGCGATCCGCGCCAGCGTCGCCGCCCATCACGAGGAAGTTGTAACGGCCATCAACCGGAGACATATCTGGGCCCGAGGCCGAGAAGATATTGCCAATTGCGCTTCGACCAGAATTCACCAGCCAGACGGCGTAGCCCAGGCTGCCAGAAGTTACCACCATGAGGACCGCGACGGCGCCCGCGACAACGATCCGCATACCGGGGGCAAGAAGCACCGGTCGAATGACCCGAAGATTATCGACAAAGACGTAAGCCCAGCCAATGGCAAGGAGCGCCAAAATGGCGATCAGCAATAGCGAGCCAAAGGGGTTGGTCAGAATGCTAAAAACCAGCGCGCGATTGGTCAAGGCAAGGATGATGGCCACTATGACCAACGTCCATACCGTGAAGGTCACGCGCAGGGCGAGCCGACCGAGGTTTCGGTTTCCGGCAACAACTTGAGCACTGCCCGGAATAAACAGACTCAATATCAAGAGTAAAAATGCCCGCTTGGCACGCATCGGAGCGTTGGCCGATTGCGGGTAGCGAACCGGATTAGTCAGTACCGGCGGGCGTTTGGAGCTCTTGTTGACTCCTGGTGAGGAAAAACTCATTCGGTACCTTCCGCCGCGGACCTAGCGGACGGAGATGCTTGCGCAACCCGTCCCCGTAAAGCGGCGCCCTTTGCAGTTGCCTGCTGGTTCAGATCCAGGGCGAAATCAGCTAATTTCGGCTGCAAGCGCTGAGCAAGTGCGTCTCGTCCGCTAGCTAAAATTCGGACCGCAAGCAGACCCGCGTTCCTGGCACCACCGATCGATACAGTGGCAACTGGCACTCCGGTCGGCATCTGCACGATTGATAGCAGTGAATCCATACCATCTAAGGTTTTCAACGGCACCGGTACCCCAATGACGGGCAAAGTAGTCACAGAGGCAAGCATCCCGGGCAGGTGAGCCGCCCCACCTGCACCTGCGATGATCACTCGCAACCCCCGTTCTTGCGCTAAACGGCCGTATTCGATCATTTCTAACGGCATTCGGTGAGCTGAGACGACGTCAGCTTCAAAGGGAATCCCAAACTCATCTAACGCCGCTGCCGCTGCTTCCATCACCGGCCAATCTGAATCTGAACCCATAACGAGTCCTACCAAAGCTGCCGAATTGGCCTGCTCAATCTGGCCCATTTAGGAACTCGCTTTCCTTGACTCGTGACCATCTCTAATCGCTAATGCGGTTGATTCTGCTCGTGCCCGCACGGATGCTAATGATTCCCCGGGTAAGGCCAGCGCGTTGACATGCGCAATTTTGCGACCCGGTCTTACCGCCTTGCCATAATGATGCACTTTGACGCCCGGTTGCGCGGCCATCGCCGCAGGATAAGCGCTGAAAGAGTCCAGATTCGCTCCTCCGAGGATATTTTTCATGACCGTGAGCTCAGCGAGTGGTCGAGGATCGCCCAGCGGAAGATCGGCTACTGCACGTAGATGCTGCTCAAATTGACCGGTCAGAGCTCCGTCCATGCTCCAGTGGCCAGAATTATGCGGTCGCATGGCCAATTCGTTGATGACAAAGCCGGGGCCTTCGCCAGGGGTCTCAAAAAGTTCAACCGCCATTGCTCCGGTGACCCCGAGTTCGTCGGCAAGCCGAAGCGCAGTGTGCTGGGCGCGTTCGGCAATTTCTGGGTCCAGATCCTGGGCGGGGGCGATTACCTCATCGCAGACGCCATCGACCTGAATCGATTCAACGATTGGCCAAGCGGCAGCTTCGCCGCTGGGCCGGCGAGCGACCATCGCAGATAGTTCTCGGCTGAAGGCCACCTTGGTTTCAACTAACAACGGACTCATCGCGTCAAACCACGTTGCCGAGCCACTTGCGTCCGCAGCCGAATCAAGGATTTTGACGCCTTTTCCGTCGTAACCGCCGCGCGGCATTTTCAGCACGACGGGCCAACTGTGCAGCTCAGCGAAGTCGACGATTTCTTGTACTGATTCGACGGCGGCCCAAGCCGGATTGGGCAAGCCCAACTTGTCGATTGCGGCGCGCATGACGAGCTTGTCCTGTGCGTGGATGAGAGATTCAGGGCCGGGCTGGACGTTGACGCCCTCGGCGATAAGGGTGGCCAAATGCTCAGTAGGCACATGCTCATGATCGAAAGTAAGTACATCAAGACCCTGCGCGAAGGCTCGAAGTTGTTCGATATCTAGGTAATCGCCAATGGGGGTCTGCTTGACTGCTGGCACTGCAGAGACGTCTGAAGCCTCGGCGAGCACTCGAAGTTCAATACCGAGTTCTATTGCCGCTGGGGCCATCATTCGGGCTAATTGGCCACCGCCAACAACACCGATTACTGGAAAAGTCACAAGGTAAAGAGTACCGAGTATGTTCGGCGGAGACGTTTTTCGGCGCGTCGATGTAGCTGATTTGCTTCAAGTTCAACAGTCTTTACACAGTTTGGACAAGGGTTCGCGAGTAATATTGGCGTTTAGTATGTCGGGCGGATCCTGGGGAGTCCGAACAGTTCAACGGTTCGGACTGTAGATCCATGGAGGGTCATGAAAAGTTCCATCTTCCAACGGGGCGCCGCCCTCGTTGCGCTGCTTTGGCGTGAAGTTGCGAAATTCGGCGTTGTCGGTGGACTTGGTTGGGTCGTCGACAACGGCATCTTTAACTTGGCTGCATTTTGGCCCGATGAATGGCAGCACGATCAAGGCGCGAGTCATCTCCAGCTCAATCGCGATACTTTTTCCTGGTTTGCTAATCGGTACTGGACGTTTCGGCACCGACGTGGGCAGCAGCCTTGGCGAGAGTTCGCAGTCTTCATCTTGATGAGCCTCATTGGGATGGGTATCGCGGTGGCCTGCCAGTTTATTTCCCGTTACGTTTTAGGGTTTCAGACCTATTCTGCAGATTTGATTTCCGGTGGCGTGATCGGACTGATTTTAGGCACCATTTTAGGTTCATCGCTTATCGATTCTTCGTCTTCAAAGAGGAACTTGATCAGGGACCTGGGTATGCCAAAGACCGAGAACTGATCGAAGGAAATGCCACGAACGACGGGCTAGAACCTCTTACTCCAGGTCGGGTTGGCACGGATTCAAGGTAGAATAGGAGGTTGGCCCAAGAAGTCGGGCTGTTTTTCGCTCGACCGTGGAGGGTCATGCTTCAATCAATAATGCAGCTCTTACGTGGTCTAGTAGGCCTATTCTGGCGCGAAGTTGCTAAGTTTGGCGTCGTCGGCGGCATAGCTTTTGTCATTGACTCGGCAATCTTTATTTGGCTTTTTTCTGGACCGCTGCATGGCAGCGAAGTTTGGGCCAAAGCAATCGCAACAATTGTCGCCAGTGTCTTCTCCTGGGTTGCCAATCGTTACTGGACTTTCCGGCACCGAAAACAAGCGAATGTTGTTCGCGAAGCGGTGCTGTTCGCGATTATGAACGGCGTTGGGCTGCTGATTGCCTCCGGGTGCGTTTTCGTGGCCAAATACTGGCTTGGCGTTGATAGTAAAGTCGGCCTGTTTATCGCCGGTAGCGTGGTCGGTTTGATCTTGGGCACAATCTTTCGATTCTTCGCCTATCGATTCTGGGTCTTTACTGCCGAGCTCGACGAAGATCCCGAGTTCGCGAATGATCATGAACTGATCGAAGGGCACCACGCCGAAGTCTCCGGCTCAACTACCGCCAGCCCTAACAACTCCAAAAAATAGCCCGACACCTCGAAAAACCAGTTAACCAGCAGCGCCTTACTGGTGCGGTGTAGCTGCGGTGTAGCTACAGCGTTATTTTTGATTGGTTACTTGTTCGCTGGCCAGTGTTTTCTCAGTTGCCAAGGTTTCATCCGAGAACAACACAATTGATCCGCCGGCCAGCCAGATACCGAGCGCCGCGACTGCAGTCTTTGCCAGACCCGCGGAAGCAAAGAGCGCGATTCTGTTTCCAGCGAGCTTTTCGGCCGTGCTAGCGAAACCAGACAGTTCCGCAAAGCTATAGGTCTCGGCCTCGCTTCGGAGCGCCGGCTGGCCAGGTCCCGGGTCGTCGAACCGGTTGAAGGCGTCCGCAAACATCCGGACCTCGGCGGCAAAGTCGTAAACCCCATCCGGTAAATCGCTCGGCCATGCCATCGCGAGGGCCGGCAGTGCGACGGCGACGACGTCGGCCTGATCCTGTGCGTTAGCGAGCTGGGCTTCTTCGGTGACGAACCACACTGAAGTCTCTGATGAGCCAGTTCGTGCACCCTCATTGGCGGGGGCGATGAACTGAGCAGTGCTGCCACAAGCCAAGGCGGCCAGCGCGATGACTAATGACTTCCAATGCGCTGGCAGCTCTAGGGCGGAACTGGTCCCTGGGCCGACGTCGAATTCCTCGGTGAGGAAGTTCGCCGTTTTTGCAACCCAGTTGTCCAATACCTTGCCCGAAAGCTCGATTCGCTCACTATCTGGCCCGTACCAAGTCAGTCGGGGGGATCCTGGATCCTGGCTCCGGAAAGCATGCAGCAAGGTATCAATGTTGTTCATGGCTGACTCTTTCGTCATCTGCAGCAGAGTTTTTATGGGGTCTTGATCAAGGATATTGCGCCGAACTGAGGTTCCGAGCCACTGGCAACACGCCGCTTAGCTGAGAAATTCCCGGGCGTGGCGTGAAAGCGAAAAGCTCCGAGTTATGGATAAAATTCCCAGTTCCGCTTGACGGGCAGTGTATTACACCGTTGTAATTAGAGTACGAAAGCCACGGTAGAGAACTTCAGCAAATAGCACCGAAGCCATACCAAAAGCATCACCAAGCAACACAGCCG